>NZ_JARRAH010000001.1:927387-1236516 GCF_030553305.1 Halomarina ordinaria | reverse complement strand
AGAAGCCCGCGAACACCTCGCTGTGGGGTGCGCCGATGCGCGCGCAGGCGAGCATCGTGATGGGCAGTGCCGGCACCATCGGCAGGTGCAGCGTCACCACGTCGTCCTCCTCGACGCCCGCCGCCCGGAGCGCCGCGGCCAGTTCGTTCACCTCCCGGTAGAGGTCCTGGTAGGCGATGCGGCGCACCTCGCCGTGTTCACCCTCCCAGAGCAGCGCCGTCTGGTCCTTGCGCTCCTCCAGGTGGCGGTCGATGCAGTTGTACGACGCGTTCAGTTTCCCCCCGGTGAACCAGCCGTAGAACGGCGGGTTCGACGCGTCGAGCACCTGGTCCCAGTGCTCGTCCCAGTCGAGGAGTTCCGCGTACTCCTCGAACCCCCCCGGGAACTCGTCGAACCGGTCGTAGACGGCCGGGTCGCTGACGTTTGCCTGTCCGACGAACTTCGACGACGGCCGGAAGTACTCCTGTTCTCGCAGCCGCGATTCGAGCTTACTTTCCTCCGGTTCGACCATGAACTACTGTCACCACGCTAGTCGTTTACTGCCGTGATAATAGGGTTAACGAACCACGCATAACAGTAGCACGGAGGGCGGTTCGGCGGGTCCGCACCGGACCGACATCGCGTCGGTCCGGGTCGTGTCGACTCGGCCGGAGGAACGGTGGTCCCCCCGGAGGCTCACGCGAGCGAGACGGTCTCGGTGTAGCTGCCGTGCTCGGCCTCGAAGACGTCCATTATCTCGCCCATCGTCGCGTAGGCTTTCACGGCGTCGATGACGTAGGGCATCGTGTTCTCGCCGGACTGGATGGCGTCGTCGAGGGCCGCGAGCGTCTCCTCGACGCGCTCGTCGTCACGCTCGTCCTTCACTTCCTCCAGGCGGGCGAGCTGGCGGTCGGCCACCTCGTCGCTGACGTGGAGGATGTCGGTGTCCGCCTCCCCGTCGGTGGTGTACTTGTTGACGCCGACGACCGTCTCCTCGCCGCTGTCGACGCGTTCCTGGTACTCGTAGGCGGCGTCCTGAATCTCGCGGTGGAAGTACCCCTCCTCGATGCCCCGGAGGATACCGTCGCGGATGGAGCCCTCGCCCATCTCCGCTATCTCGTCGATGTAGGTCATCACCTCCGCCTCCATCTCGTTGGTCAGTGCTTCGACGGCGTAGCTCCCACCCAGTGGGTCGACGATGTCGGCGAGCCCCGACTCCTCGGCGATGATCTGCTGGGTGCGAAGCGCGATGCGCACCGCCTCCTCGGAGGGGAGCGCGAGCGCCTCGTCGTAGCTGTTGGTGTGCAGCGACTGGGTGCCGCCCATGGCGGCGGCCGCCGCCTGCAGCGTGACGCGGATGATGTTGTTGAGCGGTTGCTGTGCGGTGAGCGACTGGCCGGCGGTCTGGGTGTGGAACTTCAGGCGCTTGGCCTCGTCCGTCGTCGCGTCGTAGCGCTCGGCCATCACGCGGGCGTAGATGCGCCGGGCGGCGCGGAACTTCGCCACCTCCTCCAGCACGGAGTTGTGGGAGTTGAAGAAGAACGAGAGGATGGGGCCGACCTCGTCGACGTCGAGGCCACGGTCGAGGGCCGCCTCGACGTAGGCGAAGCCGTCGGCGAGCGTGAAGGCGGCCTCCTGGGCGGCGGTCGAGCCGGCCTCGCGGATGTGGTAGCCCGAGACGGAGACGGGGTAGAACTTCGGGGTGTTCTCGACGGCGTACTCGACGGTGTCGGTGACGAGGTCGAGACTCGGTTCGGGGGGGATGACCCACTCCTTCTGGGCGATGAACTCCTTGAGCATGTCGTTCTGGAGGGTGCCGCGAATCCGCTCGCGGGGGACGCCCTGCTGGTCGGCCAGCGCGATGTACATCGCGTAGACGACGGGCGCGCTCGGATTGATGGTGAAGGAGGTCGAGACCTCGCCGACGTCGATACCGTCGAAGAGGATCTCCATGTCGCGCAGGGTGTCGACGGCGACGCCCTCTTTCCCTATCTCGCCGATGCTCATCGGGTCGTCCGAATCGAGGCCCATCAGACTCGGCATGTCGAAGGCCGTCGACAGTCCCGTCTGGCCCTCCTCGATGAGGTAGTGAAAGCGCTCGTTGGTCTCCTCTGCGGTGCCGAAGCCGGCGAACTGGCGCATCGTCCACGTCCGCCCGCGGTACATCGTCGGGTACGGCCCCCGCGTGTAGGGGGGTTCGCCGGGGAAGCCGACGTCGTCGTCGTAGTCGAGGTCCGCGACGTCCTCGGGCGTGTAGAGGCGGTCGACCTCGTGGTTCGACACCGTGGCGAAGCGCTCCTTGCGCTCGCCGTGAGCGTCGAGTGCCGGGTCGAGCGTCTCGTCCTCCCACCGCTCGCGCTCGGCACGTATCTCGCGCAGGTCGTCCTCGTCGAACATTGGTATGACGTCAGTGGCGAGATTCTAAAGTCTTGTTATCAGTTAACGGGCCGGTCGAGCCCGTGGGTTTCGACCGACCACCATCGTCGACCCGCCGTTCGTGCTACCCCATCGCGTACTCGCGCGACGTCGGACCGGCCGAACGCGCCCACGGTTCCGGCTTGGAGCGACGAGGGCGGACTCCGGCGCTACCCGTCGCCCTTCCGGTATTCGTAGAAACTGAACACGGCGAGCGCGAGCCAGCCGGTCGCGATCACGGCGGTCACCCGGTTCCCGTTGGTGACCGCGAGGGCGGCGGTCCCGACACCGATGAGTGCCCAGAGTGCGGTTCCGAGTGGCGTACCGAAGAACTGCATGGTCGGGTTCGGACTGGCAGCCAGTTAGCTTACCAGGGCTGGACCCCCCACCAGAGGATCGGCAGCATGAGCAGTGCGAGGACGATCAGCGGCGTCGCGCTGGTGAAGCGCTCGGTACCGTCGTCGGGGTAGCCGTGCATCTCGTTGATGAGCGACCGGGTGCCCGCCGGATCGACGCCGAGGGCGTCGATTCGCTCGGCGACGAGCGAGACGACGACGAACGTGATGATCGAGAGCGGGAACGCGATCATGATCGCGTCGATGCCGAGGCTCGCCGTCAGCCCCTCGGCTCCCGCACCGATTCCGTCGAACGCGTGTGGCGAGAGGACGACGACGGTCGCGAACCCGACGACGCTCGAGGCGATCGCCCCGTAGCGGTTCACCCGGGCGGACCAGACGCCGAGGACGATCGTCGGCGTGATCGCGGCGGCACTGATAGCGAACGCCCACAGGATGCTCACGACGAGGAACGCGGGCGGGTCGAGCGCGATCAGGGCGATGACGAGACCGGCCGCGACGACCGAGGCGTAGCCGAACTGCGTCTTGCGGTCGCTGGTCATGTCGAGTTCGAACGCCTCGATGACGTCGTTCGCGACGGCGGCGCTGATCGCGAGCATGTGGCCGCTCACCGTCGAGAGACCGCCCGCGATCGCGCCGGCGACGACGTAGCCGGTGATGGTGTTGCCGTTGAACGCGAAGTTGAGGTAGAAGATCATCTTGTCCAGGTCGGCGTCCGCGATCTCGTACCCCTCGTTTCCCAGCCAGAAGACGCCGGCGAACGCGACGGCGTAGATGGTCGCGAACATCAGGGCGGTGACGACGATGAACCAGAAGACGGTCTTGCGGCCGGCCTCGACGTTGCGGCTGGTGAAGATACGCTGGGCGAGGTGGGGCATCCCGACCGGCCCGAGCGCCATCGCGAGGAACATCGCGAAGTACCAGCGGGTGTCGTACACCATGTCGAAGAAGCCGGGGTTGGCCGCCTGCATCTCCGGCACGAGGTCCCCGTAGCCGAGCGGCGGGAAGAACCAGCCGCTCGACCCCAGCTGGTTGAGGACGAACATCATCGGGACGAAGGCCGCCGTGAACATGATCCAGAACTGCAGGGCCGAGTTGTACGAGACGCCCCACATCCCGGCGATGACGACGTAACCGGTGACCAGCGCGGCGATGACGAACAGCGAGAGCGTGTAGTCCCAGCCGAAGAGGATCTCCGCGATCTGTGCGAGCCCGATGAACTGCCCGAGCGCGTACATGAGCATCACGAACACGATGAGCAGCGCCATCACCACGGACGTCGCGTTTCCGTAGCGGTCCTTACAGAACGTCGCGGGGGTGTACGAACCCAGTCGGCGGAGCGTCTGGCCGTACAGGATGACGATCAGCGGAATCGAGAGCAGGAAGTTCGTCCACACCGCCAGAAACGGGATCTGGACGGTTATCATCAACGCGACGACCCCCATGAACGTCGCCAGGCTCTCCCACGTCGCGGAGATCGCCGACCCGTTGACGAACGAACCGATGGTCCGACCCGCCACCATGTAGTCGTCGGTCCCGTGGATCCGACCCTTCATGTAGTAGCTGATGCCGTAGTAGACGACGAACGTCACACCGATGATCAACAGCGGGAACAGCAGGTCCGTGAACGTCTCCTGAAACGGGTACTCACCGGCCTGCTGGAGCGGCTCAATCATCGCCCCCACCCGTCGCACCGACCTCGCCGCGCGTTCTGGCGTCGTTCGCGGCCGCCTTCAGTTGCTCTTTCTCCGCCATTATCGAGGTGGTGACGTACTGGTAGTACACCCAGTACAGGACGAACATCACCGCCGGCCCGCCGGCCACCATCCAGAAGTAGTGAAACGGGAACCCCAGCACGGTGACGTCGGGGGTCCCGAACATCGTGAACCAGATTCCCGAGTGAATCACAGCGACGAGTGCCAGTGCCGCGCCCACCGATGCGAGCGCTTCTTTGGTATGTGTCTGCATACACTACCCCCCGTGTCAATACAACTATTAAGTTCTTATGTTGATACGGAGCGATATCCGTTCGTACAACCGGTATCCGCCGTGAGTTCTAGCGTTCGTCGATCATCCTCCGCGTTCGTCCGGGTCGTCGGGTCGATTCGAACGACGAGTGAGTGTCGAGCGACGGGTCGCGCTACGACGTGATCTCGTCCGCGAACTCGAAGAACGTCTCGACGACGAGGTCCGGCCGTTCGACCGACGGGTCCCACGGTCCCCTGTCGCGGTCGATCCAGACACCCTGCATCCCCGCGTGCATCGCTCCCTGGACGTCGAACGTCGGGCCGGCGACGTGTGCGATCGCGTCGATGGGCGTGCCGGTCCGCGCGGCCGCGTGCCGGTAGATGTCGACGTCGGGTTTGAACGTCCGTATCTCGTGGGCACTGATCAGGTCAGCGACGACGTCCTCGATGGCCGCCGCCTCGACCATCGATTCCAGCATCTCCGGGTTCCCGTTCGAGAGGACGTACACGTCGTATCCGGCGTCGGTGAGCGCCTCGAGCCCTCCCCGGACGTCGTCGAAGGGGTCGAGGTCGTGATACGTCGACAGGACGTCCTCGACCGTCTCGGCGGGGAGCGTGACCCCGTGGCTCTCGAGAGCGAAGCGGAGCGCGTCCCGGTTCATATCGTAAAACGGCCGGTACGCGTCGGTGAAGTTGCTCACCATCGTGTACATGAGCGACCGGCTTCGCCACAGGTCGGACACCGATTCCACCTGGTCGACGTGTTCGGCCAGCGCCGTCTCGACGGCGGACGGGTCGACGAGCGTCCCGTACGAATCGACGGTCACTGTCTCGATAGCACTCGAATCGAACGACATACGGTATCGAGTATCACCCCGTCACATATAGCTTGTCGTGGACCGTCGACGGACGGGTGCGGTTCGGTCGACCGCTGTCGCACGGTCGGACGCCCCGGTGTTCAACCCCCGAACTCGGTCTGGTCGGTCTTGAGGACGAAGAACTTCAGGTCGCCTCGGAAGACGGTCGTCCCCTCCTGTGTGGTCATCTCGGTCTCGAAAACCACCAGGCCCACGTCGTCGCGGGACTCCAGTTCCCTCGTCTCGGTGACCTCGATGTCGACCGAGACCGTGTCGCCGATGCGGACCGGGTTCGGCAGGACCATCTGGTCCATCCCGAGGAACGCGTACGCGGTCCGCTCGAGGATGCCGATCCGCATGACCATCCCGATGGCCTGCACGAACGTCATCGGACCGTGGGCGATGCGCCCGTCGAAGTCTCGCTCGCGGGCGAACTCGACGTTCGTGTGGAGTTCGTTCCAGTCGCTGGTCGTCGCGGCGTGCATCACGACGTCCGTCTCGGTGATGGTTCGACCGGGGCTCCGGAACGTCTGGCCTTCCTCGAACGCCTCGAAGTGATGCGGTTCGTAACTGTATACCATACCGGGTCGTCTCCGACCGCCCCCATATATGTTCGTCCGAGTCCGGGGAGAGACGTGTCAATCGCCAGTGAATCGGGGGCGGTGTCGTCGCCCGATGACGACGGTACTAGTACTGCCCCAGTCGGCCGCTCCGGCGGGCGCGGCGCGCGCCGAGGCGGAAGACGTAGTAGCCGGCGCCCGCGTAGCCGACCGCCGTCAGTCCGAGGAGTGCGAGGTCGACCGCCGGCAGCGCCCACAGCGCCGTCCCCTCGCTCATGGTCTGGCGCAGGAGGTGGCTCCCGACCGCGAGCGGGAGGAGCTTCGCGAGCGGGACGGACTCGACGGGCAGGGCGATGAGCGCGACGAAGCCGAACTGGACGAGCTGGAAGACGCTCTCGATGCGTTTGAACACGAGCGCGAGGCCGCCGAGGGCGAAGCCGACGCCGACGGCCGAACAGAGCGTCAGCGCACCGAGGACGAGGACGGCTATCGGGGCGACGGTCACCCGCGCGTCCGTCGTCACGAGCATCGCCGCCAACAAGACGACGCCGTAGGCGAAACTCACCAGCAGGTTCACCGCCGTCTTCACCGCTACCACCCGCCCGAAGCCGAGCGGCGACATGTAGAGCTGTTCGAGCGTCCCCCACTGGGCCTCGCGGATGAGTTCCCACGAGAGGTCGGCGTAGGCGACGCTCGCCATCAGCAGGAGGAAGAACCCGACGACGATGCCCGACAGGGAGTCCTCGACGGCCCCGGGGGCGAGCGTCCGCCCCCCGAACACCACCAGCGCGAAGAAGACGTAGACGGTGAGCAGGTTCGTCACCGTGTTGAACGCGTAGCGTCGCCGGAGGACGAGCGACTTTCGGGCGACGGTCCGCGCGAGCACCGCCGTCTCGCCGACCGTCGCGCTCACCGGTCCACCCTGTCGGTCAACTGTAGGAAGGCGTCCTCGAGGTCGGGTTCGACGGCCGTCACGGAGACGAGGTCGACGTCCGTCTCGCGCAGGTCGTCGACGAGGGCGTAGAACGCCGCCGCGTCGTCGAGCGTCACCTCGAAGCGGAGGCCGCTCGCGGTCCGACTCCAGCGCTCGACGCGGTGGGCGCGCTCGAGACGCTCGCGGGCCGCGAGCGGGAGGTCCGCCGAGACGGTGACGCGGTAGGCACGCGCGCGGAACGCGCCCACCAGGTCGTCGACGCTCCCGTTGGCGACGACGCGGCCGTCGTTCAGGACGACCACGCGGTCACAGACCTCCTGGACGACGTCCATGTCGTGGCTGCTGAGGACGATGGTCCGGCCCTCCTCGTCGGCCAGTCGTCGGATGCGCTGGCGCAGGCCGAGCGAGGCCTCCACGTCGAGGCCGAGGGTCGGTTCGTCGAGGAACACCACCGGCGTCTCGCGCGCCAGCGTGCACGCGAGCGCCGTCTTCTGTTTCATCCCCCGGGAGAGGTCGACGACGGGCGTGTCCGCCTGCTCGGCGAGCCCGAGCGACGCGATGAGGTCGGCGTGGGTCTCCCGGCGGGTCCGGGGGTCGATGCCCTGGAGGCCGGCGAAGAACCGGACGTTCTCGCGGACGGTGAGCCGCCAGTAGACGTTGCGCGCGCCCTCCAGCATCGCGCTCACCTCGCGGTAGGCGCGCGCGGTGTCGCTCCTGACGTCCACCTCGCCGACGCGAATCGCCCCGGCCGTCGGGACGAGGAGGCCGAGCGCACACTTGATGAGCGTGGTCTTGCCCGCCCCGTTCGGGCCGAGCAGGCCGACCACCTCGCCGCGCTCGACCGTCAGCGAGACGCCGTCGACCGCCCGAACCTCGCCGTAGGTCTTGGTCAGTCCCTCGATGGCGACCGCTGCGGAGGCCGCCCGCCGGTTTCGTCGCGCTGTCTCGACGCTCATTGGGGGGAGATACCGAGTACCACGTGGTACCACTCGAACGCGCAAAAAACCGCCGGTCGCGGCCGTCTGACGCCCTCTCGAGGGTGAATACCCCGGTGCGAAGAGTGACCGTCAGCCCGAGTTCTGGAACCGCTCCGTCGTCTCGACCAGCGGGTGGTGGGCGTAGTCGACCTCCTGGATGTCGTCGATGCTCCCGAGGTTCCCCTTGCGGGCGGTCTCGGCCATCCCGAGGGGGACCTGCTCGTCGAGGATGATGACGTAGGCGTCCATCTCCTCGACGCCGATGCGACTGGCCGCCTTCACGCGGTGGTGACCGTCGGCGAGCAACAGGCCGTCGTCGCCGTTGTCGATGACGACGAGCGGTTCGGCGAGGCCGTTCTGCAGTTCGTAGCGTCGCCCCTCCAGTTCGTCCGTGTACACCTTCGACTGCGTGGGGACGAGCCGACTCAACGGGACCTTCCGGCGCTCCTGGCGCATACCGACCCCGTGGATGTTCCGGAGGGTCGCCATCAGTTTGTCCACCTTCCCGGGGGTGGCGCGCTCTATCTGACTGCGGACGACGTCCGCGTTCGAAATGATGCCGACGAGGTTCCCCGCGTCGTCGACGACCGGGAGCTTCTGGATGCCCGACCGGAGGATGACGCGCGCGGCGTCGTTGATGCCCATCTCCGGGTGAGCGACGATGAGGTCGTCGTTCATCGCCTTGAACATCGGCTCGTCGTCGTCGGCCAGCAGCAGGTCGCGCGCGCTGATGAACCCGTGGACCCGGCGGCCGTCACAGACGGGAAAGCCGCTGTGGTCTTCGTTCTCGGCGATGCGTCGCTTCACGTCGGCGACCGTCTCGTCGATATCGACAGTCGCCACGTCCCGCGTCATGTAGTCCTTCACGCGGAGTTTGCGCTCCTCGCCGTCGACCATTACCACGGAGGAGGGGAGTGCCGAGCAAAAGCCTCCCGGTCGGTGCGGTCCCTACTCGTCGTCGGCCTGCCCGACGGCGACGCCCTCGACGCCCTCGACGCCGTCGTCGAAGCGCTCGGTGAGCGACCAGTCGGGCCGCGAGCGGAGCGTCTCGAAGAACCGGTCGTTGACCACGTCCTTGATTATCGCCTGGAGTTCGTCGCCGGCCTCCTCCTCGACGCTCCCGAGCAGGCCGAGGGGTATCTGGGCGCCCGCCATGTCCGCGTGGCCGCCCGCCTCGCCGATCTGGCCGAACGCCTCGCGGAGCGTCTCGCCGACGTCGAGGTCGGCCCCGCGCGTCCGGGCGGAGGCGTAGATGGTCCCCTCGCTGGTCCCGTAGACGAGCGTCGTCGAGACACCCTCCATGTCGAGGAGGCGGTCGGCCGCCTGCGCGAGCGCGTCGCGCGACCGGAGGCGACCGACGCAGGACGTGAGAACCGTTCCCTCCACCTCGCGCTCGCGGATGGCACGTCCGATGGTGTCGAGGATGTCGACGCTCACGCTCGGGGACTCGACGCGTTCGAGGGTCGCCTCGTCGGCGTAGGGCAACAGGTAGGCCGCCGCCTCGAAGTCGTCGGCGACCACCTCCCGGCTGAAGTCCTTCGTGTCGACGCGAATACCGTAGAGCAGGCCGGTGGCGACAGCCTCGGACGGTCGCATCCCGAGGCGACGCAGGTAGTCGACGAGGAGCGTGCTCGTCGCGCCGACGTCGCTGCGGAGGTCGACGAAGCGCGCCTCGACCGGTTCGCGCGGCGGGTGGTGGTCGATGACGATGTCGACGGGCGTGTCCTCGGGGAGCTGGTCGTTCACGCCCGGACGGGAGTGGTCGACGAGCGCGAACCCGCCGTACTCGGAGAGGTCGTCGCCCGGGTCGAGGTTCACGAGGTCGAACTCGAGGAGGTTCACCAGCGCGAGGTTCTCCTGGTGGGTGATGTCGCCGTAGTAGATGGGCTCGGCCGGACAGCCGGCGGTCTCGGCGATGTCGGCGAGCGCGACGGCGCTCGCGATGGCGTCCGGGTCCGGGTTGTCGTGCATCACGACGGCGAGCGTCCCGTCGACGTCCCGCAGGACGCGACGCAACTGGCGCACCCGGAGGCCGTCGCGGCGCGTCGGCGCGAGGATGCGCCGGGTGAGGGTGCGCTCGGGGTTCACGACGCGGTCGGCGGCCGCCTCCAGCGCCGCGACCAGGTCCGCCGACGTCTCGGGGGGGACGTAGGCGAGCACGACGGCCTCCGGGTAGGCCTCGCGGGCGGCCGCCACCGTCTCCCGGTTTCGCTCGGCGTCGTCGCCGGCGACGAGGACGCTCTCGACCGGGCGGTCCTCCTCGTCGACGGCCTCGGCGACGACGGTCGGGTCCGTACAGTCGCCCTCGACGGCCGGGATGCCCTCCTCGCGCAGTGCCTCGACGCGTTGCTCGTCGCGGGTCACCACGAGGACCTCGCCCGCGTACCGGTCGAGGTCGTCGAGCAGGACGTGCCCGAAGGAACTGCAGCCGAGCACGAGCCGAGTAGTCATAGGTTGGGTACAGGTGCGAGGGGCTAAAGCACTGCGGCGAGCGGGCGCTCGACGTGTCGGCTGCGAGACGACCGAGGGAACGAGGAGCGACGAGGACGGACCGACGGCGTGTCGAGGGCGTTCAGACGAACGTGCCGGCCGCCTCGAACGCGAGGTCCGAGAAGAAGAACAGACCGGGCAGGAGCGCGAAGGTCACCACGGCGGCGACGACGATGGCCGTGTAGAGGCCAGTCGGGTAGCCGTCGATGGCGACCGGCGTGCTCCGCTCCTCGAGCCACATCGCCCGGACGACCCGGGTGTAGTAGTAGAGCGACAGCGCGCTGTTGATGATGAGCGCGGCCGCGAGCAGGAGCACCCCGCCGTCGATGGCGGCGTACAGCAGGAAGAACTTCGAGAGGAAGCCCCCGCCGATGGGGAGGCCCGCGAGGCTGAACAGGAAGACGGTCATCGCCGCGCAGGCGACCGGTGCCTGCTTCCCGAGGCCGTTGTAGTCCTCGAAAGTGCGACCGACGCTCCAGTACTCGGCGAGCGCGATGAACAGGAACGCGCCCGTGTTCATGAAGCCGTAGACGGCGAGGTGAATCATCCCCGCGCCGAGGATGAGCTGGTTGTCGCCGACGCCGGTGAGCGCGCCCAGCGCGATGAGGACGTACCCCGCGTGGCCGATGGAGGAGTACGCCATCATGCGCTTGACGTTCTCCTGGGTGGCGGCCGCGAAGTTCCCGACGAACATCGTCACGAACGCGAGCACCTGGAACGCGAGCACCCAGTCGACACCGATGTCGGCGCCGACGGGGAACGCGGTGAGGAACACGCGGAAGGCGACGACGAACCCGGCGGCCTTCGAGGCCGACGAGAGGAACGCCGAGATGGGCGAGGGGGCGCCCTCGTACGCCTCCGGCGCCCAGAAGTGGAAGGGCACCGAGGCGGTCTTGAACGCGAACCCGCCGATGACCATCACCACGCCGACGCCGAGGACGCCGACGAGGCCGTCGTCGACGCCGCCGGAGAGCGCGTCCGCCACCTCGGGCAGCAGCAGGCTCCCGGTGACGCCGTAGACGAGGCTGATACCGTAGGCGAAGACGGCCGAGGAGAGCGCGCCGATGAGGAAGTACTTCATGCCCGCCTCGACGCTCCCCCGGTTGCTCTTCAGGTACGCGACGAGCACGTAGGAGGGCAGCGAGGCGAGTTCGAGGCTGACGAACACCGTGGCGAAGGAGTTCGACGCCGCCATCAGCGTCATCCCCGTCGCCGCGAGTAGCATCAGCGAGTAGTACTCCGCCTGGTGGGGGTCGTCGCGCAGGTAGTCGTAGCTGGCGAGGCTGACGAGCGCCGTCACGCTCGCGAAGATGAACGTGAAGAACAGGCTCATCCCGTCGACGACGAGCTGGCCGCCGTAGAGGACGGTCGACTCGCCGCCGGTCAGCAGCAGGACGACGCCGGCCGCCAGCAGCGCGCCGAGCGAGCCGACGGTGGCGATACCCGAGAGCACGCCGCGGCTCGCCTGCCCGGGGTCGATACTGTCGACGAGGAACAGCACGAGCGCGGCCACGCCGAGCACGAGCGACGGTGCGAGCATGGTCAGGCCCGCGAGTTCGGTACCGGTGGTTTGCAACGGAATCATTTGACACCTCCGAGCGCGGAGAGCACGCCACGTGTCTCCACGTCAGCGTACGTCGCGCCCTCCAGTTCGAGCATCGGCCCGACCGCGTCGCGAATCATCGCGAACGCGAGGTCGGGGTACGTCCCCAGCACGATGATGAGGACGACCAGCACGAGCAGCGGCACGACGTCGTGGGGACTCGCGCGGGTGACGGGGTAGTCGGTCGCGGAGAAGAACCCCCCGAAGAGGGTGCGCTGCATCGCGAACAGCAGGTAGCCCGCGACGACGACGATGCCGAACATCGCGAGCGACGTGAAGACGGGCGCGCCGGGGAAGCCGGCGTTGAACGTCCCGACGAAGATGAAGAACTCCGCCGCGAAGCCCGCCATCAGCGGCAGGCCCATGTAGGCGAACGACCCGGCGACCATCGCGCCCACCGTGACGGGCATCCGGTCGGCCAGTCCGCTCATGTCGCCCACCATGCGCGTGTGCGTCGTGTTGTAGATGACGCCGACGCAGAGGAACAGCAGCCCCGAGATGAGGCCGTGGGCGATCATCTGGAACGTCGCGCCGCCGAGGCCGTACACCGTGTAGGCGACGAGGCCGAGGATGACGTAGCCCATCGAGGACACCGACGAGTACGCGACGATACGCTTCAGGTCCTGCTGGGCGAGCGCGAGCATCGCGCCGTAGATGACGCTGATGACCGCGACGGCCGCGAGGTACGGGGCGAGCGTCGTCGCCGCCTCCGGCAGCATCGTGAAGTTGAACCGCAGCAGGGCGTAGGTCCCCATCTTCAGGAGGACGCCCGCCAGCATCACCGACACCGGCGTGGGCGCCTCGACGTGGGCGTCCGGCAGCCACGTGTGCAGCGGGACGACGGGCACCTTCACCGCGAACCCGAGGAACAGCAGCACGAACGCCACTAGCCCGACCGTCTCGGCCGGGAGGCCGTACACCGAGCCGAGGTTCCCCGCGTCGACGGCCTGTGCGACGTCGGGCAGCGCGAGCGTCGAGATGGAGTCACCCAGCGCGAACACGAGGGTGAAGTAGCCGACGAACATCACCAGCGAGGCGACGTTCGTGTAGACGAAGAACTTGATCGCGGCGTACTTCCGGCGCGGGCCGCCCCAGACACCGATGAGCAGGTACATCGGGATGAGGACGGCCTCCCAGAAGACGAACCAGACGAAGAAGTCGAGCGCGGAGAAGACGCCGACGAGACTCGCCTCCATCACGAACATCAGCCCGTAGAACTGGGACTGGCGCTCCTGGATGGGCGTCCACGCGCTCAGGATGGCGAGCGTCGTCAGGATGGTCGAGAGGACGACCAGCGGCATCGAGATGCCGTCGAGGCCGGTGTAGTAGCTCAGCTCGTACTGCCCGAGCTGGAGCCACGCGACCGACGTCTCGAAGGCGAGGTCGCCACCGAGCAGCGCGTTGCCCGAGCCGTCGAACACCGAGTACATGTAGGTGCTGACGGCGACGGGGACGAGGCTGATGGCGAGCGCGACCCGGCCCGCGAAGCGGTCGGGGACGAGGAACGACGCGACGGCACCGACCAGACAGGCGGCGATGAGTACCTCGATCAGCACTCAGAACCACCCCCCGAGCAGGCCGAGGCCGACGATGAGCGCGACCAGCCCCAGCGTGAGCAGCGTCGCGTAGTTGCTGACGATACCGGTCTGGAGACGACGGACGCGGCTCCCGGAGAACAGCGAGACGCTGGAGACGCCGTTGACCACGCCGTCGATGACGCCCTGGTCGAACTTGTCGGCGGCCCGGGCGACGTTCGTCGTCAGCCCCTCTGCGAGCCACACCTGATACTCGTCCTGGTAGTAGTTGTTGAAGAGCACGGTCTTGAGAGAGCCGAGTCTGTCCGTGTGTTCGACCGGCGAGGGGCCGCGGTAGAGCGCCACCGCGAGGCCCGCGCCGGCGAGCGCGAGACCGAGCGAGACGCCCGCCGAGGCGAGCATCGTCCCGACCTCACCGAGCGGGTAGCCGGACTCGTAGCCGGCGAACTGCTCGAGCAGTTCGCCGTAGTAGGTCCCGTTGAGACCCTCGGGACCGTAGTACAGCCAGTCGTGGAGGTACTCCGGTGGGAACCCGCCCGTGAGAGTGTGCACGGGCACGAGGTTGATGACGCCGGCCACCGCGGCCAGCACGCCGAGCACCGCGAGCGGCGCCTTCACGTTCCAGCGCACGCCGTGGGGGTTGCGCGCCGTCTCCGTCCGGGGTTCGCCGTGGAAGGTCAGCAGGACCATCCGGAAGGTGTAGAACCCGGTGAAGAACACCGCGAGCAGGCCCATCGCCCACGCCGCGAGCAGGAGGGGGCTCCCCCCGAGGCCGTGGACGAGCGTCTCGAAGAGCACCTCGTCCTTCGACCAGAAGCCGGAGAACGGGACGATGCCCGCGAGCGCGAGACTGCCCGAGAGGAACGCGTAGTAGGTGACGGGCATCCGGTCTTTCAGCCCGCCCATGTCCCACATGTCCTCGTTGTGGTGCATCGCGATGATGACCGACCCCGCGCCGAGGAACAGCAGCGCCTTGAAGATGGCGTGGGTGGTGAGGTGGAAGACCCCGGCGACGTAGCCGCCCCCGCCCAGCGCGAGCATGATGTAGCCGTACTGCGAGATGGTCGAGTACGCGAGCACCTGCTTGATCTCACGCTTGACGACGCCCATCGTCGCGGCGAACAGCGCCGTGAAGCCGCCGACGAAGGCGATGACCGCGAGCGCGGTCGGACTCAGCGCGTAGAAGCCGTACATCCGGGCGACGAGGTAGACGCCGGCGGCGACCATCGTCGCGGCGTGGATGAGCGCGGAGACGGGCGTCGGGCCCTCCATCGCGTCGGGGAGCCACGTGTGGAACGGGAACTGCGCGGACTTGCCCATCACGCCCCCGAGGACGAGCAGGCCGATGATCGTGAACCACGCCTGGGCCTCGAAGCCGAACGTGTTCACGTCGCTCGCGCCGCCGGCGAGCGCCTGTTCCGCGAGCGCCGGGAACGACTCGCTCCCGGCGAACGCCGCCGTGCCGAAGGTGGCGAAGACGGCGACGACGCCGACGAGGAAGAAGTAGTCCCCGAAGCGGGTGACGAGGAACGCCTTCTTCGCCGCCGACGGCGGCCCGTCGTCGCGGAACCAGAAGCCGATGAGCAGGTACGAGCAGAGACCGACCAGCTCGAAGAACATGAACGCCATCAGCAGGTTCGAGGACATGACGAACCCGAGCATGCTGGCGGTGAACAGACCGAGTTCGGCGTAGTAGCGGGGCAGTCCCGTCTCGCCCTCGTCGTTCATGTAGCCCAGACTGAACACGTGGACGAGGAACGCGATGAGCGAGACGATGACCAGCATCAGCGCCGAGAGCTGGTCGAGCAGGAGGCCGAACTCCAGCGCGAACGGCTCCTCGGCCGCCACGAACGTGTAGATGACCTCGTTGTACGTCTCGCCGCCGGCGACCGTCAGCGCGACCCAGATGGAGAGCGCGAGCGACCCGGCGGTCGCGACGATGCCCGCCAGCGCGCCGCGCTTGGGCATGTACTTCCCGCCGAACAGGGCGACGAGGAACGAGACGAACGGCAACAGTGCGATCGCGGGTGCGAAGTCGAAGACGCCTGCCATAGAGTTACCACCTCATCGTGGTCGCCTTGGTGACGTCCACGTCGCTGAAGTTCCGGTACAGTACGAGGATGATGCCGATACCGACGGCCACCTCGGCCGCGGCCAGCGCCATCGTGAAGAGGCTGAACACCTGTCCGGTGAGGTTGCCGAACTGGTAGGAGAACGCGACGAGGTTGATGTTCGCCGCGTTCAGCATCAACTCGACGCTCATCAGGAAGAACAGGGCGTTGCGCCGGGTCAGGATGCCGAACAGCCCGATGCAGAACACCGCCGCCGACAGCACGAGGTAGTACTGGACGGCGACCATCAGTCGTCGTCCTCCGTGCCGGCGTGGCCGCCGTCGGTCAGGAGCGCGTCGCGGGCGCCACCGAGCGGGCCGTCACTGCCCTCGCGCTTGGCGAGCATGATGGTCCCGTCGAGCGCCGCGTCGAGCACCACCGCGATGATGATGAACGAGACGAGGAACGGCTCGGAGTCGAACTCGCTCAGTTCGACCATGTCGAACATGGCGAAGCCGATGCCCCGCGTGATGGAGCCCTCGCCGAACCCGACGGGCTGGCCGAACTGGGCCGTCAGGAAGACGAACGCGAGGACGGCGAACAGCGCCACCGCCGCGAGCCCCGGGAGGTAGTTCACGTCCGTCTTCAACCGGGGACGGGACGTCACGTCGCCACCTCCTCGTCGACCGGGGTAGTACGAGTGAGCATGACGGCGAAGGTGATGAGAATGAGAACCCCGCCCACGTAGACGAGGATCTGCATCGCCGCCAAGAACTCGGCCTGGAGCATGACGTAGTGCACCGCCACCGACACCAGCGCCACCCCGAGGAGTAGCGCTGCGTGCCAGACGTCACGCACGAGCACGACGCCGAGGCTGCTCGCCACCGTAACTAAAGCGAACAGCGCGAATGCTAGTGTCTCTGCTACTGCCATTGATGTCTGTCGTTGCGCTCGGGGTTTCAACGTTTCGAGAATCGTCCACGGGCGCGCAGGCGCGGGACACTGATTTCGAGGACCGCCGGCCCGTTTCGAACGGGGCCGTGTTTCCGCCCATCTCCGGCGTGCATTCGACCCTCGGTCTGCGTCTGACGGTCTGATATCGGAGTATGCGACGCCTCCGACGATACTGACGCCATCAACAGTTGCGACCGGGACGAAGCCGGCACGGTCGCTGCCGTGCTGAGCGGTTCCCACGACTTCCCCGAGCGGCCACTGGGACCGGGACACCCAGCACCTATCGGAATCAGTCCACTCGCCGCGGTCAGAGCCCATCGCCGACGTGCTCCACGAAACTCCTCGAAAAGATAGATGGCCGTCGCCGACCCCAGCGCCCCCGAGCGAAGCGAGGGGTTCACCGCGAGTCGCGCGGTACGCGACTCGCGGCCCTTTTTAGCGTAGCTTTTTGCAAGTGGGGTCGCGGAGCGACCCCCACACTAAAAAGGTACTACTGGTAGTCCACGTTCCCCTCGCCCTCGCCGATCCACGCGCCGCGGTCGGGTTCGCGCGAGGCGAGCGGGTCGATGTCCTTGTACCAGGGGACGTTCTTCAGCTGTTCTTTGTTGTAGGCGAACTCGTCCTTCGTGTCCGCCGTGAACTCGAAGTTCTGCGTGAGCAGGATGGCGTCGACGGGGCAGACCTCCTCACACAGTCGGCAGTAGATACACTGGCCGATGTGGAGGTTGTACTGCTCGCCGTTACGCTGGTCGTCCGTGACGATCTGTATCGTGTCGTTCGGGCAGACGTTCTCGCACTGGCGACACCAGATACAGCGCTCCTGGCTGAACTTGTGGACGCCGCGGAACCGGGGGCTGACCTCCGGTGCCTGGTCCGGGTACTCGACGGTGAACGTCGTCCCGTCCAGGGCGTGCTTCATCGTGGTCGCCATGCCCTTGAGGATTCCAATCATTGGTTGTGTGGTGTGGTGGTTTCGACTCGGGGACGGCTCCCCGAGCGAGCCGACGTCAGGCGATCACCCCGACGATGATGGCCGTCAGCACGAGGTTGGCGAAGCTCAGCACGAGCATCCCCTTCCAGCCGATCTCGAT
Organism: Halomarina ordinaria; assembly: GCF_030553305.1. Taxonomy (NCBI): domain Archaea; kingdom Methanobacteriati; phylum Methanobacteriota; class Halobacteria; order Halobacteriales; family Natronomonadaceae; genus Halomarina; species Halomarina ordinaria. The sequence continues at coordinate 1,218,747 of NZ_JARRAH010000001.1, read as the reverse complement.
GAGCTGGTCGATGCGCACGCGCGGGACCGCAGAGCGCGCCCACTGTGTGAGCAGGAACACCGCCCAGATCTTGATGGTGAACCAGATGAACCCGGGGAGGACCGGTCCCGCCGGGCCGCCGAGGAAGATGGTCGCGATGATGGCCCCGCCGAGGAAGATGTGCAGGAACTCGGCGAGGTACATCAGCACGAAGTAGACCGAGGAGTACTCGGTCTGGTAGCCGGCGACGATCTCCGTCGGCGCCTCGGGCACGTCGAACGGGTTGCGCCCGACCTCCGCGAGGTTCGCCGCGAGGAACAGCACGAACGCGAACGGGTTGACGAACGCGTACCACGCAGGGATGGTGAGACCCGCGATGGTGAACAGCGGTTCGGCCTGCGCGTTGACGATCTCGCTCATCTGGAGCGTCCCGGCGAAGATGACCACCGACGCCGCGGTGAGGATGAGCGGTATCTCGTAGGCGAGGTTCTGCGCGACGGCGCGAAGCCCGCCCAGGAACGAGTACTTGTTGTTCGACGCGTAGCCCGCCGTCACCAGCCCGACGCTGGCGATGGAGGCGACGGCGAAGACGAACGCGAGGCCGACCTCGGGGTCGGCCAGCTGGATACCGCTCCCCATCGGGATGACGGCGAAGCCGAGCAGCGCCGAGGAGACCATCACGATGGGCGCGAGGTCGAACGCCGGGCGGTCGGCCCCGTCCGGGATGATGAGCTCCTTCGAGAGCAGGCGGACGGCGTCGGCCACGATGATGAGCAGGCCGAACGGACCGATGCGGTTGACCGCGATGCGGTCGGTGAACGCCGCCGTAATCTTGCGCTTGGCCCACGGGCCGGCGACGGCCGTGGTGATGAGCATGATGTTGCCGATGAGGAACGCCGCGAGCAGCGCCGCGACGAACGACTCGAGCGGCCCCATGTTGCTCCCGAAGCCGAGCAACCCGCCGATGGTCTCGGGGAGCATCGGGCCGCCGGCCGGGCCGGCGGTGGCGTTCGTGGCGTTGCCGGTCGCGTTCGTCGCGTTCGTCGCGTTCCCCGTCGCGTTGGTCGCGTTCGAGGCGTTCTGCTGGAGGAGGAGTGCGAGGTCGCCCGCGCTCATCGGTCGACCTCACCGAGCACGATGTCGAGGCTGCCGAGCGACGCGACGAGGTCGGGGACGTACTCGCCCTCGGACATCTCCGGGAGCGCCTGCAGGTTCGAGAAGCACGGGCTGCGGATCTTGAACCGGGCGGGCGTGTCGGTGCCGTCCGAGCGGATGTAGATGCCGAGTTCGCCCTTCGCCGCCTCGACCGCGCGGTAGATCTCGCGGTCGGTGTCGGGCTTGAGCGTCCGGGGGACGTTGCTCTGGATGGTGCGTTCGTCCTCGGGCCAGTCCTCGAGCAGGTCGACGCACTGTTCGATGATCTTCGCCGACTCCTCGACCTCCTTCAGCCGCACGAGCACCCGGGCGTAGTTGTCACAGCCGTCCTCGGTGACGACGTCCCAGTCGAGTTCGGGGTAGTAGCCGTAGGGGTCGTCCCGGCGCAGGTCGTAGTCGACGCCGGAGCCGCGGACGACCGGGCCGGTGACGCCGTAGCTCTTGGCCACCTCGGGTTCGATGACGCCCGTATCCACGCAGCGAAGCTGGAAGATCTCGTTGCCCGTCAGGAGGTCGTGGTACTCCTCTAGCTTGCCGGGGAGGCCGTCGAGGAAGTCGTGGGTCTTCTCGAAGAACTCCTCGCGGGGTTCGGGCAGGTCCCACGCGACGCCGCCGAGGCGCAGGTAGTTGAACATGAGCCGCTGGCCCGTGAGGTCCTCCAGGATGTTCTGGACGACCTCGCGGTCCCGGACGCCGTACTGGAAGATGGCGGTGAAGTCGCCGTAGACGTCGAGCGCGAACGTCGAGACCGCGAGCATGTGACTCGCGATGCGGCACAGTTCGGCGCTCATCGTCCGGATGATCTGTGCGTACTCGGGGACCTCGATGTCGGCGAGGTCCTCGGCCGCGCGCGCGTACGCCCACTCGTTGAGGATACCCGCCGAGATGTAGTCCCAGCGGTCGGGGTACGGCATGATCTGGTGGCGGTAGGTGCTCTGCTGGCACATCTGCTCCTCGCAGCGGTGGAGGTAGCCGATGTCGGGGTCGACGTCGGCGACCACCTCGCCGTCGAGGACCGCCTTCAGGTGCAGGACGCCGTGCGTCGCCGGGTGGTGCGGGCCGATGTTGAGGAACATCGTGTCCGCCCCGTCGTCGCGCTGGTCGTCCTGGAGGGGGTTCGCGTGCTCGCGGAACGCGACGACCTGGGGCTGCTCCTGGTCGTAGTCCAGCCGCATCGGGTGGCCCTGCCAGGTCTCGGGCAGGAGGATGCGCCGCAGGTCGGGGTGCTCGTCGTACGTGATGCCGACGAGGTCGTACGCCTCCCGTTCGTGCCAGTCGGCGGTGCGGAACGCGGCGTTGCCGGACTGGCTGTGGGGGTTCTCGCGGCCCGTCGGGACGACGATACCGACCTCCTGGGTCGGGTCGGCGTACTTCTTCAGGTGGTAGATGGACTCGAAGCGGTCCTCGTACTCCTGGGCCGTCACGCACGACAGGTGGTCGAACCCGGCGCGGGACTTCAGTCGGTCGAGGGCCGTCGCCACCCGGTCGGGACGGACGACGAACGCCTCGGCGTTGACGTGCGATTCCCGGCCGATGACGAGGTCGCCGAGCAGGGATTCGAGTGCGTCGTAGTCGAGGCCCTGTTCGGTGACGCCGACGTCGGCGGTCGTGCTCGGGGTTGGCTTTTCGAGACTCATGGCGACTCGGCCCAGTTGTACCGCATGACGAGGTCCTCCTCGTCGATCTGGTCGGCGAGGTGCTGTACGAGTTCGTCGCGGTCGAGGTCGCCGAACTGTTCGAGTTCGTACGGCTTGACCGTCACCGGGGAGGTCTCGCCGTTGGCGACGCGCTCCTGCAGTTTGGCGACGCCGTAGATGAGCGCCTCGGGACGGGGGGGACAGCCGGGGACGTGGATGTCCACCGGGATGACCTCCTCTGCGCCCTTGATGACGTTGTACCCCTCCTGGAAGGGGCCGCCCGAGATGGTGCAGGAACCCATCCCGACGACGAACTTCGGCTCGGGCATCTGGTCGTAGACGCGCTTCATCCGCGGGGCGAACTTCGAGACGATCGTCCCGGGGACGATGATGACGTCCGCCTGTCGCGGGGAGGCGCGGGGGACCCCGGCGCCGAAGCGGTCGAGGTCGTGTTTCACCGCGTAGGTGTGCATCATTTCGATGCTGCAGCAGGCGATGCCGAACTGCAGCATGAACATCGAGGAGCCCCGCACCCAGTTCATGAACTTGTCGAACTTGGTGAGGATGAACGGCGAGGAGCCGAACGCTTCGCGGAGCTTCGAGTTGAAGCGGTTGTCGACTCCCTCGCCCATCCGGGCCTCCTGCGTCGTCGGTGCGCCGGTCGTACGGTTGTCGCTACTCATGTGTTGTCCACCTGTTGTGTCTCGGGCCGCTCGGGCCGCACCCAGCGGACCGCACCGTTACGCCACGCCCAGACGAGGCCGACGACGAGGACTCCGATGAAGACGAGCATCGGAACCAGCGCGCGTGCGAGACCCACCTGCGAGACGGCGTCGCGGTAGATGACCGTCCACGGGAAGATGAGGACCGTCTCGATGTCGAAGACGACGAACAACAGCGCGACCATGTAGTACTGGATGTTGAACCGGATTCGCGTGGTGCCCGTCGGGACCTCACCGCTCTCGTAGACGGTGGTTTTCCCTTGCTCCGGCACGGTGGGCCGCAGGAGGGCCGAAACCGCCATCATCCCTAGCGGGATGCCGACCCCCACGAGCCCCAGCGCGCCGATCGCTATCCACGGGTTGCTCATAATGCGTTATCGTATTGCGGATTAGCGGTGACCGCATATAAGAGTTGATTGTTGCTCGTCAGGCCACCGTCTCCGGTGGGTTCCCGCGGTCCCGGGCCCTCGCCACGGCCGGTACTCACTCCTCGCGAGCGCGGAACCCGTCGGTGCCCGACTCGTGGAGCGCCCGCGAGACGCGGCCCACCTCCGACTGGAGGTCCTCGTGGTACGCGACGAGGCGCTCCTCCAGGTCGTCGTGTTCGCGCGCGAGTATCTGGACCGCCGAGAGCGCCGCGTTGAACGACTTGCCGGCGTCGACGGCCGTGAGCGGCGCGCCCGTCGGCATCCCGATGACCGAGTCGACCGACTTCTCCTGGACGGGCACGCCGATGACCGGCAGCGGGTAGGCGAGCGAGGCGGTCATGTTCGGGAGGTCTGCGGACTTCCCGCCCGCGCCGGCGATGACCACGTCGAGCCCCCGCTCGCGCGCCGTCGTCGCGTAGGCGTACATCAGGTCGGGCGTCCGGTGGGCAGAGACGACGTACGTCTCGAAGGTGAAGCGCGCCTCGGGCGGGTCGTCGTAGTCGGTCACCTCCGCGAAGCCGAGTTCCGCGAGCGCCTCGTGGGCGCCGTACATCGTGTCGAGGTCCGAGTCCGACCCCATGACGATACCCACCTCGGGCGTCTCCTCGGTCGGGCGGTCCCGCGCGGCCTCCGCCGCCAGGTCGTCGACGAGCGACTGGATTTCGGGAACGGTCACTCGACGGTCACCTCCGCGCGGCGCTCGCGCGCACGTGAGAGAAGCGCTTCCACCGTCTCCAGCGACTCGCGAACGCCGTCGTCCTCGCCCTCGCGTTCGCGTTCGTCCCCGACGTACGTCACGTGACCCATCTTCCGCAGCGGGCGCGTCTCGCGCTTGCCGTACCAGTGGAGGTGCGCGCGCGGTTCCGAGAGGACCGCTTCGGCGCCCGCGAGCGTCGCCGGCGACGTCGTCTCTTCCGCGTCACCGAGGAGGTTCGCCGTCACCGTCGGCGCGCGTAGCCCGGGGTCGCCGAGCGGCCAGCCCAGCACCGCCCGGAGGTGCTGTTCGAACTGGGAGGTGTGCGCCCCCTCGATGGTCCAGTGCCCGGAGTTGTGCGGTCGCGGGGCCACCTCGTTGACGAGTATCTCGCCCGCCTCGGTCTCGAACAGTTCGATGCCGAAGACGCCCCGGCCGTCGGTCGCGTCGAGCACCTGTCCCGCGACCTCGCGCGCGCGTTCGATGACTGCCTCGTCGGTCCGCGCCGGCGTCACCGACTCGCGGAGTATCTCCTCGCGGTGGACCGTCTCGGTGACGTCGAACGCCGCCTGCCCCGAGGCGCCCTTCGCGCCGACGACGGAGAGTTCGCGCTCGAAGGGGACCAGCGCCTCCGCGAGCGCCCCGCCGTCGCCCGCGCCCACCTCCGCGAGCGCGCGTTCGGCGTCGTCGGGTCCCTCGACGGGGAGGTTCCCCCGGCCGTCGTAGCCGCCGCGACGGGCCTTCAGCATCACCGGCCACCCGAGAGCGTCGCCCGCCGCCCGGAGGTCCTCGGCGCTCTCGACGCCGACGAACTCGGGGAGCGGGACGCCCGCGTCCGCGAGCCACTCGTTCTGGACGAGTTTGTCCTGTATCGTCCGGAGCGTGGCCGGCGAGGGGTGGACGGGCGTCCCCGTCTCCTCGCTCACGCGTTCGAGGAGGTCCGGGTCCGCCAGTTCTATCTCGTAGGTGAGGACGTCCGCGCGCTCGGCGAGTTCTCTGACGCCGGCCTCGTCGTCGAAGTCGCCGACGAACTGGTCGCGGACGAGCGAACTCGCGGGGCAGGCGGGCGTCGGGTCGAGGACGACGAGTTCGACGCCGAGCGGTCCCGCGGCCTCCCCGAGCATCCGACCGAGCTGTCCCCCGCCGACCACGCCGACGGTCGGGCCGGGCGTTGACAGTTCCATGTAGGCGTCTCGCCCGTCCGTCGGGTTAACCGTTGACATCCGCGCCGCGTCCGTCGGCGTCGAGCGCCGCCGGGTCGACCGGGACGACGACCCGCGAGCCGGTCGTCCGGAGCCGTCCCGTCCGAACCTCGTACACCCAGGAGGCGACGCGCGCCTCGTCCTAGTGGGCCACCCGGTCGCCGTCGTGCATCGTCCCGACCCTGTCGGCGGGCGGCAACAACCGTTCCGGTCGCCGTGGCTCCCGGCAGAACCGGGCGGACAGCGGTACTTCTTTTAGCGGTCCTCGCTACGGCCGAGGTATGGTAGCGCTAGGGCTCGTGGTCGCGCGGTTCAACCGCGAGGTCACCGAGCGGATGGAGGCGGCCGCCCGCGAGGCGGCCGCCGAGGCGGGGTGCGACGTCGTCGAGACGCTCCACGTCCCGGGAGCGTACGACGCGCCGCTGGCGGCCGACCGCCTCGCGCGCCGCGACGACGTCGACGCCGTCGCCGTCGTCGGGGCCATCCACGGTGGCGACACCGACCACGACCAGGTCATCGGCCACGCGGCCGCGCAGGGCCTGACGGACGTGAGCCTCGACCGCGACACACCGGTTACCCTCGGGGTCTCGGGCCCCGGCATGAGCATGGACGAGGCGCGCGCCCGGGTCGAGGTCGGGACGCACGCCGTCGAGAGCGCCCTGGCGCTCGTCGACGAACTGGAGGACTACGAGTAATGCAATTCACAGACCGAGTCGAACGTGTCGAACCGAGCGCGACGCTCGCCATCAGCAGCCTCGCATCCGAACTCGAATCGGAGGGGGTCGACGTGGTGGACCTGAGCGTCGGCGAACCCGACTTTCCCACCCCCGAACCCGTCGTCGAGGCGGCCAAGGAGGCGATGGACGCCGGCCACACGGGCTACCCGCCCTCGCAGGGCGTCCCCGAACTCCGCGAGGCCATCGCGACCGACCTCGAGAGCCGAGGGCTGGACTACACCGCCGACGAGGTGATGGTCACGCCGGGGGCGAAGCAGGCGCTCTACGAGACCGTCCAGACGCTCGTCGACGACGGCGACGAGGTCGTCCTCCTCGACCCGGCGTGGGTCTCCTACGAGGCGATGGTGAAACTCGCCGGCGGGTCGCTCTCCCGCGTCGACCTCTCTGAGTCCGACTTCCAGCTCGAACCCGCCCTCGACGACCTCCGCGACGTCGTCTCCGACGACACGCAACTGCTCGTCGTCAACTCGCCGGGCAACCCCTCGGGCGCGGTGTTCACCGACGCCGCGCTGGAGGGCGTCCGCGACCTCGCGGTCGAACACGACGTGACGGTCATCTCCGACGAGATCTACGACCGCATCACCTACGACGCCGAGACGACCAGCCTCGCCACCCTGGAGGGGATGCGCGAGCGCACCGTCACGGTCAACGGCTTCTCGAAGTCCTTCTCGATGACCGGGTGGCGCCTCGGCTACTTCGCCGCGCCGGAGGCCCTCATCTCGCAGGCTGGCAAGGTGCAGTCGCACTCCGTCTCCTCGGCGACGAACTTCGTCCAGCGCGCGGGCGTCACCGCCCTGGAGGAGTGTGACGACGAGGTGGCGTCGATGCGCGAGGCGTTCCGCGAGCGCCGCGACCTGCTCGTCGACCTCTTCGCCGACCACGGCGTCGACGTCCCCGTCGGCGAGGGCGCGTTCTACGTGATGCTCCCCGTCGACGACGACGACGCGGGCTGGTGCGAGGACGCCCTGAGCGAGGCACACGTCGCCACCGTCCCCGGCAGCGCGTTCGGCACGCCCGGCTACGCGCGTCTCTCCTACGCCGCGAGCGAGGAGCGACTCCGCGAGGGCGTCGAGCGTCTCGCCGAGGGCGGCTTCCTCGACTGAGCGACCGACAGCCTCGATTCTCGTCTCGTCTCGTTCCGCCCCGCGAGCCGAGGGCTCGACGAACGATAGCGGGCGGCAGCACGACGGTCTAGCAGCGCTCCTCGCGGATGCGGTCGACGATGTCGCGCGTCGAGAACAGTTCGCCCTCGTAGCGCGGCGCCCGCCCGGTGGCCCGGCGCACCTCGCAGTCGATGCCGCGTTCGTCGAGGGCGGCGGCGATGGCCGCCGGGTCGTGGTGCTGGTCGTGGCCCAGCAGGATGACGTCGGGGTCTATCTCCTCGACGGGGACGAAGATGTCCTCGCGGTGGCCGAGGACGGCGTGGTCGACGAGCGAGAGGGCGGCGACCATGTCCCGGCGCTGGCGGTCGGGCACGACGGGTTTGGGCTTGTGGGTGACGTTCTCTCGGCGGGCGACGATGACGAACACCTCGCCGAGGTCGGCCGCCTGTTCGAGGTAGTGGAGGTGTCCCGGGTGGAGGAGGTCGAAGGTGCCCTGGGCGATGACCCGGCGTCGGGTCACGGCGACCCCTCGCGGTCCGGCCACTCGTCGTCGTAGTCGAGTTCGGCGTCGATGTCCGCCTGCGTGAAGTCGAAGAAGCGCTCCTCGGGGTCGGGCAGGTCGACGTCGAGGACCGCGAGGTCGGTCTCCTCGCCGTCGCGGTCGAACGCCCGCCAGTCGTCGTCGCCGTAGGGGGCGCCGATGATGATGTGGACGTCGCCCTTGCCGAAGGTGGCGAGGTCGGCGTCGCTCGGGTAGAGCACGCCGTTCGGGTGGGAGTGGACGGAACCGGCGGCGCGCAGGTCGTTGGGTATCATGTCGGTCTTGACCGTCGCGCTGACGGGGTTCGACTCGGTGCCGGGGATGACGAGCACGTCGGTGATGACCGTCCCCGACTCGTCGAGGCCGAGACGGCGGGCGTCCTCGCCGCGCAGGAGGCCCATGTACTCGTTGGGGTGCGTCTCGGCGGACGCCTCGAGGGCGAACTCCAGCGTCGCCCGCGCGATGCCGAGAATCCCACCCGAGCGGAACAGCCGCATGTACGAGAGGTGTGGCGGTTTCCATCTAAGCGTTCCGGAACGGGCGGCCCCCGAACCGGAGTTCCGCGTCGAACGCGCCGGTGACGCCAGTTGCCAACAGTTAAAAACGGGCGGCACAGAGCACACGTAAATGTCTCCGTCCCACGCCGGTGAGAACTCCGGCACGGTCTCTACTACCACGGTCTACGACCTCGCGCCGGACTGCACGGCCGAGGTCGTCGAGGTCGGGGCGCACTACCACGCGACGGTCAACGGGGTCGTCGACTACGGCGTCTTCGTCGACCTCGCCGACGACGTCTCCGGGCTCGTTCACGAATCGGAACTCGAGGGTCGGTACGGCGTCGGCGACTCGCTCGTCGTCCGCCTCGTCGAGGTCCGCGACAACGGCGACCTCGGGTTCACCGAGGCGACCCCCGACGACTACCGCACCGAAGTCCTCGAACAGGACCGCAGCGCGACCGTCGTCTCGCTCGACGAAGAGGTCGGCTCGCGCGTCCAGCTCGAGGGCGAGATCCTGCAGATCCGCCAGACCGGCGGTCCGACCATCTTCCAGGTGCGCGACGCCACCGGCGTCGTCCCCTGCGCCGGCTTCGAGGAGGCGGGCGTCCGCGCCTACCCCGAGTTCGACGTCGGCGACCTCGTCCGCGTCGTCGGCGAGGTCGAACGCCGCAACGGGAGCCTGCAGGTCGAAGTCGACTCGATGGACCCCCTCGACGACGAGGCGGCCCGCGAGGAACTCGACGCCGCCCTCGACGCGGCCGCCGAGCCGTACGACCCCGACCCGCTCGTCGACTGGCCGGCGCTCGACCAGATGCGCGAGGACCTCGCTGCGGTGGCGAAGACGCTCCGACGCGCCATCCTCGACGGCCGGCCCATCCGCATGCGTCACCACGCCGACGGCGACGGGATGTGCGCCTCCGTCCCGCTCCAGCGCGCGCTCGAGAACTACATCGGGGAGGTGAACGAGGACCCCGACGCGCCGCGCCACCTCCTGCGTCGCCTGCCGAGCAAGGCGCCGTTCTACGAGATGGAGGACGTCACGCGCGACCTCAACTTCTCGCTGGAGGACCAGGAGCGCCACGGCCAGAAGCTCCCGCTCCTGCTCATGCTCGACAACGGGTCGACGGAGGAGGACACGCCCGCCTACCGGACGCTCGCCGAGTACGACATCCCCATCGTCGTCCTCGACCACCACCACCCGGACCCCGAGGCGGTCGAACCGCTCGTCGAACAGCACGTCAACCCCTACCTCTACGGCGAGGACTACCGCATCACGACGGGGATGATGTGCGTCGAGCTGGCGCGCATGATCGACCCCGACCTGACCCAGTCGGTCCGGCACGTCCCCGCGGTGGCCGGCCTGTGTGACCGGTCGCGCGCCGAGGCGATGGACGACTACGTCGCCCTCGCTGCCGAGGCGGGCTACGACGAGGACGCCCTCGACGACGTCGGCGAGGCGCTCGATTACGCCGCCTTCTGGCTCCGATACAACGACGGGAGCGAACTCGTCGACGACGTGCTCGGCATCGGCGACGACCGCGAGCGCCACGAGGAACTCGTCGAGTTCCTCGCGACGCGCGCCGAGCGCGACCGCGACCGACAGCTGGCGGTCACGCTCCCGCACACCGACCACGAGCGACTCGACAACGGCGCGCATCTCTACCGCATCGACGTGGAGAACTACGCCCACCGCTTCACCTACCCCGCGCCGGGCAAGACCACGGGTGCCATCCACGACCACCAGGTCCGCGAGCACGCCGGCGACCCCGTCATCACCATCGGCTACGGACCCGACTTCGCCGTCCTCCGGAGCGACGGCGTGCGCCTCGACATCCCCGAGATGGTGTCGGAACTCGTCGAGGAGCACCCCGGCGCCGGCGTCTCCGGCGGCGGCCACCTCGTCGTCGGCTCCATCAAGTTCGTCTCCGGCAAGCGCGAGGAGGTCCTCGACGGTCTCATCTCGAAGATGGAGGACGCCGCCATCGACGAGGACCTGCGCAGCACGCTCCTGCGCGAGTAACGCTCGTCTTCATCGGAGGGCACTCACTCGGGGTCGAACTCCACGCGCCGAGCGAGCACCAGCGCCCCGACCACGGCGACGAGGCCGCCGAGGGCGACGCCGACCGGGAACTCTCGACTCGCCCCGTCACCGCTCGTCGTCCAGTCGGCCTCGAAGGCGTCCGCGTAGTAGCCGCCGACCGACTCCCCTTCGAGGACGAGCGCTACCTCGCGGTTCTCGCGGGCGGCGTGAGCGTTCCAGTTGAGGCTCCCGACGACCGCCACCGAGTCGTCGACGACGACCCCCTTCGCGTGGACCTTCTCGAAGCGCCCGCCCGGGTCGGCGAGGCGGACCGACAGCGGGAGGTCCTCCGCCTCGGCGACGGCGTTCAACTGCCGCGCGAGGGCCGCGTTCTCGTCGCGGACGTACCACGCGCCGCTCAACAGTATCCGGACGCGGACGCCGCGCCGGGCGGCGTCGACCGCCGCGCTCGTGAACGGGCCGTCGGGTCCGCCGAGCGACACCTGCACGACGTCGAGTGACTCGCTCGCGTTCCCGACGACGCCGCGGAGGGCCGGCTCGGCGTTGTCGGGCGCGACGAGCGTTCGGACGCGCTCGACGGGGACGCGTTCGGGGGCGACGTGCCGGGGGTAGTCGCCCGCGGCGGGCGTCTCCTCGTGGACGCTCGCGTTCGCCCGCCAGGTGCGCCACGGCCGGGCGTCGAGCCACCCCGCGTCGGCACGGAACGTCTCGGCGAGCGCGTTCGCGGTCGTGGCGTCGTCGACGAGCGTCCCCCACCCGCGACTCGCACGGCCGCCGACCCCCGAGGGCTTCCAGTTCTCCGTGAGGACGAGCGCCCGGTCGTCGACGACGGCGTACTTCGCGTGGTGGTAGGCGTAGCGCGCCCGCGGCCCACCCATCGCCCGGACAGGGACGCCGGCACGGACGAGACGGTCGAGCGCCCGCGCCTGCGGCGTCGTCAGCCCGCCGACGGGGCCGCCCTCGACGAGCACCTCGACCCGGACCCCTCGCCGGTGGGCGGCGAGCAGTTCCTCCGTGATTCGCGGCGAGGTGAACGTGTACCCCGCGAGGAGGACGCGCTCCTCTGCGTCCGAGAGCGCGTCGACGGCGACTTCGGGTGAATCCGGGAGGACGAACGCCGTCGCCGTCGTCGGTCCGCTCGTCGTGACCCGTCGGTCGGTGGCGCCGAGCGGCCGCCACGTCGACCCCTCCTCGCGGACGTACCGCTCGCCCTCCGGTGCGTCTCGGTACGTGAAGCTGTCGACGACCGTCCCGTTGCGCAGGAGTCGGACCCGTTCGCCGCCGTTCGCCAGCGGTGGGGGGTCGGCGGCGACGACGCGCGTCTCGTCGCCGAGGAGACGCCTGCTCCGGTTGGCGTCGTTCGAGAGGACGACGCGTCCGCTCGTCGTGACGTTCGGGAGGGCGACGTTCCGTCCGTCGTCGGCGAGTCTGTGGCTCGAGAGGTTCGTCCCCGGGGGGACCTCGAGGACGACGAACTCGCCGGCGTCGTCGCGGGCGACCGGGTTCGGGTAGGCGCCGACGAGTCGGGGTGAGTCGACGGACCGATTCGGGCGCACGTCTGGACGCGACTGGTCGTCGGTCGCCGTTCCCGCCGCCGTCGCTGTCGCCGGCTGACTCGCGGCGAGCGCTCCGGGCGCGGCGAGGCCGGCGGTGACGGCCAGCCACAGCAGGGCGACGGTTCGTGTTCGCACGGCGACTCTGGCCGCCCTCTCGGATAAAAAGGTTCGTCGGGGCGAGGGGTTCGGCGTCGGTGCCGCTCAGGCGGTCGCTTCGCGCTCGGAGTCGGCGCCGTCGTCGAGCGCGGCGGCGGCCCGCTGGGCCTCGTTCTGGACGAGGTACGAGCGGTCGTCCTCGTGCTCGCGTGCCGCCTCGAGCGCGCGCTCGGTGCCGATCTGGTTGAGCGCCCAGGCGGCGCTGGCGCGGACCGTGTCGCTGTCGTCGTCCGAGAGGAGGTCGGAGAGCGGGTCGATGGCGCGCGTGTCGCCGATCATGCCGAGCGAGCGGGCGGCCCGGCTCCGTATCTCCGGTTCCTCGGCGACGAGGCGGTCCGCGACGGTCTGGGTGGCGCGCTCGTCACCGATCTCACCGACCGTCGTCAGGACGACGCGCTGGAGCGGCGGGTTGGCGTCCCCCTCGATGTACGGCAGGAGCGTGTCGAGCGCGTCGGCGTTGCCGATCTTCCCGAGGACGCGGATGGCGTCCTGGTCGCGTCGGCCCGCGCGCTGCATCATCGCGTCGTAGGCCTCCGGGGCACCGAGGCGGTGCAGGGCGTCGATGCAGTTCTCCTGCATGAACTCCGAGTCGAACGTCTCCAGCGCGAGCAGGATGGGTTCGGGGTCGCGGTCGGCCTCGGCCATCCGGACGACCGTCAGCTCGGGGGGGTAGTCCTTGCGGTTCTTCGGGTCGAGACGGTCGTAGAATCCCTGGTAGTCGAGCTGTTCGACGACCGTGAGGTCGTCCCACTCCTGAGCGTCGTCGAGGTCCGCCTCCAGCGCGTCGACGTCCTCGACGAGCGCCGCGATGGTCTCGGCGTCGTCGTCGGGGTCGAGGCCGGTCGCCTCGATGGTCTCGGCGGCCTCCTCGAGCGCGTCGGCACTCGACTCGGTCGCCTTCGCGTCGCCGAGGTCCTCGGACAGCGTGTCGCTCGCGTCGTCGAGGAACGTCTCGACGGCCGCGACGACCTCCTCCTCGCCCTGGTCGGTCCAGCGCGTGTCCCGGACCCGGTCGGCGGACTCGCTGACCCGTTCCGCGACGTCCTCGACGTAGGGGCCGCGCTGGTCCTCCAGGTCGCTCCGGAGGTCCTCGACGCGCGATTCGAGGTCGCCCTTCGGGTCCTCCTCGTCGTCCTCGCCGGCCTCCGGGAGGGTCTCGACGCGCTTGGCGGTCGCGTCGAGGTCGGCCTCGACGCGGTCCAGGTCGGCCTCCGTCTCGGCGGCTTCGAGGTCCTCCTCGACGGCGTCGAGCCGTTCGTTCAGCGACTCGGGGGTCGCGGCGGGCGCCTCCCCGTCTGCGTCACTCTCCTCGCCCTCGCCCTCACCTTCGCTTTCGTCTCCCTCGTCTTCTTCGTCGCCTCCCTCTGCGTCCGCGTCCTCGCCCTCTTCGCTCTCGTCCTCGTCCGTGTCGCCTCCATCGTCGTCGCTCTCGCTCTCGTCGTCCGGGTCCGCGCTTTCGGGGGCTTCGGCCTCCTCGGCGTCCGCGTCACCGTCGGCCGCCTCGGCTTCGACGTCCTCGGTGTCCGCCTCGGCCTCCTCGGCGTCCGACTCGGTCTCGGTTTCGGTCTCCGATTCGGCCGCGGACTCCTCGCGCTCCTCGGCCGGCTCCTCCGCCGAGTCCTCGGCGGGCGCGTCGGCGTCGTCATCCCCGTTGCTCATACGGAGGAGTCCGGTAGTGTCCGGCAAGAGCGTTTCCTTTCTCCGCCCGTCACTCGAATCGAGGGGTCCGCCAGTAGAACCGCGGCGCGAGCAGGAGGTAGCCGAGGGCGGCCCCGAGCAGGAGTTTCGGGAACGCCCGCGAGAGCGCCTCGGGGGCGACGATGGCGAGCACCTGTACGACGCCCATCGCCAGCGCGTCGCGCGCGTAGAGGTCCGGGTAGGGGATGCGCGTGACCATCAGCCCGGCGAGCGCACCCGTTACGACGAGCAGCGCCCACGGGTCGCGCAGGCCCGCGAGGTAGAGGACGGCGAGGACGGTACCGGCGAGCGTCGTCTGGACGCCCCGGGTCGCGTCGCTGTCCACGTCGTAGGCGGTGTAGAGGCCGAGTCTGACGACGGCCATCCCGACGAACAGCGCGGGGACGGCGACGGCGAGCGCCGTCCGCGGTGTCGGGGCGGCTCCCCACGCGTCGACGGTGACGCCGAAGACGAACAGCGCGGGCGCCACCCCGAAGGAGGCGACGTCGGCCAGCGAGTCGAGGTACTCCCCGACGGGCGTCCCCCCGGTGACGCGCGCGAGGACGCCGTCGAGCCCGTCGGCGACGGCGGCCAGCAGGATGAGGCGAGCGGCGAGCCCCGGGTCGACGAGGACGGCGGCGGCGGCGGCGAACCCCAGCGCCGCGTTCGTCACCGTCACGCAGTCGGCCACCCCGAGGCGGCCGACGAATCGGGGGCGCATACCCGATGCTCGGAGGACGGCGGTTTAGGGCGTTCGGTTCGGGGCAGTGTCTCGGGGGCCAATCGGGGAGGATATACGTCCGTGCCGGCTAGGTTCGTCCATGAGACGGCGAACGTTCCTCGCGGGCGCGACGGGCGTCTCGGTCGGGCTTCTCGCGGGCTGTCTCGGCGGGAGTTCACCGAGCGACTTCGACGTCGGCATGTCGGCGAACGCCTTCGAACCGCGGGAGTTCGAGGTGAGCGTCGGCGGCACCGTCGTCTGGGCGAACAACGGGTCGCGCTCGCACTCGGTCACCGCCTACGAGAGCGGCATCCCCGCCGACGCCGAGTACTTCGCCTCCGGCGATTTCGACTCGGAGTCGGCCGCCCGCGACGGCTACTGGGACGGCGAGGGCGTCATCGACGCCGGCGAGCAGTACGAGCACACGTTCGAGGTCCCCGGCGACTACGAGTACTTCTGCGTCCCCCACGAGGGCGGCGGGATGGTCGGCACTATCGTCGTCAGGGAATAAGCGAAAATCGTGTCGCGCGAAGCGGTTAGGACTCGACCTCGACGTCCTCCGCGTCGACGTCGACGGCGGTCTCCTCCTCCTCGGCGACCTCCTCGGGGCTGGCCTCGAGGGTCAGCTTCTGGATTTCGACGCGGCGAAGCGGGTAGATGGTCTTCGCGTCCGCGTAGATGGCCGAGGAGAGGCGACCCTCCACGACGCTGTCGACGAGGTCCGCGAAGGTGCGCTCGTGCGCGGCCTCGCGGACGATGTCGGTCATCAGTTTGCGGATGGCCTTCTCCTGGCTGTGGTCCGCCTTCTTCGTCGTGAACGCGACGGGCTGGACCTGCACGCGGTAGTCATCGGACGTGAGGACGGTCACGTACGAGGCGATCTTCGACGACCCGCGGCGCACGAGGCTCCGGAGGTAGTCGCGCGTGAGTTCGTGGCGGACGAACTCCGTGTAGGCGGCGTCGGAGCCGACGTCGTTGATCTGGAAGGTCAGTTTGATGTTGTTCTCGCTCGAGTCGCTCTTGATGGCGCCGAGCGTCGTTTCGATGGTGCGGCCGTAGGCCTTCTCGGGCTCGTCGGCCGTGGTCTCACCGAGTTCGGCCCGGTCGAACTGCTCCGGGGCGAGGACGGTGTACCAGCGCTTCTCCTGTTTACGTCGAGAGACGGATCGTTCACTCATGGTTGGTGTCTGTGTCGGTCAACTGCGATGCTACGGTGAGGTTGGTGACGTAGTCGTCCACGGTCGAGCGGAGGCCGCCGGTCGTCTCGCGCTCCACGACGGTCACGACGGCGTCGCCGTCGACGGTCGTGTGCATCTCGGGGGTGTTGTCGGGGTCGAGCGCCGCGGCGACGAGCGCCGCGTCCTCGACCCGGGTCCGGACGGTCGCGCGCTTCATCGCGACACCCCCCGCTTGAGCGTCTCCACGAACGGCTCCGGGTCGTCGTCGAGGTCGACGTGGACCCGCGAGCCGCGACCGGTCGCGCGACCGCCCGTGGCGGCCGCCGTCTCGGAGACGAGCGTCGTGACGTCCTCGACGCCCGCGACGGCGGCCCGTCGCTCGCACAGCGCGAGGACGACGGGTTCCGGCGAGCGGAAGTCCCGGACGAGTCGGGCGACGGTGTCGAGCGCGCCGACGTCGTCGAGGCGCGGGCGGACGACGACGAGGCCGTCGTACCGCTCGCGGTCGGTCGCGCGGACGGCCTCGTGGGCCGCTTGGGCGTGGTCGCGCCACGCCGAGAGCGCCGCGTCGCGGCAGTCGTGGCCGAGCGCCAGCGCGACGCCCACGCCGGGACTGGAGCGGGCGACGGCGTCGAGGACGTCGGCGAACCCGCCGAGCGTCTCGAACGGCCCGTCCGTGACGTACGGACGGAGGGCGCGTTCGACCGCGCCGGCGGCCCGCGGCGCGCCGGTCGCGTCCTCGACGGTCGAGAGCGCGAGCAGCGAGGCGAGGGTGCGACCCTCGCGGTCGACGCCGGCCAGCGCCCGTGCGGTCGCCTCCGGGTCACCGGAGAACGAGGCGTGCGCGAGCGTGGTGTGCGCGAGTCCCTCGGCCACGTCGTCGGTCGGGACGGCGAGGCCGGGACGGCGTTCGAGCCCCGACGCCGAGAGCAGGTCGGCGTGCGCGCCGGGGACGGCCCCGGCGGCGACCACGCCGGCCAGCGCGAGCGTCGCGTCGGGCGGCGCGCCGAGTTCGCGCGCCACCGCGTGGGCGGCGACGGCGAGGGGCGCGTCGACCAGTTCGAGGTCGCCCGTCCGGTGACCGACCGCGACCGTCAGGTCGGCGTCGGTCGCGCCGGGGTCGTGGGTGACGCTCGCCTGGTAGGCGACGTCGCACGCGGCCAGCGCGCGGGCCAGCAACCCCGTCGCGGCCAGTGCGTCGCCGTCCGGCGTGGCGAACAGCCGAACGAAGTCGGCGTCGCGGAGGCGGGCGGCGATGGCACTGGCGTCGGGGGCGGACCCGGCGTGACCTGCGGCGGACATGGTGGTGTGGACTTACTCGAAGAGTCGCTTCGCGGTGTCGTAGGAGTAGGTGAACTCCTCGTCGAGGACGTCGCCGCGGTAGTAGTTCACCAGACGGCGGACCTTCGCCTCGGTGTTCTGCAGCGAGCGCTTGTTCTGCGCGTCGCCGGGGTGCTCGTCCATGTGCTCGCGCAGGCGGATGGCCCGCTCGAGCAGGTGACGGAGGTCCTCGGGGAGGTCCTCGCCCGCGTCGTTCTCGTCGAGGATCTCGGTGACCTTCTTGCCGGTCGCGAGCTTCACGTCCGGGACGGGGACGCCCTGGACGCCCTCGTCGCGCAGTTTGACGCCGATGACGCTCGGGTCGTGGCCCTGCTCGGCGAGCTCGACGACGCGCGCCTCGATCTTCTCCTCGTCTACGTCACTCCACTCCGGTGGTTCGTCTGCCGCCGGGCGGTCCGAACCGGACGACCCGCGGCGGCGGGTGTGCATTCGTGCCATTGTCTGAATTGGAACTGCACGAACCGCGTGTGGCGCTTGCAGCGCCGAACGGGGTCGCCGGCGGACCGACGACTCCCGCGCGTGCACTACCGCACTCCCAAGCCGCGGAAGCCCGCGGCGATGTCGGATATGCGGCCGTGCCGTTCCCATCCCGAACTGGCGCGTGGGCTTCAAAACGGTTTCTACTCGCACCCCCCGAATCGCGCATCTCGGTGCGTCCCCCTCGCACGCCGGACGGCGCTTCGATGGGGTTAAGTGAGGTGCTGGAAAAGGGTGAGATGCAACACGGGCTCGTAGATCAGCGGTAGATCACTCCCTTGGCATGGGAGAGGCCCCGGGTTCAAATCCCGGCGAGTCCCGGCGAGTCCATCCCCGAACGTAGTGATGAAATCGCGAGTCGTGCGTGAGTGAAGCGAGCGCGGTGGATTCGAAGCTCAGGGGGTCACAGCGTCGAGCGGAGCGAGGCGACCGTCTTCCTCCGGTGAGCACCCCCGAAACGGAGTGCATACGGCGAGTCCGCGTCGATTCCCCCGTCTCCACATCTTCACCTCCATCGGGCGTCGACGGCCGGATAACTCGACCCTTGTCGTGCGGCAACTTTGTCGTACGACAAAGAAGCACGTATTCCCGCGCCTGCGTCAGTTCTCGGTAGTGACCGACCTGAACGAGCTCCTCGAAGTCGCATCGAACCGGTGGACCTCCCTCGAGAGCGGGTGGCGCGCCGTCTCGCTCGGGTTCCTCGTCGTGCTCGCCGTCCTCCTCGGCCTCCCGGTCCCCTGGTGAGATGGCCGGCCGACTCGTCCCCGGACTGCTCGTGCTGGTCGCCATCGGCCTCGCGGCGCGACTCGTCGCGGCGGTTGCGGGGGCGAACTACCTCATCGTCGCCATCGTCATCGGCCTCGTCGTCGGGAACGCGTGGGGCGTTCCCGCGTGGGCGCGGCGCGGCGTCGCCACGCACACCCTGTGGCTCGAAGTCGGTATCGTCGTCATGGGCGCGAGCGTCGCGCTCGACCAGGTGTTCGCCGCCGGCCCGCGACTCCTCGTGCTCGTCGTCGCGACGGTGGCGACGACGATGCTCGTCGTCGAACTCCTCGCGCGGTTCGTCTTCTCGATTCACGAGGACATCGGGTCGCTGCTCGCGGCGGGGTCGGGCATCTGCGGCGTCTCCGCCGTCGTCGCCCTCGCCGAGAGCATCTCGGCCGACGAGACGCACATCGCGTACGCGGCGGCGACCGTCCTCCTGTTCGACGCGACGACGCTGTTCGTCTACCCCCTCGTGGGGCACGCGCTCGGCCTCTCAGACGTCGTCTTCGGTGTCTGGGCGGGACTGACGATGTTCAGCACCGGTCCCGTGTCGGCCGCGGGGTTCGCGTTCTCGGAGACCGCCGGCCAGTGGGCGGTGCTGGTGAAACTCGCCCGGAACTCGCTCATCGGCCTCGCGGTGGTCGTCTACGTGGTCTACTACGCCCGTCGCCGGGGGCGGGCCACGGACGGAGCGCCGTCCACCGACGAACCGCGCGCCGGGTGGCGCGCCCTCTGGGAGACGTTCCCGAAGTTCATCGTCGGGTTCGTCGGCGTGATGGTCCTCGCCAACGTCGGCCTGTTCTCCGACCAGCAGACGGCGTGGCTGGCGAACGCCTCCGACTGGGCGTTCCTGTTCGCGTTCGCCGGCCTCGGCCTCGACATCCACGTCGACGACCTCCGTACGGCGGGCTACCGACCCGTCGCGACCGTCCTCACCGGCCTCCTCCTCGTCGCGACGACGATGCTCCTCGTCGTCCAGGCGCTGTTCTGACCCCTCTCGCGACCAGCAAGCCTTTTCGTCGTGCGACGGGGCGGTAGGGGTAGATGCGGGAGTTGACGTTCGCCATCGAGTACGACCCCGGAGCCGACCCCATCATGGACGTCTTCGCGGCGTACCCGTCGCTGACCGCGCACTCGCTCGACGGCGTCATCGCCGCCGACCAGTTCTGGCGCATCGAGCGCTTCTCCGGCCCGGCCGCGGCGCTCAGCCGTATCGAGGAAGTCCGCTTCGACGACGACACGTGCGGGGAGGCCATCACCGAGACCCGGTGCGGTGCGGCCCGATTCCACGACACGCTCGAACGCTCGACCAACGGCCTCGTCCTCTACACCCACCTCGACGCGATTCGGGGCTGCGAGTCGGTCCACACGCTCGCCGGCACCCACCTCCCGTCGGGCGTCATCTTCCAGACCCGACGCCGGGGGTCGGCGCACTGGTGGCGACTGCTGATGCGCTCCGACGACCGCATCGGCGTCTTCTACGACGACCTCAGCGCCCGGCTGCGCGAGGGGCTCTCGTTCCGGATGGGACACCTCCGCGACGCCGACGGCTGGCGACAGGAGTCGCTCGCGGGGACCGCGCTCTCGGAACCGCAGGAGCGGGCGCTTCGGGCGGCCGTCGCGGCGGGATACTACGACCCGCCCCGCGAGACGACCCTCGACGACATCGCCGCCGACCTCGGCATCCCCCGGTCGACGCTCTCCTATCGGCTCCGACGGGCCGAATCGGCGCTCCTCCACGGCTACGTCGACGACACGACCCCGGACCGGTGGCTGGAGTAGCGCCGTGCGTGCCCGACAGCACGGGTTTAAAGCGCTCTCCGCGTGAACCCCCCTCGATGACCGACGACACCGCCGACGCGCTGGTCTCCGTCGGCTGGGTACTCGACCGCCTCGACGAGTTCCAGCGGGACGACCCGTCGCTTCGCCTGCTCGAAGTCGACATCGACCCCGCGACCTACGACCGCGGCCACATCCCGGGGGCGACGCCGGTCGACTGGAAGGCCGACCTGCAGGATTCGACGACGTTCGACGTCCCGACGACGGCCGCCTTCGAGGACCTCCTCGGCGGCCTCGGCGTCACCGCGGACTCGACCGTCGTGGTCTACGGCGACATGCGCAACTGGTTCGCCGCCCACGCCTACTGGCTCCTGACGTACTACGGCCACGCCGACGTTCGACTGCTCGACGGCGGCCGCGACTACTGGCGCGCGCGCGACGCACCGCTCACGACCGACGTCCCGTCGTTCACGCCCCGCTCGTACGACGCCGGACCGCGGAACCCCGCGGTTCGCGTCGACCGCCCCGACGTCGAGGCGGCGATGGACCGGGACGTCTCGCTCGTCGACGTCCGGACCCCCGAGGAGTACCGCGGCGAGATACTCGCTCCACCGGGGTGGAACGAGGGGGTCCAGCGCGGGGGACACATCCCGGGGGCGGTCAACGTCCCGTGGAACCGGGCCGTCGACGCCGACGGGCGGTTCAAGTCCGGGGACGCGCTCCGGGCCGTCTACGCCGAGGCGGGCGTCGACGCGACCGAGGAGGTCATCACGTACTGTCGCATCGGCGAGCGCTCCGCGCTGACGTGGTTCATCCTGCACGAACTGCTCGGCTACGACGACGTGCGCAACTACTACGGGTCGTGGGTGGAGTGGGGCAACACCGTGGGGGCACCCATCGAACGGGGCCAGCGCGCCGACGTCAGGCGCGAGGAGTGACCGGGTCGTCCGGGAACGGCCGCCCGGTGGTCGCGACGCCGCCTACCCGACCCGCTCGAAGAGGAGCCCCCAGACGCTCGTCACCAGCGCGACGCCGCCGAGGAACAGGAACGCGAGGTCGAACCGGCCGACGTCGGCGAGCACCCCGACCGTCGGCGGCCCGACGGCACCGAACGCGATGTAGCACGTCCGGAGGAGGCCGAACCCGCTCCCTTGAATCTCCTCCGGGAGGCTCCCGACGCCGGCGGCGTTCACCGCCGGCATCCCGCCGAGCAGGCTGCTCAACAGGAGGACGGTCGCGACCAGCGCGGGCAGCACGTCCACGACCGTCAGCAGGACGAACGCCGGGACGCTGAGCCCCACGAACACGAAGATGGCGACGGGGTTCCCGCGGCGGTCGGCGACGAGACCGGACAGGAACTGGACGCCGATGGCGGTCGCGAAGAAGACGCTGTACACCGTCGCCGCCACGCCGGGCGCGAGCCCCTTCTCCGCGACGAGGTACGTCGGGAGGAACCCCGTCACGCTCTGGTAGAGGAACATGTTCAGCGAGAGGAGCGCGGTCACGGCGAGGACGCGGGGACGGCGGACCGTCGCGGCGACCTTCCGCATCGTCCGCGAGAACGGTTCGTCGCCCGTCGCGGCGGAGGCTCGCCGAGGGACGAACAGCCAGAGGCCGACCGCACAGACGACGAGCAGCGGGAGGAGGTAGCCGAACCCCCACCGCCAGCCGAGGTAGGCGCTGACGACGCCGGCACCCGCCGAGAGGACGACGTTCCCGACGTTGCCCGACGCCTGGCTCACGCTGATTGCGGTCGTCGCCATCCGGTCGTACACCGCCGAGATGACCGTGAGCCGGGTCGTCCCGTAGAGGCCGGTTCCGAGGCCGAGGAGGACCGTAGCGACGACGAACAGTTCCAGCGTCGTGGCGAGGACGAGGGCGCCGACGGCGCCCGTCGTGAGGACGATACTGCCGGCGAGGACGAGCCGTTCCCCGACGACGTCTGCCAGGGCGCCACCGGGGAACTGTAACAGGGCGTAGGTCGTCCAGAGGACGCCGACGAACAGTCCCGTCGTGGCGTTGTCGACGCCGAACTCCGCGGTGACCTGCGGCAACAGCGCCGGGTAGACGATGCGGACGCCGAGCGAGAGGAACCACCCGAGCGAGACGACGAGCAGTACCCCCGCCGACCCGTCGCGCCTGAGTTCGGCCGTCGCGTCCGCGAGCAGCGACCAGGGGCGATACGGATTCACCATGCGCAGCGGCCACCTGTCGATACCATCTCTGTTCGTCTGTGTCAGGGCGGTGTTGAACGTCTATCTGTTCGGGCGTTTTTTGACGGCGCCTCGGGCCGGCGACGACCCGCTCTCGGCGACCCGCTCTCCGCGGGCCGGGTGCCATCGACACCTCCCACGTGTCCTCCAGCCCGTCCGCACACGGTCGAGCGGTGAGCGCACCCTTCGCCGCCGTGTCATTTATTAGCACACCGGCGAACCCTCGGGTATGCACTGGCGCGCGTATCCGGTCCTGCCGGACGACGCCCGGTACGAGGAGTTCCGCGCCGGGCTCGACGGCGACGCGGCCCGGGTGCTCGCGTACCTCGTGGAACGCCGTGAGAGCGACGAGGTCGACCCGGACGAGGCGACCCGACTCGCGGTTCGCGTCGGGACCGGGCTGGGCCGGGGGACGACCGTCGAGGCGCTCTCGACGCTGGAGTCGGGTGGGCTCGCGACGAGCACGACCGTCGCCAGCGACACGCGCGGTCGGCCGCCGAAGGGGTGGCGGGCGGCGGGCGACCGCGACTCGCTCGCGGCCCGGGTCCGCGACGGCCACGGCCGCCGACTCCTCGAACGCGCCGAGGCGGTGGCGACCCACTTCGGGGCGACGCTCCCGCCCGGGTGGCTCGACGACGCCGAGACGGCCGCGTCGGGGGACGCCGACCCGGCGACCGTCAGAGTGGCGCTGAACTGGGTCCCGAACGGCCTGCACGCACCGCTCATCGCGGCCGCCGACTTCGGCTGCTACGAGGCACACGACGTCGCGGTCACCCTCGACGCGGCCCGCGGGTCGGGCGCCGCGATGGCGGAACTCCGTGCCGGCCGCGCGGACGTGGCCGTCGTCGGGGCGGCGAGCGTCTGTCGGGGTGCCGACGGGTCGCTCGTCCCCCTCGCGCTGCTCCACCAGCGGTCGATGGCGGTCCTCTACACGACGACGGAACGGCTGGGCGAACCGTTCACGAGCGTCGAACAGTTGCGTGGGCGACGGCTCGCGGTCCCCCCGGACTCGGAGGTGGGACGGCTGGCGCGGCTGTTCCTCGCGCAGTCGCGCGTGGCCGACGACGTCGAGACGGTCGAGGTCTCCGGCGAGGAGCAGGCGGCGCTCGGCGCGGGTGACGCGGCCGTCGCCACCGGGATGCCCATCGATGTCCACGAACTGGCGACCGCCGGTCACGACGTCGCCTCGCTGTCGGTGGCGGACCACTTCCCGGTGCCGGGGCCGGCGCTCGTGACGACCACCGAGCGGCTCCGCGACGCCCCCGGGACGATACGCCGGTTCCTGACGGGAACGGTCGAGGGGGCGACGCTCGCGCAACAGCGACCCGAACGGACGGCCCGTCGGGTAGCCGACCGGAGCGGTGACGACGTGGCGAACGAGCGCTGGCGTATCGAACACGCCCGCGAACGGGCGACGGGCGAGCGCGGGTGGGGCTGGCAGACCGTCGACGAGTGGGAACGACTCGCGGTCGCGCTCCGACTGGAGGCCGACGGCTGAGACGCTCCCGGGGACCGACAGCCCGTCGCGTCGGGGGCGTATGGAAACCGACGCGGCCGCGCTCACTCGACGCTGAGTTCGCTCTCCTCCCCGGCCCACTCGAACTCCAGTTCGATCTCCAGCTCGCGCTTTCGCTCGCCGATGAACTCCACCTCGACCTCGATGGGTTCGTCGAACCGGAACGGTATCTCCCAGTCGTCGCCGGAGACGGTGAGTTCGTTTCCGTCTTCGACCTGAGCGGCGAGTTCCCGGAGGAACGTGGCGGTCAGCTCCCGCGAGAGGCGGACCTCCCGCTCGAAGTACCCGTCGGTCACGACGCGCTGCTGGTTCGACCTGTCGTTGGGCAGTTCCGGCATGGCCCGGCGTACGACGTCGACACTAATAACCACTGTCAGTAGATGACACGGATGTCGTTCGCATCCGGGACCGGGTCGACGGGGCGTCCTCGAGGGCGACGCGCGGCGGACGTCGGTGGGCGTGTCCGTCAGTCCGCGGGGGTGTCGTCGCTCGCGGCGTGTTCGATGGCGTCGGTGTGGAGGCAGAACGACCGTTCCGGCGGGGGTGACGCCCGCAGTTCGACCGTCCGCTGGAGCCGGTAGTACTTCCGGCGACTGACGTGGTAGCTCTCGACGATGCCCGACTCCTCCAGTACGTCGAGGTGGTGGACGGCGCTCTTGCCGTCCATCCCGACTCGTTCGGCCAGTTCGGTCACGTACCGCGGCTCCGAGGAGAGTTCTTGGATGATGCGCAACCGCGGCTTGCTCCCGAGCACGTCGAATAGTGACACGGTATCATAGGACATGCTATCGCTATTGAACGTTTCCCTTCCTCACACGGTCTGACGGCCACTCGTACACACGACCACGACAGTCTCTAGTGCGAATACGTCCGCGCACTCGTCAGGCAGTCACTGGACGTCCCGTCGGAAGACGACCGGGTGCTGGCGCCCGCCGAGACGGCCGGTCGAGGCTCCGTCGACATCGGACCGGTCCCGCTCGCCCTCGCGCCGACTCGGCGACTCCTCGACCCGGTCGCGGGTCTCGAACGCACGGACCGCAAACGAGGCTCGCCCCTGTGCCGCGCGTCCCGACCGGGAGTGGCGGTCCCGTTCCCGTCGGCACCGATGACTCGAAACCCTGACCGTTCCCGAGGCGAGTCACTCACCGTTTCACATCAATTGAGATACACTTACCATAGCGGGGAACTCGTTATGCGGTGACACGAGATGTACCGAGAGAACCGTATCGGGGTGGTGATACCGGCGTACAACGAGGAGGGATTCGTGGGCGACGTCATCCGGACGCTCCCGACGTTCGTCGACCGGGTGTACGTCGTCGACGACGGGTCGACCGACGGGACGTGGGAAGAGATACGGGAGTACGCGACGGCCGTCGTCGACGACGGTCGTGGGGAGGCCGTCCAGTCCGACGGGATGGGGTCGCCCAGTTCGTCGACGACCGAGCACGGGACGCACGTCGTCGCCATCCGCCACCACCGTAACCGAGGCGTGGGTGGCGCCATCAAGACCGGCTACCGTTACGCGCTCGCCGACGGTCTCGATATCGCCGCCGTCTTCGGGGCCGACGGGCAGATGGACCCCGACCGACTGCCGTCGCTGCTCGACCCCATCGTCGAGGGACGCGCCGACTACGCCAAGGGGAACCGCTTGGTCTCGCGCGACTACCGGGCCGGGATGTCCCGCTGGCGGTTCTTCGGGAACACCGTTCTGAGCGCCCTCACGAAGTTCGCCAGCGGCTACTGGCACACGACGGACCCGCAGAACGGCTACACGGCCATCTCCCGTCGCGCGCTCGAACGCGCCGACATCGACGGGATGTACGAGTACTACGGCTACTGCAACGACCTGCTGATCCGCCTGAACGTCGCCGAGATGCACGTCGCGGACGTCCCCATCCCGGCCGTCTACGGCGACGAGGTGAGCCACATCCGGTACCCGGCGTACATCTGGAACGTCTCGCGGATGCTCCTCCGGGGCTTCCGCTGGCGACTGGAGACGAAGTACGTCCGGCGCACGTTCGACCCGCTCGTGGCCTACTACGCGGCGGGAGCGCTCGCGCTGGTCGCCGCCGTCGTCTCGTTCGTCGTCGCGCTGGGGGCCTCGCTCGCCGGCCGGTCCGACGGGCGGGCGAGCATCCGGGGGACCGCCCTCCTCGCCGTCGGCGTCCTGGCGACGGCCCTGGGGGCGCGGTCGGACAGGGCCGAGAACGAACACCTCGAACGCCGGATTCGAGAATGACGGGGCGCCACCAGTCCGGGTCGGCCGGTGACCGATGAACGCCGTCGGGGTGCTGGGTCACCGCCGGGCCGGGACGGTACTGAGCCTCCTCTTCGTGGTCCTCGCCGTCGTCGGCGTCACCGTCCCCTACGTGGTGGGCCTGGGCGCGCTCTCACTGCTCGGCGTCTACATCGCGGTCCCGCTCGTCGCCGTCGCCGCCCTCTACTGGTCGCGAGTCGACGCCAGCGCGGTCGAGCGCCTCGACACGACGCGGTTCCGCCTGCTCGTCGGCGCGTACTTCCTCTGTCTGGGCGTCTCGATACTCCTTCTCGGCGTCGCCCCGGTCAGGCCGTTCGCGTACTACGGGGTCGTCGCCGTCGCCTCGACGCTGGTCTTCGCCCAGATACCGTCGGCCGAGAGCGCCGAGCGAACGGTCGCGGTCCTGCTCCAGACGGTACTCCTCACGCTGAGCCTCGTCTGGGGAGTCGCGTTCAAGTACAACTACTACTTCGCCCGGACGGACGTCTTCCCCCACGCCTGGTACACCGAGGTGCTGTTGGCCTCCGGGGAGGTCACGACCACGTTCGACGACTACCGGGCTTTCCCGCTCTGGCACCTCCTCGGCGCCAGCGAGGACCTCCTCTCGGGCGTCGGCTGGGCCCCCCGCTACTACCTCTTTCTGACCTCCGGTCTCGTGTTCGGCGCCGTCGCCGTCGGCGTCTACCTGCTCGCGATGCGCCTGTTCGACTCGCGGCGCATCGCGCTGACCGCCGCGTGGCTGACGCCGCTCAACACGTTCGTCCTCCAGTACGCGACGGAGGCCATCCCACGCAGCGTCACGTCGTTTCTCGGTATCGGGCTGTTCCTCGCGATGCTCTCTCGGGGACGGGCGTTCCGCGCGCTGTTCGGTCTGTTCGCGCTCGGCATCGTCGTCTACCACCCGGTCACCGTGCCGTTCCTGTTCGTCATCGTCGGCGTGTTCTACGGGGCCCAGCGCCTCGTTCCCGGGACGGCCGATGCGTCCCTCGTCAGGCTCTCCGACGTCGGGATACTCCTCGCCGTCCAGGTCGTCTACTGGGTCGGGTGGGCACCCTACATCGTCGAACACGTCGTCGAGAACGTCCGGAGCACGGGCGCCTCCGGCGGGACGACCGGTGTCACGAACTCGGGGATACTCGCCTCCCCCCTCGGCGAGGTGGCGAACTACGTCCAGTTCTCGTTTCTCGTCCTGTTCGTCGGCTACGCCCTCGTCGTCTGCGTCTCGAAACGGGACGTCCCACCCGCCGGCGTCGTCACCGTCGTGGCGGCGGCCCTACTGAGCACCCTCTCCTTCCCCGGGCCGCTCTTGTTCCTCCAGAGCGTCTCGGAGAACTTCAACGTCTTCCGGTTCGGCCAGTACACCTACCCGCTGATATCAGTCGCGGCCGGCGCGGGCCTCGTCTGGCTCACCCGGAGCCGGTTCCGCTGGCCGTCGTCACGTCACGTGATGCGGGGGTTCGTCCTGCTGCTCGTCCTCTCGATGAGTTTCACGGCCGTCTCGAACGACTTCGTCGCCTCCGACAACCCGGTCGTCGAACGCCAGTTCTACACCTTCTATCTCTCGGAGTCGGAACAGGACGGCCTCGAGACGCTCGTCGACGTCACGCCCGGACTGGTGATGGCCGACTACATCTCCTGTCGGTACCTCACCTACTCGCCACACACGGAGACCTGCCACATCCTGGAGGTGGACCCCGAGGCAGGCCGGGTGTTCTTCGGCGGCGAGTCGAACCTCGTCGTCGTCCGCGACGGCGAACTCCGGGACCGCGGGGCCATCCAGTTGTTCCCGACGACCGAATTCGTCGAGACGCCCTCCTACGACGCCTACCTCACGTACGTCGACCGGGAGTCGCCGGTGTGGGAGGACCTCGCCGACCGGAACAAGGTGTACGCGACCGACGACGTGGAGGCGTACGCGGCGAGCGGACGCGCCGAGAACCGGGAGTGAACCCTGTCGTCCCCTTCCCGGCGGACGAAGCGCTCGGTCGAGCGCGCGGGCACGAGACGAGTCGCGAGCGCCGGTACCCGCCGACCGGGTGCGGGGAGACGTGACCGATGGCCACCTCGCTGGCTCGCGGCTTCGTCTCCATCCTCGGCGCCCGGGTCGCGACCATCGGCCTCCACATCGCCATCACGCCCCTGCTCGTCCGGTACCTGGGCGCCGAGTACGGCGACTACGCGTTCCTGCTCTCGCTGTCGGCGGTGACGCTCGTGTTCGTCGACAGCCTGTTCGACGGCGTCCGGAAGTTCGTCTCGGAGGACCGCGAGGCCGTCGAGTGGGAGGCGACGGTCTTCGGCTTCTACGTCCGCGTCACCGTGCTCGCCAGCGTCGCCGTCGTCCTCGCCGTCGTCCTCGCCGTCGAGAGCGGACTGGTCGTCTCGGTGCTCTCCGCGCGGTTCGTCCCCTACCTCTACCTGCTCGGGGGCATCGTCGTCGTCCAGCAGTTCTTCACCGTCGGTCGGAGCACGCTGATGGGCCTCGGCTACGAACACCTCTCTGAACCCCTCACGAGCGTCGAGAAGTTCCTGTTCGGCGTCCTCGCGGTCGTCTTCCTGGAGTGGGGGTGGGGGGTGGTCGGCGTCCTGTTGAGTCAGACCATCACCTACTCCCTCGTGCTGGTCGCCGCCCTGTGGTTCATCTCGCGGGAACTCCCGCTCCGGAGCGCGCTCACCCTCGCGCCGACCTCCTTCCCCCGTCGGGAGGTCCTCTCGTTCAACACGGTGACCGCCGTCTATCTACTGCTCGCCAACACGCTCATCCACGTCGACGTCCTCCTGTTGCGCCCGACCGTCGGCAGCCTGGAGACCGGTTACTACAAGGCGGCGCTGCTCGTCGCCGAATTCCTCTGGATCGTTCCCATCGCGATGGAGAACCTCCTCGTCCACTCCTCCTCGGGGATGTCCTCCCGCGGGGAACACCGCCGCATCGAGCGCCTGACGGCGCGGATGACGCGGTACGTCACGCTCCTCACGAGCCTCATGATACTCGTCGTCGGCGCGTCCGCGCACGTGCTCGTCCCCCTCTACTTCGGCGCCGCGTACGCGCCGGCGGTCGGCCCAGCGCTGTTGCTCCTCCCCGGCGCGCTCGGGTTCGCCATCGCCCGGCCGCTCATCGGCGTCGTCCAGGGAACCGGCCACCTGCGCGTGCTCGTCGGCGCGACGGCGGTGGCGGCGGTGCTGAACCTCGCGCTCAACCTCGCGCTCATCCCCCGCTACGGGATGTACGGCGCAGCCGTGGCGACGAGCGTCAGTTACGGGTCGATGCTCGGTCTGCACGTCTGGAGCAGTCGAAAGTCCGGCGTCGACCCGGCGGCCGACTTCCGGTTCCCGCGCGTCGCGACGACGGTGTTCGCGACGGCGCTCGCCGTCTTCGGCGTGGTGACGGCGGGCCCGCCGACCCTCCCGACAGTCCTCACCGCGGGGCTCGTCGGGACGGTGGTCCACGCCATCGTCGCCGTCAAGACGCGGGCGGTCGACGGCGAGGACATCGCCCTCTTCCTGTCCCTCCTTCCGCCCCCGGTCCGGGAGGTCATCTCCTCGCGCTGACCGTGAGCGCGAGGACGGAGCCGTTCGTCCCGCCCTCACAGCGTGCCGTCCGGCGTGAAGTAGTGGACGGTCCCGCCGCTGTCGCGGTACAGCCAGCGGTCGTCCGTCGCGTCCCACGCCCACTCCTGGGAGCGCAGGTCGCCCGGTGACGGGTCGGTTATCTCGCGCAACCCGAGGACGGGGGTCCCGGAGACATCGATACCCCCGCCGTCGGGGGCGAAGGCGACGGTCACGTCGTCGGCGACGTGGTCCCAGAGGTGTAACACGCCGTCGTCGCCCGTGTCGGCCTCGAGCGACCACTGGCGGGTGTCCGTCGAGTCGAAGAAACTGAGCTGCGTGTAGGCGTCCTCGTTGCCCGCGTGGAGCTGGAGCGAGATGCTCCCGTCGCGGCCGGGGGTGCTCTGGCCGGTCAACTGGAACGACTCGAAGTTCTTCCAGGCGACGAAGGCGTCGGCCGTCCCGAACTGGACGTCGAGCGCCTTCTTCGGCTGGGTGTTGCCGCTGCCCTTCGCGTCGGCCTTCACGTACATCGAGAGCTCCTGGTCCGGTTCGTCCGTGACGAGTTGCACCATCCGTTCACCTAATTTGTTGTACCAGAAGATGCCCGCGTACGTCGACTCCGCCGCGGTCTGGATGGCGATGCCCGGGTCCGGCGAGCGCACGTTCAACGCGCCGTAGTAGTTCGGCGTGATGCCGGAGAGCGGCGCGCCCACCCGGAGTCGGTTGAAGCCCGTCATCGGGACGTCGTCGCTCGCGAGCGTCAACCACGCCAGCGCCGGGACCGAGCCGAGCGTCGACAGGAGCGTCCGCCGTTTCATGGCCCTGAAACGACACGTCACGGCATAGCGGTTGTGTCCTCTCGCTCGCGAGAGTGTCCGTGCGTCGTACTCGCGGACTCACTCGCCGAGCGGCGCCATGAAGCGCGCGACCCCGTCGTGGGTCCGCTCCTCGACGGTCCGCAGGACCTCCGCGAGCGGGCGGTCGTCCTCGTGCCAGAGGCCGGGGTGGACGAGTATCTGGACGCGCTCGGGGACGCCGTCGGGGAACGGCGGACCGGCGCGCCACTTCTGGTTCGAGTCGGAGACGTAGGTCGGCTCCTCGAAGTACCGGGGGGCGTAGGCGTTGACGAACGAGTCGAACGCGCGGTTCAGCACCCACTCGGGAGGGACGTGGAACGACACGGTTTCGACGGACGTCCCGACGACGCGTTCGAGGCTCTCGGTCTCGGCGCGAACCCGCTCGACGAGTTCCGCCTCGGCTGGTCGGTCGTCCCAGTAGTGGTGCGTGTCGAAGTGCAATCCGACGTCGCAGCCGAGGGCGGCTATCTCCTCGACGGCGGCGCGCGTCTCCGGGTGCACGAGGTTGTAGACCGGCGCCGTCACGAGGAAGAAGTACGTCGAGGTGACGCCGAGGTCGGCCTCCAGGCGGGCCATCGCGAGGGCGCGCTCGACCGAGAGGTCCACGTCGTGGCGCATGACGACGGTGCGTTCGGCCGCGTTCGCGTAGTCGGTGAACCGGTAGCCGTCGTCGAGGAGCGACGTGACGAGGTCCGCGTACGCCTCCATCGTGAACGCCAGGCCGTCGGTCGCGTCACTCACGGTCGCCCCCCGTCCCCGTCAGGTTGTGTCTGTGTTCCGGCCGGTCGACCCGCCGGTGGTCGCCGGGCGAGTCGAACGTCGCCCCCTCCTCGGGGACCCACCCGTCGGCCTCCCAGTCGGTGACGAGGAGGCTGCCGTCGACGGTGGACACGACGAAGTCGCCGGTCGCCTCGAACGTCTGGACGATTCGCCCCGGCGGGTCGTCGACGGCGAAGAGCGACGAGAACGGCTGGGCGCGCCAGACGTCGACCCGCCGGCCGTCCTGTTCGGTGAACGCGCCCGGGTAGGGCCGCCCCACCGCACGGACGAGGTTGTGGACGTCGCGAGTGGTGTCTCCCCAGTGGATAGCGCCGTCGTCGGGGGTGCGCTTGGGGTAGTACGTCGCCTCTCCCGTCTGCTCCTCGTACTCGGCCTCGCCGCGGAGGACGGGACCGAGCGCGTCGAGGTACAGTTCCCGGAGGGACATGGCGACCTTGTAGTAGAGCGTCCTGATGGTGTCGTGGTCGATGACGTCGAAGGTCCGGCTGGCGACGACGGCGCCCGAGTCGGGGCCGTCGTCGAGGCGGAACACCGAGAGGACGAACCGGTCGAGCCCCTCGACGAGCGACCAGTTCAGCGGCGAGCGTCCCCGCCCTCTCGGGAGGCCGAAGGCGCTCCCGTGCGCCCCGAGCGCTCCGTGCTCGGCCGACGCCAGGACCTCGGCGGGGAGGAGCCGCTGCCACCCCGGCACGAGCACGAGGTCCGGGGCGAGCTCGCCGAAGTGCGTCCGGTCGGCCGCCGTGTCCATCCCGAACGCTTCGGGGTAGTACACCGGGATGTCGTGGGCGGCCGCGACCGGCGTCGGGTCCTCGTAACTGGAGACGTCGAAGCGCTCGGCGCGTTCGGGGTCGAGCGTCACCACCTCCGCTATCGGTACGTCGCGTTCGAGGAGCGACCGCAGCACCGTCGCGGTCGTCTCCGTGTTTCCGACGTAGACGACGTCGCTGTCGGGAGGAATCGCTCGTGACTGCATCGGCAACCGGGTTGCGCGAGCGTGGGGTTAGTAATGTGTCACTTTATCGCGCGCCGGGGCGGCTACCCTGTCCGCTGGCGGGGCGGCCGCCGGGCGTCGGACGCGACGGCGCCGAGAGGCGGGTCCGTTAGCTGCGCGGCGCGTCGAGACGCATCGTCTCCATGTACCGGGCGTACTCGAAGGACGGTTCGGCGGCGCGCTCCTCCGCGGCGACCACCGCAAAGGGGTCGAACAGCGCCTCGTAGTCCCCCCTCGACCGCACCCAGACGCCCGACGCCGAGTCGCCGGAGGTCCGCTCGCAGAGCAACAGCGTCCCGTCGTCTCGGAGGACACGGCGTATCTCGCGTGCTGCTCGCTCTATCGTCCCCGGCGGGATGTGGCCGAGGACGGCCCAGGCCACTACGAGGTCGAAGTGGTCGTCGGGGTAGGGGATGTCGTCGGCGAGCGCCACCTCGAAGTCGACCTCCGGGTAGGCCCGCCGGGCCGCGGCGAGTGCCTCTGCGTTCGGTTCGATGGCGGCCGCCTCGTCCGCGTGACTGGCGACCCAACCGACGAGGCGGCCGTACCCGCAGCCGATTTCGAGCGCACGGTCGTACTCGCGGCCGTCGAGCAGTCGCTCTATCTGCGTCGCCTCGTGGTAGACGCGAGCGCTGAACTCGGGACGGGAGGGTGACCCACCGGTGAGCGAGTCCTCCCGGAACGTGATGTAGCCGTCCTCGCGCACCCACCCCGGGCCCCACCGTGACCCCGGGAAGAGCCGTCCGAGGAGGTACCCCGGCACCTTCCCCGGCTCTCGATACCCCTTCCTCACTAACGTTTGCAGTCTGTCGGTGTCGTCCATCCGTACCTGCCTCGTTCCCGTCGACGGGTCCCCGCCGGCAGCGACAGGCCGCTATCCGCGACACGAAGAAAGTAATACGTCGCCCTCGGACCGTTAACGACGACAAACCACGTTTCACCGCCACACGACACGAAATACAGGTCGGCGGCACGTGCCGAAATCTCGGCTTTCACGCTCACGGCGCCCGGGTCGCGTCCACCCAGACGTGGAGTCGCTCGTCGGCCTCCGAAGCCGGCGCGTCCGCCGACCGCTCGTTCTCGTAGAAGAGGAACGCCACCCGGAGCCCCTCGCCCGAGGCACACGGGTCGAGTTCCTGTGAGATAACCCGTTGGTCGGCGGCGGGCACCGTCACTCCCGTCACGTCCATCGAACACTCGTCGACGACCCTCGTCGAGTCGCCGTCCGTCCGGACCTCCTGGAGTCGCGTGAGGACGGTGTACGTCCGCGGTTCCTCGCCGTGGTTCTCGACGGCGACGAGGAGGCGCTCGCCGTCCGCGGGCGTTATCTCGCTCGGATAGCCCTCGGCGACGAGTTCCCCGCCCGCCCCTCGCGTCCCGAGGTAGTACTCGCTGTGCCCGCCACCGTCGGGGGCGAACTGGAGCATGGCGGGGACGCTGGCGGCCGCGAGGACGACACAGACGCCCATGAACACGGTGGCCGCCGTCTCGGCGCGGGTTCCGGGCGCGAGCGACGACTCCTCCCGGTTTCGCCACCGGCCGACGAGCGGGAGGCGACGCGGGGCGCGTCGGTCCCGGTTTCGCCACGCCGCGACGCCCGCCGTACAGACGACGAGTACCAGCAGGCCCGCGTTGAGGACGTCCCGGTCGAGGCCGCCGGTCGCGTAGACGAGGACGTTGACGAACAGGGGGGCGACGACGAGACTCGCCGTGAACGAGTAGAACAGCCGGTGACCAAGCGGGAGGTCCGACGACGGGCCGTCGTCGGCCAACCCGTCCCGCCAGGGGAAGAGCGCGGCGACCACCATGTACCCCGGGACGAACAGCAACAGCGGCAGGACCGCCGCGAGGAGGACCGGTGATCCCGCCCCGCCGAACACGCTCACGGCGCCGAAACAGACCAGCGCGTACCCGACGCCACCCGCGATGTCGAGGGGAACGCCGACCGTCGCCCGTCGTACGTACTCGACCAGACTGTTCCCCGCGGACATGAGGGCGGATAACCGACGAACCGTCCTAAGTATTGTCGAGTTATACGATATTATCAGATTAAGTACACCATCTCGGAACCGTGAAAGTCCGTCACCCGGCGTCGACGAACGCGCGGACGGTCGCCGCGATTCTCGTCGCCGTGTCCGTCGAGACGCCCGGGTGGACGGGGAGCGAGAGGACCGTCTCCGCGGCTCGGTCGGCGTGGGGGACCGACGCCGCCACGTGCCGATAGGGCCGCTGGTGGTGGATCGGGATGGGGTAGTAGACCCGCGCGTCGATGTCCCGGTCGTCGAGGAACCGGGCGAGGGCGTCGCGGTCGTCGCAGCGGACGGTGTACTGGTGAAAGACGTGGCCCCGCCCCGCCGGAACCGTGGGGGTGTCGAGGGGTCCGCCCGCCAGCGCCTCCGTGAGGACGGCGGCGTTGCGTCGTCGGGCCTCGGTGTAGCCGGGGAGCCGTTCGAGCTGGACGCGGCCGATGGCGGCGGCGATGCTCGTCATCCGGAAGTTGTGCCCGACCGTCGCGTGCTCGTAGCCGCTCGTTCGGCCGTGGTCGACGAACGCGGCGGCCCGTTCGGCGACGTCGTCGCGGTCGGTCGTTATCATCCCGCCCTCACCGGTGGTCATGTTCTTCGTCGGGTAGAACGAGAAGCACCCCACGTCGCCGAGCGCGCCGACCGGGTCGCCGTCGACCGTCGCGCCGTGGGCCTGTGCGGCGTCCTCGACCAGCGCGAAGTCGTACCGTTCCGCGAGTTCCAGGAGTCGGGGCATCTCCGCCGGCAACCCGTAGAGGTGGACCGCGACGACCGCCGTCACCTCCTCGCCGGCCCGGAGGCACGCCTCCAGCGCCTCCGGGTCGATGGTGTACGTCTCCGGGTCGATGTCGACGAACCCGACGCGGGCCCCGACGAGCCGCGCCGCGTTGGCCGTCGCGACGAAACTGAACGGAGTCGTGAGCACGCGGCTCCCCTCGCCGACGTCGAGCGCCCTGAGCGCCGCGTGGAGCGCCGTCGTCCCGTTGGACGTCGCGACGCCGTGGGCGGCGTCACAGAACGCCGCGAACTCCCGCTCGAACGCCCGCACAGCCGGTCCGTCGGCGAGCATCCCGCTCTCGAGGACGGCGGCGACGCGCTCGCGTTCCTCGCGGCCGATTTGCGGCTCCGCGATGGGTACTCGCCCCATGGTCAGAGCCGGTTTCGTCCCCGCAGTCGCTCGGGGAGCGCGGAACACTCGGCGGGCGCCCCGACCGCGAGCGACTCGGGCGGGACGTCCCCGGTGACCACGGCACCGGCGGCGACGAACGACCCCGTCCCGAGCGTTACGCCGGGGAGGACGGTGGCGTTCGCGCCGACTGAGACGTCGTCCTCGAGTCGCGGGCCGCGCAACTCGACGTCCCGCCTGAGTAGGTAGGGGTCGTTCGTGAGGACGGCCCCCGGACCGACGAACACGCCGTCGCCGATGACGGTCTCCGAGGGGACGTACACCCTCGTCTGGAGGCTCACCCGCGACCCGACCTCGCTCCGGCCGTCGACGACCGTGTTCGTCCCGAAGAGGACGTCGTCGCCGACCGTCGTCCCTTCGCGTACGAGGACGTTGTGGCCGGTCGCGAAGTCGTCGCCGACCCGGACGTCGTCGTAGACGACCGTCCCGCTCCGGAGGCGGGCGCGGTCGCCGATGCGCGGCGGCTCGCCGTCCCCGGTCCCGAGGCGGACCCCCTCGTCGACGTGCGCGTCCGCGCCGAGCGTCGCCCTCATGGCTCGCCTCCCGTGTGCCGGCTGTCGGGAGTCGCTTTCCCGTCTCGCCGCACCCCTCGACCGAGCGTGTAGACGTGGGCGCCGCCCGTCTCTCCCCGGATGGCGTCGCGACCGTCGACGACGACGCACTCGCCGAACGCGCCCCAGTCGAGGTCGTCGAACTCCTCGTGGGCCGTCAGCAGTATGGCGGCGTCGACGTCGGCGTCCGCGACCGCATCGAGCGCCACCGGGCGGGCGTCGAACGCCTCGAAGTCGTCGACCAGCGGGTCGACGACGAGCACCGACGCGCCGCCCTCGCGAAGCAGCGAGACGACCGGGAGTGCGGGCGTCGCGCGCGTCTCGTGTACCCCTGGCCGATACGTCACGCCGAAGACGGCGACCGTCGCGCCCGCCAGCGTCTCGCCCCGGCGACGCAACTGCTCGGCGAGCGTCTCGACGGTGTAGGCGGGCATGGCGTCGTTGACCGCGCGGGCCGTCCGGAGCAACGGCGTCTCCCGCTCGACGCTGTTCATGACGAAGTACGGATACCAGGGGATACAGTGGCCTCCGACGCCCGGGCCGGGGTCGAGGATGTCACAGAGCGGTTGGGTGTTCGCCGCGTCGACGGCCTCCCGGACGTCGATGGCAAGGTCGTCGGTGAGGCGCGCGAGTTCGTTCGCGAGCGCGATGTTGACGTCGCGGTAGAGTCCCTCGAACAGTTTGACCGACTCCGCCGTCGTCGCGTCGCGGACGCGAAGTACCTCGTTGTCAGTGATTCGTCCGTAGAGGGCGACGGCCGCCCGCGTGCTCGCCGCGTCGACCCCGCCGACGACCTTCGGGTACGCCCCCCGGATGTCCCGGAGCGCGCGGCCGCTGGCCGTCCGCTCGGGACAGGACGCGACGCCGAACGCCCCGGGGTCGACGCTGCCGGCGAACGCGACGGTCGGGACGACCACGTCCCGGCACGTCCCTGGCGGGACGGTACACTCGACGCAGAGCAGGTCGCCCGGGTCGATTCCCGGTGCGATGGTCTCGAGGACGTCGAGGAGTATCGAGAGGTCCGGCGTCCGCTCGGCCGTGAGCAGCGTCGGGACGATGAGGACGTGGACCGACGCGTCGGCGCTCGCGCGCTCGCCGTCCGTCGTCGCCACGAACCGTCCTCGCTCGACCTGTTCAGCGAGCAGCGCAGGCACCCCCGGTTCGCGGTCGAGCGGGCACTCGCCGGCGTTGATGACTCGGACCCGCTCGGCGTCGACGTCCACGCCGACGACGTCGCCGACTCGCTCGGCGAAGACGGTCGCGAGCGGCAGGCCCATCTTGCCGAGGCCGTACACCGCGACCGTCACGTCGCCCGCCTCCAGCGCGCGCGCCAGCGACACGTCGAGTGCCGTCTCCTCGCGCGCGACCGACGACGGACCATCTGGTCGTCCAGTCATGGGACCTGCGACTGGAGCTGTTCGTCGCCGCGAGCGATACGGTCGATCTCCATCGCCAGTTCGAACGCCCGGTAGCCGTCCTCGCCGGTGACGACGGGCGGGTCGCCGGAGCGGACGCTGTCGAGGAACGAGACGAGTTCCCGCTCGAGCGGTTCGCCCGTCTCGATGGTCGGGAGTTCGATGACGCTCTGGCTCCGGTAGCTGATGGAGTCCCAGTTCTCGACGTACTCCGGGACGGACTGGCGGTGTATCATCACGCTCTGGTCGGTGTAATCGGTGTTGACGCGGCAGTCGGCCGCCGTCACCGAGAGCTGTCGGACCTTCTGCTGGGTCACGCGACTCGCGGTGAGCGTCGCGATGACTCCGTTCTCGAAGGACAGCGTGGCCGTGACGTGCTGGTTGTCGAGGACGCCCCGTGCGTCGACCGAGACGACCGGTTCGTCGACCAGGGAGAGCACGACGTCGATGTCGTGTATCATCAGGTCGAGGACCGCGGTGTCGTCCATCTCTCGACTGAGCGGCGGTCCGAGTCGGTGCGCCTCGACGGCGATGAGGTCGAGGTCGGCGACGATGTCCCCGAGCGCCTCGACCGCCGGGTTGAACCGCTCGACGTGCCCGACCTGGAGCGTGACGCCGTTCGCGCGAGCACGGGCGATGAGGTCGAGACACTCCTCTCGGGAACTCGCGAGGGGTTTCTCGACCAGGACGTGTACGCCGCGGTCGATGGCGGTCGAGGCGACCTGATGGTGATGGGTAGTCGGGACCGCCACGGAGACGGCGTCGACCGAGGCGAACAGTTCGTCGAGGGAGCACGCGGTGGTCCCGTACTCCTCTGCGACCCCGGCCGCCCGGTCGACGTCGGTGTCGACGACGCCGACCAGTTCTGCACCCGAGAGGTTCGCGTAGTTACGCGCGTGGTGTTGACCGATACTCCCGACGCCGACGACGCCGGCCCGGACCGGCGTGGGAGGACACCGGGTCACGACACCCACCCGTTTCGCGTTCGGCGCACCGCTCCGTCCCACCACTCGCTGCAACAGTACCACCACGGCTCGTGGAGCTGTGCCACGAGCGCACAATCACGGGCGAGGGTTCCTCCCACACCACCAAATCGTGTCGTATCAATGTCATGCATTGCCAGCGCCGGTTGCGGAGGTCTGGCATTAGTTATATAACGATATATCTAACAGACCGTACCGGCGAATTAATCCTCAATCATTTATACACGATATCCGTTCCTGTACCAGGGATTGTCAGCAGGTCGCGTATCTACCTCGTGGGGAAATCACTCGTTCGGTCGATACTCCGTCGTTCGAGCGTGTGAGGCCGTGAGTCACACCGCGGACGGGACGTGACCGGTGACCTGCGCGATGGCAGTCCCGATGTCGCGTCCGGTCACCGGGTGTCCGCGTCGTCCGACCAGAACGCGCGCATCCACGCCTCGAGGAAGAGGCTCTTCCAGAGGGCCGAACTGTGGTCGCGGTCGCCCGCGTAGTGTTCCGACACGAATCGCCTGGTACGCTCGACGTCGACGTACGGGGCGCAGCGCGGTTCGGCGAAACAGAACCAGTCGTACAGTAGCGTCTCGATGGCGACGTCCCGGAGCCACCGGTGTTCGGGCGTCGCGTACCCGATCTTGTCGCGTCGGGCGAGGACACGCGCCGGGACCACCCCCTCGATGGCGTCTCGGAGGACGGTCTTCGTCGTCCCGTCGGAGATGATGTACCCCTCGGGGAGGCTGGCGACGAACCGCATGAACTCCGGGTCGAGGAACGGGACGCGCGCCTCCCGTGAGACGGCCATCGAGTTGCGGTCCTCGTAGAGCAACAGGTGTTCGAGCCGTCGGCCGAGGTAGAACTCGAGGGCGTCGTGGAGCGTGTGCAGGGAGGTGAACTCGTCCATGTAGCCCGTCCGGGCGTCGGGGGCGTCGTACAGCGCCGGCGCGATGTTCGACCGGGTCCGGAAGTACCGGTCGACGACGGCGTCCGGCGCGAGCAGGAGGCCGAACGACAGGAGACCGAGGCGGCTCTCGCCTCCCCGGACCAGTCCCGCGAGTTCGCTCGTGGCCTCGCGAAACGCGCCTCGCCGCAGGAGACCGTAGAGGTAGTTCCCGTAGAACGTGTGGTAGCCGGCGAACAGTTCGTCCCCGCCCTGGCCGTCGAGCAGCACCGTGACCCCCTCGTCGTTCGCCAGCGAGAACACCCGCGACTGCGCGAACGGACTCGGCGTGGGTATCGGTTCGCCGAGGCTCTCGACGAACCCGACGATGGTCGCGGCGAGGTCCGTCCCGTCCGGTTCGACGGCGTGGTTCGCGAGGCCCGTCTCCTCGCACACCGTCCGGATGTACGACGACTCGTCCTTCTCGAACCCGGAGAACACGGCCGAGAACGTCTCGACGTCCCGCGCGCCGAGGCGGTCGAGCAGGCACGCGATGGCCGACGAGTCGATACCGCCGCTGAGGCAGGTCCCCACGGGGACGTCGCTCATGAGGCGACGCTCGACGCTCCGCTCGAGCAACGACCGGACCCGGTCGGTGGCCGCCTCGTAGCTCCCCGCGAAGTCCCCCGAGAACTCGAGGTCCCACCACTCGGTCAGCGAGAGTTCGTTCGTCCGCAGGTCGTAGGTCCCGTGGTGGCCGCTCGGGAACCGGTAGACGTTCTCGAAGAACGTCTCGCGCGTGTGGTCGGTGACGTTGTAGAGGAGGAAGTCCCGTATCGCCGCCGGGTTGGGGGCCGTCTCGACGTCGTGTTCCAGGATGGCCGGGATGGTCGACGCGAAGACGAAGCGGTCCCCGTCGTGGTAGTAGTACAGGGGCTTGATGCCGACGTGGTCGCGGGCGAAGAACAGCCGTTCGCGACGCGTGTCGTAGACGACGAACGCGAACATCCCGTTGAAGCGTTCGACGCAGTCGGCGCCCCACTCGACGTAGGCCGTGAGCACCGTCTCCGTGTCCGTCCCCGAGTGGAAGCGATAGCCCGCCGCCCCGAGTTCCTCGCGGAGCGCCTCGTGGTTGTAGACCTCGCCATTGTACAACAGGACGTACTCCCCGTCGTCGCTCGCCATCGGCTGGTGGCCCGCCGCCGAGAGGTCGAGGATGGCGAGTCGGGTGTGGCCGAGCGAGACGTCGTCGTCGACGTACGAGCCGTCGCTGTCCGGTCCCCGACACTCGATGACCGCCGTCATCTCCTCCAGGAGGGCTGGCTCCGACCAGGTGAATCCCGCTATCCCGCACATGAGTGGGCGTGTAATCGAGCTGTCATCGTATAGTTCGCCGCGTCCATCCCACGACTGGAACGACGCGTTTCGGCGACCGAACGACGTAACGTCGCGTTTACCGGACGGTCACAGTCGTCGGTAGACCCGTTCGAGGAGGCGCATGGGGAGCGACCCTTTCGAGACGGTGTACGAGTGAACGAGGTCGGGGTTGAACTTCGACTTGAAGAACGCGATGTTCGCCACGTCCGCCCCGTAGAGGTCGTAGGCCGTCACGCCCCGCGACGGTGCGTCGCGGAGTATCTCCCAGGTGGTGACCTCGTTGACGGGGAAGTCGGGGTCGGGGATGCCCGACTCGAGCCAGGAGTAGAGGACCCCCTCGTGTCCGACGCAGACTTTCCCCCCGACGAGTTCGCCGTCCACCTCGCAGCGGTATGGAAGGACGGACCCCTCGGGGAGGCGCTCGTAGAGCGCTTTCACGTAGTCGAGGTCGATGGCGAAGCGCTTGCCCTGTGCCTCGTAGCGGTTTC
The DNA here is from genome assembly GCF_030553305.1 of Halomarina ordinaria. Taxonomy (NCBI): domain Archaea; kingdom Methanobacteriati; phylum Methanobacteriota; class Halobacteria; order Halobacteriales; family Natronomonadaceae; genus Halomarina; species Halomarina ordinaria. The sequence continues at coordinate 1,177,300 of NZ_JARRAH010000001.1, read as the reverse complement.
GCATCTCGCGGTGGACGAACGCGACGGTCGATTCGCCGCCCACCGTGACCTCGTAGGGGCGCTCGAACTCCGTGTTCAGCGTCCGTCGAAGGCTCCGCGAGAAGCCCGCCTGGAGTCGCTCCGGGTCGTCGCCGACGTCGACGACGAACGTGAACTTCGGTTCGACGTCGAAGCCGTTCCACTGGAACGGTCGGACGTCCTCGAACCGGGTGGTCGTCTTCAGGTAGACGAACTGCGGCGCGAGTTCAGACTCGACGTACTCGAGACAGCTCTCGACGAACTCCCGACAGGCCGCGTCGCGGCTGCGGCGCGACCCGTCCTCGGAGACGAGCGCCGGACCGAGGTACTCGACGCCGACGTCCGGCGGCGGCGAGAAGACGACGCTCACCGGCCCCTTCCGGAGGTCGAACAGGGGCAAGAGACCGACCGGGTCGTCCCCCCGGTACCCGACGAGCGGGTGCAGGCGCGCGTCGCTGAACTCCGCTATCGTCCGTATCCACTCGTGGCGGTGACAGACGGCGGTCTGCGGGGACCGGTCGACGAGTCGGTTCCACTCCGTTTCGTCCTCGGTTCGTTCTATCGTTACGGTCATGGCCGGTCCTCTTGGAGTTTCTCGTACAGTTCACCGCACGACCCGACCCAGGCGCCGTCGGCCTGTGCGGTCCTGATTAGCTTGCGGTACAGTTGGCGGTAGCCCGGGAACTCGCGGTCGTCGAAGACCCGCTGGTGCCAGTCGAGCGTCAGCACCGCCCCGTTCGCCCGCGCCTCCTCGACGAGCGCCGCGCACGTCACCCACGCCTCGGCGACGCCGTCGCTCTCGGCCATGAGTGGGGCGTCCATCACCGTGATGGGGAACACGACGAAGTCGTCGTCGAAGGGCCGGATGGGGTGGTAGCCGTGCTGGAAGCCGACCACGTGGTTCGACCCGAGCGTCGAGTCGTAGCGCAGGCCCGCCCGTCGCTGGTACTCCCAGGTCGTCGGCCGGTCGAGGTTCAGGTGGTGCTGTCTCGCCCCCCGCACCCGTTTCGAGAGCACCCGTTCGAGCGTGGCCTTCTCGGTCGCGAGCCGTCGCGGGTCGTCGTACGACTCGAACGACCCGTGGAGGCCGACGTCCCATCCCTCGCAGTCCAGCGACTCGACGACCGTCCGGACCGCCGACGAGGTGACGTCGTAGCGCCCGCAGTAGAGCTTCCAGTTCCGAGGAACGACCCACTCGCGTCTCGGCCTGTCCCGGAGCAGGCGCTGCTCCTGCAGGAAGAAGAACGTCGAGCGGACCCCGAGGTCCGCCTCGAGCGACGTTATCGTCTCGAACTGCCAGTACGGGTTCGACCCGTCGAGCAGGCTCCGGACGTGGTACGGGCGCCGCTCGACCAGCGCGTAGTAGAGCCCCTGGAGGGTCTTTCGCGTCCGGTCGACGTCGTGGCTCAGACAGACGTGGTAGGGGTGGTCGTCGTCCATCGGCGCCGCGACCGCCTCCTCCCCCCCGACGGGAACTCCCCGCCCGGCGTCGCTACTCATGGTCCTCCCGACGTCCTCCGACGGTCGCGGGTTCGGTTCGTTCCCCCCGACGCGGGTCCCCCTCCCCCAGTATCGTCTCGACGACGAACGCCGTCACGTCGATCTTCTCGGCCAGTAGCCGACAGCGACGCTCCCGCCAGGCCCATCCGGTCGCGTCGAGGTCGTCGGTCAGCCGGTGGAGTTCCGAGAACAGGCTCGACTCGTCCGCGACGTTCACGAGGAGGCCGTACTCGGTCTCCAGTTCGACGAAGTTGCTCATGTCGTCGGGGCCGACGAACGAACTGCACCGAAGCGCGGGCGTCCCGAGGACGGCCGCCTCCGTCGCCATCGTCCCCGAGTCACCCACGTAGAGGTCGGCGAACGCGAGCAGGTGGTGGACGTCCGACGGCGGGACGGGTGTCGCCGCGGCACCGTCGACTCCCTCCAGCCCCCGGTTCCCCTCGCTCGAAACGAAGACCGTCCCCTTCGTCGCGAGGTACTCGACGAGTCGTCGCTTCGCGGCCGGCGAGATGCCCTCCTGGCCCACGTCGTGGTGGGCGTCCATCGAGACGAACCGGCAGACGAAGAACCGGCCGTTCGGCGCGACGCCGTGGGCACGCAACAGGTCCGGTCGGGGCGTGAACCGGTCGGGGTGGAGGTACGCCAGTTCGTGGAACCCCCGGTAGCGCCGGTGCTTCGAGCCGAGGTCCTGCGTGAACCGCTCGGGTGTGCAGACGACGGCGACGAACGGGTACGTGCCTCGGGCGACGGGGCCCGCGACCTCCTGGTCGTTGAACACGACACCGCGCGCACCGGTGAGGGCGGCGAGGTGCGCTGCCGCGGGGTTGAGGTGGCTGACCACGACGTCGGGGCCGAAGCGCCACCCCCGGGCGAACAGTCGCGCCTCGCGCGCGAGCCACTCCGCCCCGAGCGAGACGACGCCCTCGCCGCGCGTCGAGAGCGGGACGTGGGCGATGTCGTACGCGTCCAGCAACTCGGTCGTGAGGTCCTTGCGCCGCGAGGTAACGCGGACGTCGTGGTCCCCCGCCCGAAGGATCGCGATAGCGTGCCTGAACAGGTGGACGTGCGCGGGATGCGTTACATCGAAGAGGACCCTCACGTCCGAACCCTCCCCCCTCGGCTCTCCGCCCCGGACCGAGACTGGCTCGCACCTCCGACCACCGCTCCTCCCCACCGCCGTGCGACGGTCCATCGACCCGGGTGGATTCCTTGCACCCCCTGTCCTGTCATTTCAGAACTACCCACAGTACATCCTCGATTAAACGTTGCGTATGTTATCCCTGACTGACACTATTGACGTTAGGAGCGTTCCGCGTCATCGGTCACGGCCGGCTGGAGTTCGACCCGGGCCGTCGGAGGTGCCTCGGCCACGCTCGAACCCTTCGTAAATTCTGATTGTCGTTTCGTATCTGAATAAAATACTAATCCGTGATGGTCGCAGTACGTGTGGTGGTAGTCCGACGGGGTGCTTCGAACACAGGTGGGGATACCGGCACCGTCGCGTCCTCCGGTCGTCCCTCTCGTCGTCGGCTGCCACGATGAGTGACCATGTCATATCGAATCGAGCCGACCGATGCGACCGATCGTCCACAGATCGACGTCCCCGAGAATCGACGCCTCCGGCACGACGACGTCACGGAGACCGTGAGTCAGTACTTCCGGTTGCTCTCGCGCACGCGTCGCCGGTTCGTCCTCTATCTCCTGAACGACGCGGGTGCCCTCCCCGTCGAGGACCTCGCCGTCCGCCTCGCCCGTGCCAGAACCGACGTCTCGACGGACGGCGACCCTGCAGAAGGGGCCGTCCGAGACGAACAGCTCACGCTCCGGCACAACCACCTGCCGGCGCTCGCGGAGGCCGGGGTCGTCGAGTACGACGCGAGCGCGGGGACGGTGGCGCTGTCGCTCTCCTCGCGGGAACTATCGGACCTGCTCTCGGTCGCCGTGGAGTTCGACCTCCAAGAACGGGAGTGAATCGGCGTTACACCCCGTCGCCGGAGTGAAACAGCGTCAGTTCCTCCGCCTCGTAGATGTTGATGAGTTCGGCGACCAGTTCGTCGTAGGACTCGTCTTCCTCGCGCAGTCCGTCCAGTCGTCGGAGGGTCTCCTCTCTGAGTTCGACGGTGGGCATAACAGTCGTTCGTAGGACGACACGTCGTATTAATCTACGGCCGGCGAACCGTGCCCTACTCCGCTCGCTCGGTCCCTCGGTCCCAGACGTTGTCGACGGAGTCGCCGTTGGGTGGTGTGTGGTCGACGTCTTTCAGGGTCTGCTTCGGGGTGTCAGCCATCGTGCCACCCAGTAGCATCGTCGACCTACTTAACCTCTCCCTGAGATTGACACGAATACCTACAGGTGATTCCACACGACTTATGCACCTAATACGCGGCGCCCGATAGATAACATCTAAATAGAAATTATCGAAACCAACTCTTTTTGTATTCTCGATACGTTGTTGCCGTATGATTCTCGGGAGCAGCGGGCGAGGAGGCACCGGGCGGGGACAGTCGTCGGTCATCGGTGTCGTGCTCATCGTCGCCATCACCGCTCTCGGGACGACGGGCGTCGTGGTGCTGGGGACGACCCTGCTCGACGACTCGGGCCGGGAGGCGGACCTGGACCGGGCCGAACAGGCGATGACGCAGTTCGACTCGCGCGCCTCGCAGGTCGCGCTCGGTGACTCCGCGACCCAGCGCCTCGACCTGGGACGGTTCGACGGTGGCGTCGAGGTCCGCGAGGACACCGGCCGGATGACGGTCACGCACGTCGACTACGACGGCGAGGGGACCGACCAGGTGCTCCACGACGAACCGATGGGCGCGCTCGTCTACCGCAACGGCGACGCACGAGTCGCCTACGAGGGCGGCGGCGTCTGGCGCAAGGACGACGCCGGCGCCGCCCGCCTCGTCTCCCCGCCGGAGTTCCACTACCGCGGCGGGACGATGACGCTCCCCGCCGTCCGCGTCACGGCGGCGGACTCCGCGTCAGTCACGGGAGCGCGGTCGGTGCGCGTCACGCGTCCGGACGACGGCTTCGAGCGGGTGTTCCCGGACTCGACGCGGCCCTACGACGGGAGCGAGACGCGCCACTTCGAGAACCCCCTCGAGGAGGGCCACGTCACCGTCACGGTCCAGAGCGAGTACTACGAGGGGTGGGCCGAGTACTTCCGCGACCGGACCGACGGCGAGGTCACCACCGACGACGAGGCACGGACGGCGACCGTCGAACTCGTGACGCTGGGCGAACAGGGCGAGTTCGGCGTCCCCGAGGAGGGTTCCGACTTCGAGATTCGGGGGATGCCCGACGACCACAACCTCACCGACTTCGACTTCACCATCCAGAGCCGGGACGACCAGAACTCCCAGTTCAGCAACCTGAAGTGGTCGACGTACGTCGATTCGGGGGACGAGCACTTCGAAGTCGCCGTCAGGAACAAGGGGAACCTGAAGTGCGACAAGAACGGGGACATCGACGACGACCCGGTGACCGTCTCGGTGTACTACAGTACCTACGAGGACGGCGAGCGCGTCGCACACGGGTGGCGGAACGACGAGGACTTCACCGCGACCTGTGCCGAAACCGACGACGGCGGCTACATCGCCGCGCTCCCGCTCGACTTCACCGGGACCGACACCGAGATGACGTACGCGGACGTCTCGGGCGACCTCAACGCGTTCGAGCACGAGGACGCGACGTTCGCCGACTCCCTCACCATCGACGAACACGACGCCGACGTCGACGCCGACGCGGAGTACACGCTCGGGGACACCGAGTCGCTCGAGTTCCTCACCAAACACTACTTCGCCGAACTCGGACCGGACTTCGAACTCCGCGTCACGGACCAGCAGAGCGGGAAGGCGGCCGGCGTCTCGGAGCGCGACTCCGACGGTTTCATCGAGTACGAGGCCGACGACAGCGTCATCACGTACCTCCACGTCACCGACAACGAGGTCCGCGTCGACCTCAACTGAGTTCGAGGTCGATACTCGTCACGCTCACCGTGAGGTCACTCGCCTCCGTCTCGCAGGTGAACCGCGTCCGACCGTCGTCCAGCGGCTCGACGTTCTCCGGCGAACAGCCCAGTTCCCCTTCGAGGTACGACTCCCAGGCCCCGACGCGCTCGGAGGCCGTCGTCACGTTCATCGTGACGGTCAGGTCGCCGCTCTCCGTCGAGTCCTCGTCGGTCACCAGTATCTCGGACCGGGTGCGCTCCCCCCGGACGAGGACCGTCCGCGACCCGCTCACGCCCCGCTCGCGCGCGTTGGTCTGGACGTACTGGACGACGAGCGTCCCGTCGTCGGTGGTGCGTATCGGCGGCGCCCGGGTAACCCGCGCGTAGTCGCCGTCGCGGCGGACGACCGCCCCGCCGTCGTAGACGACGTCGGTGTCGCTTCCGGCGCTATATACGATGGGCGTGGTCTCGGCCCGGAAGTGACGCAACGCGCCCTCGTCGTCCGTCACACCCCCCACCGTGACGTCGAACTCCGTCGTCGTCCCCGAGTACTGCAACTGCGCGTCGGCGAGCTTCACCTCGGTCTTGCGACTCGGCGCGCGGTGGTGGTGGATGTCGGCCATGTTGTCGGCGAGGACGTCGAACGCGCGCTCCGCGTTGTCGACCTGTTCGGCCGACCGGGCCGTCTCCAGCCCCGCGAAGCCGCTCACGTAGACGAGGCCCACCACGCTGACGACGACGGAGAACACCAGCACGAAGCTCAGCACCTCGCTGACGGCGCGGTCAGTCACTGCGGACCTCCAGTTCCCCGGCGGCCGAGTCGTAGTCGATGCGGACGTCGCCGCCGCTCGCCCCCCCCGCCACCGGCGTCTCGGTGACGAGGTCGAACCGGACGGTCACCGCGGGGTCCCGCGTCGAGAGGACCAGTTCCTGACCACCCCCCGACTCCTCCACGCGCACGGTGTAGGAGACGCCCGCGGCCGACTCCGGCACCTGCTGACTGACCGACACCTCGCTCGCGCCGCTCGCGACGAGGCGGTCGGCGCTCCCGAGGTCCGCGACGAGGTGTTCACCCACGACGACGAGTTCAGCGCGGATGGCACCCTCGCGCTGGTCCTCGACGTAGGTCCCCGCGGTGAACACCAGCCCGACGACGAGCACCGTCATGACGCCGAGGTTGAGGACGTAGCCGAGCGCCGTCGACACCCCCCGTCGGTCCCCGCGGAGCGCGGTGGGTCTCACGCGCCCACCTCCCGCGGGGCGACACGGATGTCCCTCGACGCCGAGACGTGCCCGTCGTCGTACGTCGCCTCCACGGTGGCGCTGTAGACTGACTCCTCGACCTGGACGGTGTCCTCACCGTCCTCGTCGGGTTCGTACCCGACCTCGCTGTCGGTCACGAACTCGAACGTTCCGGGGACGCCGGTGTTCTCGAATTCGAGGTCGTAGGTGCCGCCGAAGTCCGTCGTGTAGTCGAGCGCCGAGCAGCCACGCGGGTCGCCGTCGCCGGTGACCGTCCGCGCCGAGAAGTCGACGGTCACCGTTCCGGTCTCCGAGACGGCCACCTCACAGCTCTCCTCGTCCGTCGACACTCGCACCGTCGAGGCGTCGACCCCCTCGACGGTCGTCCCTGCGCCGTCCCCGTCGAACCGGACGGTGAACGACTCGCCCGCGTCGAGGTTCGCGGTCACGCGGAACCCGCGTATCCGCGACCCCTCGAGGAATTCCTCGTCTGCGTCGTCACCCGGGAGCGTCGTCGTCTCGTCCGTGTCGTAGACGCGCGTCCCCGTCACGACGCTCCCCTCGTCGAGCGTCACCGATGTCCTGACGCCGTCGCGAGCGCCTTCGCGTCCCGTCGACCGGTCCCACTCTGTGACGAACGTCTCGAGTTCGTCCTGACTACTCGTCCGGTCGAGGCCCTCCCCGACGTCGTGGTCCGCGCTCTCGAAGTACCGGAGCGCCTCGCTCGCACCGGGGTCGTCCGAGCGCGTCGCGAGGTTCTCCGTGTAGATGGCGGTGTTGAGGACGAGCGCGAGCGCCACCAGTATCACCGCGAGTGTCAGCCCCGTCACGAGAATCATCTGGCCGCGCCCCCTCTCGTTCACATCCGCCACGTCGTCACCTCCACGGTCACGACGGCGTACGCCATCGAGTCGCTCGTGTCGTCGGGGACGTAGAACGTGTCTGTCTCGTCCAACCGCGTCTCGGTGGGTTCGCCGTCGGCACCGTACAGGTGGTCGCCGTCGAACAGCGTCAGCGTCTGTGTGGTGGTGACGGCGTTGTCGCTCGGGTTGCCGCGGTAGACGACGTTCTGCGTCTCCGTCCCGTCGTTCTCTTCGTAGCGAACGACGACGTTCACGGCCGTCCCGCGCTCCTCGAACGTGTCGCCAAGCCGGTCGCCGAACGCGTTGTCCGGTCGGTCGTTGACGAAGAACTCCCGTCCGTCGGCGCCGTGGAACCGTTCTTCGTCCTCGTCCCACGAGCGGAGCGTCTCCTCCAGCGACCCGTCGTCCATGCTCGCGGCGAGGACGCCCTCCGAGACGGCGGCCTGCTGGTTCTCGATGTGCTGGCTCGACGTGCTCGCCGAGAGCGGCGTCACCGCGGTCACTTGCAGCGCGTACACCAGGCCCGTGACGAGGATGACGCCCGCCACGATGGCCTCGAGCGTGTGGACCTGCCCCCGGTCGTCGCTCACCATACGCTCACCCTGAGGTGGGCGTCGCGCCCGTCGACGGTCACGGAGCGCCGCGAGACGACGACGCTCGAGGAACCGCTCGGCGTCCGCCCGTCGGTCGACCGGACGAGTCGCTCGTCGTCGGAGGCCGGGGACCCGTCCTCGGGCCAGGCGACCCGCTCACCGTCCCAGTACAGTGCCTCGGCATCGCTCGAGGCGCCCTCGTACAGGCCGACCTGAACGTTCGGCGGCGTCGCGCGGTCGGGGTAGGGGAGGCCGAGACGTTCGTCGAACCCCTCGCCCTCGAACCGACAGCCGTCGCCGTCCGGGCCCGCGTCGAAGAACGCCGCCGTACAGGTCGCGTCCAGTCGATACGGCTCGCCCGGCGTCGCGAGCGTGTCGCCCGCGAGCTGGTCCGTCACCCGGTCGGCCGTCGCGGGGTTCACGCGGACCGTCTCGGAGAACGGCTGGGTCATCCCGGGGATGAACGCGAAGGTGAACGCCACCGCGAGCAGGAAGACGCTGACGCCGACGGCGAAGTCGAGCGTGGATTGGGCTCTGTCGGTCATATGAAGAGGAACACCAGGAGGGCGACCGTCGGCAGGACGACGACGAACTTCGCGCCGGCGAGGAGGCTCACGTCGCGGATGTAGCCCGCGATGAGCCCGGAGATGACCGCCTGGAACGTCACCGCGTGGAAGAACAGCAACGCGAGGAGGTCGGTGTCGACGCCGCCGGCGAAGCCGCCGCCCGCTGCGCCGCCGCCACCGCCCGCCCCCGCGGCGGCCTCGCCGCCACCGCCGCCCGCCTGTGAGGCGAGTCCGGCCATCACGTCGAGGAACTTCACCTTGAGGATGGCCATCACGCCGAGCAGCGTCAGGAACGTCATGATGATGATGACGACCTGCATCCGGGTGCGTGACTTGCGGTCGCGGTCGATGTCGTCCTGGTTCTCGCTGGCCTGCGCCGCGGTGGTCAGGACGGCGGTGATCTGACTCGACGCCTCCTGGGCCTTCATGATGAGCTTCATCGTCCGGGCCAGCCGCGGGATGTGGTACTTGTTGTTGAACTCGCGGAGCGCCTCCTTCAGGCTCGTCCCGTAGTTGACCTTCGCGTGGATGGTCTCCAGTTCCGCCGCGAGTCGCCCGCGCGACGTCTCGGCGACCACCTCGATGGACTCGAGCAGCGTCATCCCGGTGTCGTTCGCCGAGGAGAGCTTCCGGAGGTCCTCCGAGAGCTTGTCGACGACGCTCCGGCGGGTCTTGACGTTCCACTCGTAGAACACCGTCAGCGGGAGCACGTTCGCGTACAGCGGCACGTAGAACAGGAAGAACGTCCCGCGGACCGGGGCGTCCTTGAGGCCGTCGACCGAGAGCGGGACGAACCCGGCGACGACGAAGAACGCCAGCAGCACGAGCGTCGCGGGGACGGTGACGAACAGCACCGTCAGCGGGTGGTCGCGGAAGAAGTGGTGGGGCTTCGAGAGCATCTCGACGGTCTCGTAGGTCCCCTCGCGGGCCTCGATGCGGTCGAAGAGCGCGGCGCGCCCCGTGTAGCGCTCGACGAGGCCGAGGCTGAACAGCCCCGACCCGGTGTCGTCGAAGCGGTCGTCCTCCGGGCGGAGGTAGCCGTCGCCCACCTCGTCCTGGACGACGGTCGAGACGAGCACGAGGAAGCCGGCGCCCACCAGCGGGATGAGCCCGTAGACCGTCCCGTAGAGCAGCATCGTCTGGGCCTCGCCCATCATGCTCATGATGACGAGGATGATGATGAGCAGGAGGGGGAACAGCGAGAGCGTCATGTACATCTCGCCGAACAGTTCGAGCGTCTCGAGGACCGTCTCCTGTTCCTGCTTCGAGGTCCGCATCTGCTTCTCCTTCTGGTCCTCTAGGAACTGCGTCATGTTCCCGCCGGAGTCGATGATGGAGAGCATGTCCGTGAGGAACTGACCCAGTTCGTCGCTCGGCGTCTGGTGGGCCTGGTTGCGGATGGCCGTCCGGTAGTCGGTGTCGAAGTAGCGCGTCTCGAGGACGATGCTCTGGAACTCCTTGGACACCTCGCCGTAGGTGTCGTCGGCGGTGGCGATGGCCTCCAGTATCTCGAGCTGGTTCAGCCCCCCGACCGAGAGGGCGTACATGAACGACACCGAGTCCGACAGCAGGACGTTTATCTCGCGTTTCCGCTCGCCGGCGACGAGGTACGGGATGGCGACCAGCGTGCCGAACCCCGCCGCGAACCCGACGGCCCCGAAGACGATGCCGCCGAGGGCGATGAGCGCGGGCACCTTCACCGCCTGGACGAGCGCGAGCAGTTCCGGACTGAGCGGCAGGCCGAGGATGCTCGGCGTCCCCTGGACGAACAGCTCGAACACGAGGAAGACGAGGACGGTACCGACCAGCCACAGCACGAGCCCGACGAGCGACCCCACCGCGAGGGCGCGCGAGAGGTACAGTTCGACGGTCTGGGGCATCCGCGACGCCGCGAGCTTCCGCTCGACCGAGTGGACGAAATCGCTGTCGTCTCCGAACGTCCACCGATAGAGCGGGTAGAAGGCGTCGCCGAGCGCGTCCGTACCGCCGAACTGGGAGTCGTTCGCGGTCCCCAGGCTCATTCGGGGGCCTCCTCGAAGCCGTCGCCGTCGCCGTCAGCGTCGACGTCGGCCTCGCCGTCTCCGCGCCCGTCGGCCGGTTCGACGGCCGACTCGGGCACGGAGACGGTCGCCGCGACCGGTTCGATGGCGCTCTGCAACCCCTCGATGGTCCGGCCCCGGTACTCGGCGAGGAGCGAGTCGCCGACCTCGAGCAACGCGCGGGCGGATTCGAGGTCCTCCGGCGTCGGGTCGGGACGGGGCACCATCGCCTCCTTGTCGGGGTCGATGTCGATCTGGACCGACTCCATCTCCCGGAGGTCCTCCAGGCTCCGTTCGAGGTCGTCGTTGGCGATGAGCGTGAGGATGGTCTCGGGGTCGTTGATGAACGCCTGGAGCGTGGCGGCGACCTGCGTGTACGTGTTCAGGTTCCGCTCGACGAGGTACGCGAGGACGAGCTTTCGCTGGAACAGCTCCTCCTCCAACGTCTCCTGGGTCCACCCGCGGTCGAACTTGATGTCCTGGACGGTGTTCGACTGACCCATCTCCAGGAACTCGTCGGTCTCGGCCTGCCACTGGTAGACGTCCTGGACGTTTATCTCGTCGTTCTCCGCGTCGTAGCGGTTTATCTCGGTGAGTGACTTGTTCCGACGGACCTTGTTCCCGCCGACGCGCGTCGACGTCTGGATGGAGACGAGGTCGAGCGCCGTGAACATCGTCTTCGAGACGTTGATGGGTTCGGTCGTGAACCGCTTGATGACCTCCCCCACCGAATCGGCGTGGAAGGTCGTGAGCGTGGTGTGCCCCGTCGACATGACCTGGAAGAGCGTCCGACCCTCCTCGCCGCGAATCTCGCCCATCACGATGTACTCTGGGCGCTGGCGGAGCGCGGCCTCCAGCAGGTCGAAGTGGTCGACGTCGCCGGTCCCGTCGTCGGAGAAGGAGGGGCGGGTCTTCGAGGCGATCCAGTTGCGCTGGGGGAGTTCGACCTCGCGGGTGTCCTCGATGGAGACGATCTTCGCCTGTGAGGGGATGAACAGCGAGACGGCGTTGAGCGACGTCGTCTTGCCGGAGGCGGTGCCGCCCGCGAAGATGAGCGACTTGTGGTTCTCGATGCAGAGCCAGAGGAACGCCATCTCCTCGAGCGAGAACGTGTTCCAGTTGATGAGGTCGATGGGGGTGAACGGGACGTCCTTGAACTGCCGGATGGTGTAGTTCGTCCCGTGGTCGGACACCTCCCGCCCGAGGGTGAGCTGGGCGCGCGAACCGTCGGGGAGCGTACAGTCGACCTGTGGCTGGCGCTTCGAGATGCCCTTGCCCGACCGCTGGGCCAGCTTCACGACGAAGTCGTCCAGTTCGGTCTCCCCGTGGAAGACGTTCGAGATGATCTGTTCGTGGTCGGTGTGGTAGACGAACACCGGCGAGTTGTAGCCGTCGCAGGAGACGTCCTCGACGTTGATGTCGTGTTTGACCGGGTCGATTCGCTCGTAGCCGACGAAGTCCCGCCGGAGGTAGTAGAGCAACTTCTCGACCTGGTACTCGGTGAGGGTGGGCGCGTCCTCCTCGATGAGCGCCGGTTCGGGCCGGGCGGCGATGCCGTCCAGTTGTCCGGAGCCGACGACCGGTTCGTCCTCGGCCCCGAACAGCGCCTTGAGCTGAGCGAGCCAGCCGTCGCCCTCGTCCTCGCCGTCCCCGTCGTTTTCGTCGCTCGCGTCCGCCACGAGCGTGGCGACGTCGCCGTCGAACAGGTCGTAGCGGTCGAGCAGGCGCGTCGTCTCGCGGGTGATGACGTCGGCGCGCGAGTCGTCGCTCCCCTTGACGATGACGTCGTCGTCGGAGTACTTGATGGCGGTGCGGAGCTTTCCGGTCAGGAAGTCCTTCAGGTCGCGCTCGACGGGCGTGAGGTGGGGTTCGACGACGTAGTACTTGCGCTCGTTCTCCTTCTCGGAGTGGAAGATGACGACGAAGGCGTAGGGTTCGTTCACCCAGTACCGGTCGCGCTCCTTGAAGTGGGACTTCTTGACCAGCGGAACGGCCCGCTCGAGGTCGTAGCGGTTGACCACGGTGGTGTGGCCCTCGACGGTCGAGAAGAACGCGTCCTCGTCGAGGTCCGGGTCGACGTCGACGGTGCGGGCGTCGACGATGTCCGCGAGCGTCTCCGCGGCGTCGCCGCCGCGTCCGAGCCGTCCGGGCAGGTCGGCGGGGTCGAACCCCAGCGCTTCGGCGGGGTCGAACTCGACGGCCTCGCCCTCCGCGTCGCGCGGCGGTTCGCCGTCCTCGTCGTAGAAGTACTCGTGTTTGTAGTCCTCCCAGGTGTATTCACCGACGACGACAGGTGTTTCAGATGAGGTGTCGGACGCCTCCTCTTCGTCGCGTTCGTCCGAGCCGACGCCTCGGCCCGAAAGAGCGTCCTCGATAGCCATACTGGTATCAAAACTTACCTGTCAAAAAGCTTTGCGTCTATTTCTCTATAATTCTTCGACTCGAACGAAGTTACTCGACGAACCGCTCGATGCGGTCCATCGCCGTCCGGAGGTCGTCGAACCCGGTGGCGTAGGAGACGCGGAGGTGGTCCTCGCCGCCCGCACCGAAGGCGTCGCCGGGGACCATCGCGACGGACTCGGCGTCCAGTAGCGCCTCGGCGAAGGCGTCCGTGTCGTCCCAGGGGCACTCCGGGAAGACGTAGAACGCGCCGGTCGCCTCGAAGCAGTCGATACCCATCTCCTCGAAGCGCGCGAGGACGAACTGTCGCCGGCGGTCGTACTGCCGACGCATCTCGACGACCTCGTCCCCGCACTCCTCGATGGCGGTGAGCGCGGCGTGTTGCGCCGTCGTCGGGGCCGAGAGCATCGTGTACTGGTGGACCCGGTTCATCGCCCCGATGGCCGACGCCGGTCCGAGCGCGTAGCCGAGGCGGAGGCCCGTCATCGCGTAGGCCTTCGAGAAGCCGTTGAAGACGACCGTGCGCTCGCGCATCCCCGGGAGCGTGGCGATGGAGGTGTGTTCGCCCTCGTAGGTGAGTTCCGAGTATATCTCGTCGGAGAGCACCACCAGGTCGTGTTCGCGCGCGAACGCGGCCACCTCCGCTAACTGCTCGCGGTCCATCGTCGCGCCCGTCGGGTTGTTCGGGTAGCACATCACCAGCAGGTCGGCGCCCTCGGCACCGACCGAGGAGAGCGCCTCCGGGGTGAGGACGAACTCGTCCTCGGCGCGCGTCGGCACCGACAGCACCTCCCCGTCGGCGAAGACGACGCCCGGGACGTACGAGACGTACGAGGGCTGGGCGACGGCGACGGTGTCGCCGGGGTCGACGAGCGCGCGGAACGCGAGGTCGATGGCCTCGCTCGCGCCCGCCGTCACCAGCACCTCGTCGTCCGGGTCGTAGTCGAGGCCGTAGCGGGCCTCGCAGTCGGCGGCGATGGCCTCGCGCAGTTCGCGCTTCCCCCGGTTGGCGGTGTAGGAGGTCTGCCCGCGTTCGAGCGACTCGATGGCCGCCTGCCGGGCGCGCCACGGCGCGGTGAAGTCGGGCTCGCCCACGCCGAGCGAGACGACGTCGTCCATCTCCTCGGCGAGTTCGAAGAACCGCCGGATGCCCGAGGGCGGGACGCTGCGCACGCGCTCGGAGACCGTGATGGGCTCGTCCTCGCTCATGGAGTCACCGACAGGCGGTCGTCGTCGTGCCCGTCACCGAACTCGATGCCGGCCTCCTTGTAGCTCTCCATGATGAAGTGCGTCACCGTCTGGGTGACCTCCGGGACGGGCGCGACCTGTTCGCTCACGAAGCGCGACACCGCCGACATCGACTCGCCCTCGACGGTCAGCGCGAAGTCGTAGTCCCCGCTGACCAGTCGGAGGGTGCGCACCTCGTCGAACTTCACGAGTCGTCCCGCGATGTCGTCGTAGCCCGTCTCGCGGTCGAGCGTGACGTTGCACTCGACGAACGCGCGCACGCGCTCCTCGCCCACCGCCTCCCAGTCGACGACGGCCTGGTAGCCGCGGACGGAGCCGTCCGCCTCCAGCGCGTCGACCGCCGCGGCTACCTCCTCCTCCGCGACGCCGAGCTGGCGTGCGATGTCGGCGGTTTCGACTCGGGCGTTCTCGCACAGCAGGTCGAGGACCTCGCGCTGCGTGTCCATGCCACGAGACGGGGCCAGCGCCCTAAAGAGGCTTACTGCAGAGGCAGACCCTTCCCGCCCGTTCCGGCCCCTATCGACCGGACGAACGTGCGAATAGTTCGCACGATGAGTGGCGAACGTCACGGGAGGTTCAATAGAATATTAATTTCACTAGGCACTAGCGGGGATAGCTTTACATACTTGAACGAAGTATCCGAACTCGTACTCATGCGTCGACACGCCGTCCTCCTCGCGACCGAACTGTACCGTTCCGGCACGCTGACGCTCGAACAGGCCGCCTCCTACGCCGGCCAGTCCCCCGACCGGTTCGCCGCCGGCGTCGGCCCCTCTAGGGAATCACCAGAACCTGTAACCCCTGTAAGGGTCAACGATACGACCTTATAGATATATTATCTCACGATATACTTATAGGGGTAACCCACATCGTTGTTCACATGCGCACTCACGCCGTCGAGACGGCGACCGCACTCTACGAAGCGGGCGAGCTCACGCTCGAACAGGCCGCGAACTACGCGGGGGTCACCGCCGGTCGGATGGCCGAGAGCCTCCGCGCCCGCGGCGTCTCGGTGACCGTCGCCCGCGACGAGGCGACGACCGCCGGCCGCCCGCTCGCCGCCCGCTGACGTCGGTACCTCCGTCCCGACCCGGTCCGCGCGAATCACCCCCTCCGGGCAGTTCGACCCTCGTTTTCCAGCACCCACGCCGCCGAGTCACGACGCGCGCCTCCGAACGCGTCCCCGTCGCGTCGGGTTCGAAACCGCCATCCCCGCGCGCCCCCCGGTTCACACAATGGCAGCCGGTTACCTCCTGTGGGCGGTCGTCGCGCTCGTGGCCTACACGTTCGTCCCCATCTTCACCAAGGCCGCGATGGAGAACATCCCGAGTACGACCGTCGCGCTGGTGTCGAACGGCATCCTCGCCGTCATCGCCCTCGGCGTCGTCCTCGTTACGGACGAACCCGTGACGAGTTCCCTCTCCGACCCGCGCGCGCCGTACATGCTCGCGGGCGGGGTCTGTCTCGCCGTCGGCATCCTCGCGTACTATCGGGCGCTCTCGCTCGGCCCCGTCAACGTCGTCGTCCCCGTCTTCGGCCTCTTTCTCGTCACCAGCCCGCTGGTCAGCGCCCTCGCGCTTGACGAGGCACTCACCGCTCGAACCGTCTTCGGCGTCGCACTGGCGATGGTCGGCGTCTACCTCGCGACGGTGAACTGAGCCGGAGTAACGCACATCCCTCCCCGCTCCGTACCCTCGGCCATGACGCTCGAAGAGTCCACCCAGGAACTCGAACGCGGCGACGAGGCACCGGCGTTCACGCTCCCCGGCACCGACGGCGAGGACCACTCGCTCGAGGACTTCGCCGACCACGAGGCGCTGTTGCTTATGTTCACCTGCAACCACTGTCCGTACGCGCAGGCGAAGTTCGACCTGCTGAACGACCTCGCCGAGGAGTACGACGAGGTGGCCGTCGTCGGTATCAACTCGAACGACGCGGAGGAGTACCCCGAGGACTCCTTCGACCGGATGGTCGACCTCGTCGAGGACGGCACGGTTCGCTACGACGCCTACCTCCGCGACGAGTCCCAGGAGGTCGCCCGCACGTACGGCGCGGTCTGTACGCCCGACCCGTACCTCTTCGCGCGCGAGGGGGACGCGTTCGAACTGGCGTACCACGGCCGCCTCGACGACGCGCTCAATCCCGACGACGAGCCGACCGAGTGCTACGTGCGCGAGGCCATCGAGTCGGTGCTCGCGGGCGAGCGGGTCGACCTGGCGTTCATGCCCTCGCAGGGCTGTTCCATCAAGTGGCGCGACTAGTCAGTCCCCGAAGATGCGCTCGCGGAGGCTCCGGTCGGTCGCGCGCTCGGTGAGCAGTATCGACTGCTCGACCCGGTTGACGATGTCGTAGTGCAGCGAGTCGGTCATGAGCCGCGAGAGGAGGCCGCGGTCCGTCGCGCCGATGAGCAACAGGGTGTGGTCGGCCGCCTCGCGCGCGATGGCCGCCTCGACGTCCCCCGAGGTGTCGACGACGATGTCCGCGTCGCCGAGGTCGTTCTCCCCGGCCCAGTCGAGGATGAACTGTTCGCCCTCCTCGCGCTCGTCCGGCCCGTCGACGACGTAGAGCAGCGTGACGTCGGAGCCGAACGTCGCCCGGAGCGCGCGGGCCACCTCGGCGCTCAGGTCGGAGTTGGGGCCACCGTCGGTCGGGAGCAGGACGCGCGAGGCGTCCTGGCCGCGGTCCCTGAGGACGAGGAAGTCGCAGGGGAGGCTGTTCGTGAGTTCGCTGAGCGAGCGCTCCGCGCGTCCGGCGGCCCACAGGCGGTCGTCGGCCCAGCCCATCACCACGAGGTCCGCGCGTTTGTGGCGCGCGAGGGTGAATATCTCCTCGAACGACCGGTGGGAGACGACCGTCGACGTCTCGCACTCGACGCCGTACCCCTCGGCCTGCTCGCGGACCCGTTCCATGAGCCGGTCGGACTCGTTGACGATGCGGTTGCTCCGGGTGCCGCCGTAGCCCCGACGGGCGAGGCGGTCCGGCACCTGGACGATGTGGACCGCCTCGACGATAGCGTCCTCGCGCTGACTGGCGAGCGTGCAGGCGAGGTCGACGAGGTGCGACTCCGTCCGGGGGTTCGATATCGGGACCAGGAGGCGCGTCGCCTCGCTGGTGCTGCTGCCCCGGTGTTCGGTGGTGTCGATGAGCGGGACGTAGGACCGGCCGACGAAGCCGCCGAACAGCCACTCGCGCATCGTGAGCTGTCGGCGTGCCCCCTCGAACCGGGCGTCCTCGAGGCGCTCCTCGGTCGTCTGGAAGTAGTTGACGACGGTCACCAGCAGCACGCCGCCGACGGTGTTGCCGAGCAGGACCGGGAGGACGAACTGGGTCATCCCGACGAAGACGCTGGTCTCGCCGAGGTGGACCAGGTACACCGTCTCCGTGATGGAGACGACCGAGTGAAAGAGGCCACCGAGCGGAATGGCGAGGAACGCGAGGTAGACGACGACGAGCCGCGAGATGGTGTCGCGGGCGGCGTACTCGACCCAGACGACGCCGGCGACGATGAGGCCCGCGAAGGCGGCCTTCGCGAACAGCGACCACCACCCCGTCTCCAGTCCCTTCCGACTCACCTCGACGGCTATCGTCGCCGCTTCCGACGAGAACACGTCCCCGTAGGCGAGGGCGGTCGCTCCGGCCGCCCCGCCGGCGGCGTTCCCGAGGAGCACGACCGTCCAGTTGCGCAGCAGCGCCGGGACGCTCGCCAACCGTTCGAGTGTCAGTGCCACCGGCGGGAGCGTGTTCTCGGTGTACAGCTGGTAGCCGCCGATGATGATGTAGATGAACCCGAGCGGGTAGAGCAGGGCGCTCAGGATGGGGTCCTCGCCGGTCTCCGCCGACACCGAGACGTAGAGCAGGAACGTGATGGTGATGGCGAAGCCGCCGGCCAGCGCGCTGAAGAACAGTTCGCGGCTGCCGGACGTTATCTCCTCGTCGGCGGCGGCGACGATGCGCTGGAAGACCTCGTCGGAGGAGAACCGGTCGCGGACGACCTTCCCGGCGGCGGGCGCCCCGCTCCTCGACTGTTCGACTGCTTCTCTGACTGATTCCTGCGGGTCCGGAGGGTCCGCGCCCCGTCCGGGACGCTCTCTGTCGGCCATTGCCCCCCGTACTCTCTAGAAAAGCTAATCGTTTGGCATCGGTGCCAGTGTCGCCTGCCGCCGCTCAGTCGTCCGCGCCGTAGCGCGCGCGCCGCAACCCGTCACAGACGGTTCCCTGCCCGCCCATGTTCGTCTTCGCCAGCCGCGCCCGACGCTGGACGAGGTCGAACGACGACGGCGTGAGGGGCTCGCCCTCCGGCGAGGCGAACAGACGGTCCTCACCCGAGGTGACGAGACCGGTCTCCGTCGCCTTCTCGACGACGCGGGCGAGCGGTTCGCGCGGCGCGAAGACGGTCAGCGCGCCGTCACGAACCGCTACCGCGGCCCGGTCGGCGTCCGCGTCGAGCGTCACGTCCTCGCGTCGCAGGTCGGCTATCTGCTCGGGGGCGAGGCCCGCCTCCGAGAGTGCCTCGACCGCGTCGTACTGGCGCGCCAGGCGGGCCTTGGCGTCGAGCGTCGCCCGCACGGCCGCGACACCCTCGGTGGCGTCCTCGAACACCGACTCGAAGGGGTCGCCGGCGTTGACGCCCTCGGTTATCTCCTCCCCGTGCATGTGGTCGACGAGTTCGACCTCGACGCGTCCGACGCCGGGGAGTTCCTCGACCTCCTCACGGACGTCGCTCGCCATCATCCACGCGAAGGCGGGCGAACACCACGCCGTCGGGAGGGCGAACCGGACGAACACCCGGGGGAGGTCGACCTCGATTCGCTCGACGTACTCCAGGTCGACGATGGAGCGGTCGAGCTCCGGGTCCGTAACTCGCTTCAATCGCTCGACGACGGCCGGCCGGCCGGTGGTGGGAGTGTCGACGCTCATCAGTCGTCGGCGGGCGCCGGCCCGCGGTCGTACTGGTCGGCGAGGCCGAACTCCTCGCTGATGTCGTCGGTCCGGAGGTCGCTCTCCTTCTGGGGGATGTCGATGTCGTAGAGGGTGGCGGCGTTCTCGCCCATCACCTTCTTCTTCACGTCGAGGTCGAACTCGACGCCGAACTCCTCGCGCTGCTCGGGCGTGAGTTCCGCCTCCATCACCGCCTCGACGAGCCAGTCGGGTTCCCAGATGGCGTAGTCGCTGCCGAAGAGGACGCGGTCCTCGCCGAGCCAGAACAGCAGTTCGCCGATTATCTCGCCGAACTTCCGCGGTCGGGCGTGCGCGAGCGGTGCCGCCACCGCCAGGCCGCCGTAGACGTTCGGCTCCTGGGCGGCAATCCAGCAGAAGTCGTCGAGGCGCGGGAGGCCGACGTGTTCGACGACGAAGTTGAGTTCCGGGAACGACGTCGCCGCGTCGTCGACGTCCGCCACGTCGAAGGCGTCGCGGTTCAGCGGCCGGATGGTCGGTCCCTTGTGTGGGTGGACGTTCTCGATACCCAGTTCCGCACACTTCTCCAGGTACTCGAAGGCCTCCTCGCTGTCGAGGCGCCACCCCTTCGAGTCGCCCTTCCACTCGGCGGTGTACACCTTCACGCCCGTGATGTCGTACTCCTCCTTCTGGCGTTCGAGTTCCTCGAGGCCCTCCTCGCCGTCGCGAGGGTCGAACCGCCCGTTCACGATGAACCGCTCGGGGTGTTCCTCGACGAGTTCCGCGTTCTTGTCGACGGTGTTGAACCCCTCCTCGTAGAACTCCTCGAGGTGGGTGGGCTGGAAGATGGCCATGTCGACGCTCCCGTCGCGAAAGAGGTCTTTGACCAGTCGGTCGGACCCGTACTTCCGGTACTCGGCGAGGTCCCACTGGTGTTCCTCGGGCGTGAACCCGGTGTGGTAGTCGTAGAAACACTGGATGAACTGCTCGCCGCCCTCGTGGATGATGTTCTCCTCGCTGGCGTCCCAGTTGTGGATGTGAGCGTCCACGACGAAGACGTCCTCCCCTTCGTGCTGATACATGTGTACTAGTATCACGGACATTGATGGCAAAGCGCTTTCGGGCATTTCACGGCCACGAGAGTGTGTAGAGCGATGACAATAGGTTTTATCCGCTCCCGTCCGTGGTCGGTGGTACCATGCAAGCAGCCCGACTGCACGAGTACACCGAGGACATGAGCGAGGCGCTCTCCATCGACGAGGTGGACGCGCCCCAACCCACCCGTTCGGACCACGTCGTCGTCGACGTTCAGGGGGCGGGGTGGTGCCAGACGGACAACCACATCATCGAGGGGATGTGGACCGACTACGTCGAGCAGGACCTCCCGATGACGCTCGGCCACGAGAACGCCGGCACCGTCGTCGGGGTCGGTGAGGAGGTGACGACCGTCTCGGAGGGCGACCGGGTCATCTGTCACCCCGTCCTCCCCTGCGGGAAGTGTCGCCCCTGCCGCCTCGGCGAGGACATGCACTGCGAGAACCTCTCGTTCCCGGGGCTCACGACCGACGGCGGGTTCGCCGAGCGCCTGCTCACCTCCGAGCGCTCCGTCATCCCGCTGCCCGACGGGGTGGACCCGGTGGACATCGCGCCCCACGCCGACGCGGGCATCACGGCCTACCACGCGGTGAAGAAGGCCGTCTCGCAGCTCGTCCCCGGCGACTACGCCGTGGTGGTCGGCGTCGGCGGCCTCGGACACATCGGCCTGCAGTGCCTCGACGCGATGAGCGCCGCCCAGCTCATCGCCCTCGACGTGAAGGAGGAGGCGCGCGAGCTGGCGACGGAGCTCGGCGCGGACTACACGCTCGACCCCGAGAACGACGACGTCCCCGCCGAAATCGACGCCATCACCGACGGCGCGCTGGCGACGCAGGTGGTCGACTTCGTCGGGCGCGACCCGACGCTCGCGCTCGCACCGGACATCGTCCGCGGGACGGGCGAGCACCACGTCGTCGGCTACGGCGGCCACGTTCACGAACCCGCCCAGACGCTCGTCAACGGCGAGTTCTCCTACGTCGGCACGCTCGTCGGACAGTACACCGAGTTACAGGAGCTCATGGCGCTCGTCGCGCAGGGCGACGTCGACCTGCACACCTCGCGCTACGGGCTGGACGACGTCAACGAGGTGGCCGAGCGCCTCGAACACGGCGAGATAGAGGGGCGGGCGGTCATCATGCCCCAGGAGTAGGCTAGTCCGCGCTCTCGGCGGCCCCGCCGTCCTTGCGGACGAAGCGGTCGTACGCCGACTGGAAGTCGTCGTTGCCCTCCGCGATGCGCTCCCAGTCCGCGAGGCCGCGCTCCTCGGGCGTCCCCGGGATAGTGTTGTCGAGGAACAGCGCCACGACGCCGCCGACGGCCATGTTCGTCGTCCCGATGATGTAGAACGTCCCGCCGACGGCGTTCGTCGCGAGGACGTCCCCGACGACTGGCACGGTCGCCAGCCCCTGCTGGAACGTCGTCGCGTCGCCGACCGCGCCCATGTAGGCGGGGACGGCCATCCCGGCGAAGATGGCGAGGCCGATGACGAAGAGGTTCCGCGAGGAGTCGAGGTCGACGTACTTCAGGTTCGAGAGGCCGACGGCGACGATCTGCCCGAACATGGCGATGTAGAGGCCGCCGACGATGGGGTCGGGGATGGTGGCGATGAGTTGGCCGAAGTAGCCGACGAAGCCGACGACGAGCATCACCGCCGCGCCGATCTGGACGACGTAGCGCGAGGCGACGCCGGTCAGCCCGATGGCGCCGATGTTCTCCGAGTAGGAGGTCGAGCCGCCGGTCCCCATGACGCCGGCGAAGACGTTCATCAGCCCCTCCATCCCGATGCCGTGGTTGATGCGCTTCGCGCTCGGCGCGCCGACGCCCGACAGCCGCGCGACGGCGTGGTAGTCCGCGAAGCTCTCGACCATGGAGGCGACGACGCCCGCGAACATCCCGACGATGAACGAGGTCTGGAACTGCGGCATCCCCCACATGAACGGGTAGATGGCGTAGACGGGGTCGGCGCTCGCGACGGCGTTCAGGTCGACGTAGCCGATGCTCCCGGGGGCGTAGACGCCCGTCACCGAGAGGACGGTCGCGACGAGCCACGCCCCCGCGATGCCGAGGATGACCGGGAAGAGGCTGAACGCGCGGCTGCGGTCCCTGAGGTACTGCGAGAACAGGACGATGAGGCCGAGGGTGAGCAGGAGGAGCCACCAGTTCTGCTGGGCACCGGCGGCCTCGGCGTTCACGTCGACGATCTGCGGCGCGGAGAACAGCGAGAGCCCGATGAGCGTCACGACGGGCGCGACGACGACCGGCGAGATGTACGACCGGAGCCGGCCGACGATGCCGAGGTAGCCGACGGCCACCTCGGCCAGCGCGGCGACGATGATGGCGCCCTGGAGGAAGAGGAGCTTCGACTGCCAGTCGGGGAACCCCGAGAGGACGGGTGCGGCCGTGACGATGGCGATGCCCGGCGCGAGCATCGAGAACGGCGCCCCCTGGACGATGGGGTAGCGGTTCCCGAACGTCGTCTGGGCGAGCGTCGCCACCCCCGAGACGACGAAGAACGTCCCGACGAACTTCGCGGTCACGTCCGCCGGCATCCCCATCAGGCTCGCCAGGATGAGCGGCACCGCGATGTTCGCCCCCACCATCGTGAGGTAGTGCTGGACCCCGAGGACGACCGACGTCGACCGTGGCGGTCGGTCCTCGATACCGTACTCGACCAGCGACGATTCCTCCTCCGGCTCAGCCATCGGACCACCACGCTCCACCCATTCGAATCATCGGAGACTCAGCGAGGGGTCGAATAAACCCATCGTCACGCCGGCGAAGCTGTGCGTACGTTTACATACGAAGGGGCGACCAGCGTCGCCGTGGCCTGACCGTCGTCGGACGGCGTCCCGCGGGAGCGCGACGCAAGCGTCGTCCGAACGCCCCGCGCGTCGCCTGTCCGCCACTAATCAGAGCGGTCGCACCGACGCGACCCCCACCGAGACCGCGCGTCGCCCGCGCCACACGACTTTTGTCGCCGCCGAGCGACGCGAGGGCATGGACGACGTGGTACCCGAGCGTATCGAGCGGTTCGCCCGACTCGTCGGCCCCGAGAGCGACGCCGTCGTCGAGGAGATGGACGCGTACGCCGAGGCGACCGGCTTCCCGACGGTCGGTCCCGCCGTCGGCGGGTGGCTGCGCCTGCTCGCGCGGCTGGTCGACGCCGAGCGGGTCTTCGAGTTCGGCTCCGGCTTCGGCTACTCGGCCTACTGGGTCGCCGGGGCGCTCCCCGAATCGGGCGAGGTGGTCCTCACCGACCGTGACGCGGACAACCTGACGCGCGCCCGTGAGTACCTCGACCGCGGGGGCTACCTCGACCGCGCCGTCTTCGAGGAGGGCGACGCCGTCGAGGTGGTCGAGCGCTACGACGGGCCGTTCGACCTGGTGCTCGTCGACCACGAGAAGCATCGCTACGCCGAGGCGTTCGCGGCCGCCCGCGAGAAGGTCGCCCCCGGGGGCGTCGTCGTCGCGGACAACGCGATGACGGCCGACCCCATCGACTTCGAGGCGCTCTCGGCGCTGCTGGCCGGCGAGTCGGTCGAGACGAACGAGGCGACGCGAGGGGTCCACGAGTACCTCCGGACCGTGCGGTCGGACCCGGCGTTCGAGACGGCGCTCGTCCCCGTCGGCGAGGGCATCGCCGTGAGCCGTCGGAGCGGCACCGACGGTCCGTAGGGGGAGTCTGCGAGGAACATTCATGGCAAAAGTTAGTAGCGCCCGGGTCCACGGTTGACCCATGCCAGGCGGCACTGACATGACCCTGCGACCGTTCCTCTGGCGCGCCGAACGTCTCTACCCCGACACGGAGATCGTCTCGCGCACGGCCGAGGGTATCACGCGCTACGACTACCGCGAGTACGGCGACCGGGTCCGTCAGCTCGCGAACGCCCTCTCGGCCCTCGGTGTCGAGGAGGGCGACCGCGTCGCGACGTTCTGCTGGAACCACCACCGCCACTTCGAGGTCTACTTCGCCGCGCCCTCGCTCGGCGGCCAACTCCACACCATCAACCCCCTGCTCCCGGCGGAGCACATCCGCTACATCGTCGGCAACGCGGAGGACAAGGTGCTGTTCGTCGACCCGTCGCTCCTCCAGGCGCTCGAACCCGCCGTCCAGTCGCCCGAGTTCGACGGCGTCGAGCAGTACGTGGTGATGGCCGAGGAGGTCCCCGACACCTCCCTCGACCCGGTCGTCTCCTACGAGTCGTTCATCGAGGGCCACGACACCGAGTACGACTGGCCCGACGTGAGCGAGGACCAGCGCGCCGGGATGTGTTACACCTCCGGCACCACGGGCAACCCGAAGGGCGTCGAGTACACCCAGAAGATGCTCTGGACGCACACGATGGCCACGCAGACGCCCCAGGGCATCCCGATGGCCGACGACGACGTCGTGATGCCGGTCGTCCCGATGTTCCACGTCAACGCGTGGGGGATGCCCTTCACCGCCACGGCGGGCGGCGCGAAACACGTCTACCCCGGTCCCTCGCCGGACCCGTCGGACCTCGCGTCGCTCATCGAGGAGGAGGGGGTGACCATCACGGCGGGCGTCCCGACGGTGTGGCTCGGCCTCCAGGAGTACTGCAAGGAGAACGACGTCGACCTCTCGTCGCTCGACTCGGTCATCGTCGGCGGGTCGGCCGCGCCGAAGTCGCTCATCCGCTGGTTCGACGACCGGGACGTGGAGGTGCTCCACGCCTGGGGGATGTCCGAGATGTCGCCCATCGGCTCCGTCTCGCACCTCAAGGGCGACCTCGCGGACGCCGACGAGGAGACGAAAGTCGACAAGCGCGCCAAACAGGGGCTGATGGCGCCCGGTCTCGAGTTCCGCGTCATCGACGACGACGGCGAGGAGGTGCCGTGGAACGGCGAGGACTTCGGCGAACTGTGGGTCCGCGGGCCGTGGGTGACCAAGGAGTACTTCGCCCGCCCCGAGGCCAACGAGGAGGACTTCGAGGACGGCTGGCTGAAGACCGGCGACGTCGTCACCGTCGACGAGGACGGCTACATCAAGATCGTCGACCGCGCGAAGGACGTCATCAAGTCGGGCGGCGAGTGGATATCGAGCGTCGAGCTGGAGAACTCCATCATGGCCCACGACGACGTCGCCGAGGCGACGGTCATCGGCGTCCCCCACGAGAAGTGGCAGGAGCGCCCCATCGCGTTCATCGTCCCGACGGGCGACGCGGACGAGGCGGCCGTCGAGGCGGAGGTCATGGAACTGTTGAGCGAGGAGTACCCGAAGTGGTGGCTCCCCGACGACGTGGTGTTCATCGAGTCGGTGCCGAAGACCGCCACCGGGAAGTTCTCGAAGAAGGACCTCCGTGACGAGTACACCGACTCCTCGATGTTCGAGGGGCAGGCCCCCGACGAGGCGGCCCCCGAGAGCGAGTAACCCGAAGAACTCCTTTCGACGTCCTCGCGGTTCCACGGCCGGTCACTGTCCTCGGGTTTCACGAGGTACTTTACGCTGGAAGCCCTACCCAGGGATAGCTATGGAACTGTTAGACGAGACCGTCGTCCCCGAGCACGCGCGGGCGGTCAAGGAGGAGGCCCACGAGTTCGCGCAAGAGCACATCGCCCCCGCCGCCCAGGAGTACCACAACTCCGGCGAGTACCCGTGGGACGTCCTCGAGGCGGGGATGGACGCCGGCCTCGTCGCGCAGGACATCGGCGAGGAGTACGGCGGCCGCGGTCTCGACCTCTACGAGATACTGGCGCTCTCGGAGGAGTTCTTCCGCGCGGACGCCGGCATCGGCCTGACGATGATGCTCGCGTCGTTCGGCGCCGAGATCGTTGAGGAGTACGGGAACGACGAGCAGAAGGAGGAGTACCTCCGCCCGGTCGCCGAGAACGACCAGATAACGGGGCTCGCGGCCTCGGAACCCGACACGGGCAGCGACCTCGCGGGGATGACCACGAGCGCCGAGCGCGACGGCGACGAGTGGGTCCTCAACGGCGAGAAGTACTGGGTCGGTAACGCCGTCGAGGCCGACTGGCTCACCCTCTACGCGAAGACGGGCGACTCGGAGGACCGCTACTCGAACTACTCGATGTTCGTCGTCCCGACGGACGCACCGGGTTACGACGCCGAACACATCCCCGAGAAGATCGGCATGCGCGCCTCCAAGCAGGGCCACATCGTCCTCGACGACTGCCGCATCCCCGAGGAGAACCTCCTCGGCGTGGAGGGCGCGGGCTTCTACATGCTCGCGGAGTTCTTCAACCACGGGCGCATCGTCGTCGGTGGACACGGCCTCGGCCTCGCCGCCGCCGCCATCGAGGAGGGCTGGGAGTTCGCCCACGGCCGGCAGGCCTTCGGCCGCGACATCAGCGACTTCCAGGCCGTCCAGCACATCCTCGCGGACATGCGCATGGAGTTCGAGTCCGCCCGCGCGCTCAACTGGCGGGCCGCCGAGAAGGTCGCGGAACAGGAGAACGCCGGCCTCTGGGCCGCGATGGCGAAGACGAAGTCGACGGAGACGGCCAACGACTGCGCCGAACGCGCGATGCAACTGCACGGCGGGCGCTCCATCCTCCAGGACCGCCGCATCTCGCGCGTCTACCGCGACGTCCGCATCCCCGTCATCTACGAGGGCGCGAACGAGATTCAGCGCAACCTCATCTACAGCCAGTCGCAGTACTGAGTCCCCCGACCTCTCTGCTGGGCGTCACCGCCTCCCTGTCCTGCGTCGATTCAGAACCGCTCGGCGAGGAACGTCTCCTCGCGCGGGAGCGCGGTTTCGAGCGCCGCGACCGTCGACTCGTCGGCGTCGAGGCGGCCGTGTCGCGCCAGGTCGCCCGCCGAGCGGTAGCCGACCGCGAGCTGCGAGAGCGCCCCCACCGACAGGGTCGCGTCCGCACCCTCGCCCGCCGCCGCGTCCGCCCCGGCCGTCACCCGCTCGCAGGTCGCCCGGCCGTCGCGCACGTCGAGGTGGAACCGTCCGCGGTTCCACTCGGCCAGCGGGTCCTCGACGGCCAGCCGGACGGTGACCTCGGCGTCGGTCGGATAGGCCAGCGCCGAGAGCGCGCGCTCGACGTCGACGAGGCGAACCATCGCGCCGGGGTTCACTTCCACGGTGACCGCCTCGGGGTCGCGCACGAGGTCCTGCAACGTGGGGTCGACAGGACCGTGGAGGGTGACCCGCCCGACCTGGGAGTCGTGGTAGCGACAGAACCGGAGGAGTTCGAGCCGCGCCTCCGTGTCGACGCCCCACCACTCGGAGACGGTCATGACGCGGCCGTCGTCCCCGTCGTCGATGTCGTAGACGAGGTACCCCCGGAGGTCGCCGTCGCGCTCCCAGCCGGCCACGTAGGGGTCGTCCTCCCAGCCGGCGAAGACGCGCTTTCGCCACCACTCCTCCGTGCGGTACATCGAGAGCGCGTGGTCGGTCGCGGCACGGTAGACGGCCTCGCAGTCGGCCCAGCGGTCGGCGTCGAGGTCGACGAAGCGGCCCGCCGCGTCGAGGGCGTCGAGGAAGTCGAGGGCGTCGGGGGCGAAGCGCGCCTCGCCGGTGCGCGAGGCCGTCGCCCAGCCGAACGTCCGGTAGAACTCGTACTCGAAGGGCCACAGCGACGCGACGTCGTGGTCGCGTTCGCGGTACTCCGCGAGCGACTCGGCGAGCAGGCGGCGGACGAGTCCCCGCCGGCGGTTCTTCGGCGGGGTCGAGACGGCGGAGACGCCGCCGACCGCGTGGCGCTCCCCCCGGATGCGGTGGGTGAACCAGTAGTGCCGGCCGGTGCAGAGCAACTCCTCCCCCTCGTAGATGCCGCGGCGTGCGCCGATGCGCGCCGGTGCGGGGAGGTCGTCCTCGGAGTCGAGGGGGTCCGGGCGCTCGGTCGGGCGGAAGGCGTAGGTGACGAGGCGGCGGAACTCCTCGACGTCCGCCTCGGGGACCGGGCGGTAGTCGTACGCGGCGTCGGCCATGGACTGTGGTGTGTGTCGGGGGGCTTAAGCTCACCCCGGAGGTGTCCCGTGCTATCACCCTTCTACCGGGTCGAGTCCGAACGCCGTCCGGACCGCGTCGCTCGGGTCGAGGCGTGCCAGTTCCGCGGCGACGTCCACACCCTCGAGTTCGCCGGGCGGGTCCGCCCGTCGTCTGAGCGCGGCGACCCGGGCGAGGTACGAGAGGCGCAGCAGACGAACCGCACCCGCGCTCCCGGCCTCGCTGTCGAGGTAGTACGTCACCCACCCCGACTCGGGGTAGAGGTGGTGTTCGGCGGCGGCGCCCTCCGCGACGAGGGCGTCGCGGAGCCGCCGCGTGAACGGGACGTCGACCTGCCACCCGGCGTGGAGGTGGCCGAACTCCCGGCCGTCGAGGGAGAACTCCGTACCGGCGAAGCGGTGAGGGCCCACGGTGACGCCCGGCCAGGACCCGACTTCCGTCGTGATGTCGCTGTCTGTGGTGGTCATCGTCGTCTCCGAGGCGCGGCGCGCGCGGCCTCACCGTCGGTAGTGCGCGAGCCGAGATGAGGTCGTCGCGGTCGGTCGGCGGGGCACACGACGGGGACGAGTGAGGGACGGGCGGTGGGCGGCCCCGACGAGGGCGGAGCGGGGCTTATGGGTCCCGCGAGCCATCTGGTGGTATGAGCGACGTGCAACTGACCGTCCTCGACCGGGGGCGCGTCCGCGCCGACACGAACTTCGTCGTCGACGGCCACGCGGTCGCGACGGCGTCGAACCCCGACCCCACCCACGACTACGCCGAGTTCGCCGTCTGGAACCTCGTCGTCGAGACGCCCGACGCCACCGTCCTGTGGGACACCGGGTCGCACCCCGAGGCGGGCGACGGCTACTGGCCGACCCCGCTGTACGAGGCGTTCGCGCACGTCGACGCGGCCGACCACCCCCTCCCCGCCGACCTGGCGGCGGCCGGCTACGGGCTCGACGACATCGACGCGGTGGTGATGAGCCACCTCCACCTCGACCACGCCGGCGGCCTCGAACACTTCGCCGGGACGGACGTGCCGGTGTACGTCCACGCCGAGGAACTCCCGTTCGCGTACTTCAGCGCGAAGACGACCGAGGGCTCCATCGCCTACTTCGCGCCCGACTTCGACCACGACCTGAACTGGCAGGTGGTGTACGGCGAGCGGGCGACGCCGTTCGCGGGGGTCGAACTCGTCCACCTGCCGGGCCACACCCCCGGTCTGCTGGGCGCGCTGATTCGCCGGGAGGACGCGCGGTCGGTCCTCGTCGTCGGCGACGAGGCGTACGTCGAGGCGAACTACGTCGAGGGGCGACCGATGGCGACCGGGTTGCTCTGGAGCAATCGAGCGTGGCACGACTCGCTCGTGCGCGCGCGGGAACTGGAGCGCCGCCACGACGCGTACGTCGTCCTCGGCCACGACCTGGAGCGCTTCGAGGAGATGCGGTCGGTGCTCTGAGTGGCGGTCGCTCGGGGGGAGAGAACGGAGAACGGGGCGTGGGTGTGCGTCAGTGACGGATGTCGCCGTCCGTCTCGCCGCCGTCGGTCTCGATGAGACCGTAGGCGGTCCGCAGGTGTTCGAGGAGCCAGTCGACGGTGTCGGGGTCGTACGTCCAGAAGCCGTAGAACCGGCGGGGTTCGCGCTCCTCGGCGAGCAGGGCGCACTTGTTCGCGTCGACGCCCGCCCCGTCGTAGATGACGAACCAGGAGCGTTCGACCTCCTTCGAGCGCTCGACGTGGACGGTGAACGACTCGTGGTCCGGGAAGTCGACGTCGGGGTAGGCGTAGGCGTGGACGTCGAGGTTCGGTCGGTCGCCGAGTTGCTCGTAGACGTCGAGTTGTGTCTCGAGCACCGAGAGCTTCTGGAAGCCGGCGTGGAGTTCGCCGGCCCCGATGCGCCACGCCCGGTCCTCGATCTCGCGCGAGGCCGAGACCATCTGTCGCGTGTCGTAGGACGTGAACATGGTCTCGTCGAGGTGGTCGAGGATAGGCCTGCCGCCGTCGTGTTCGAAGTAGGGCCTGGCGTCCCGTCGCGGGTTCAGCACCTGCTCGACGCTCGCGGCGGTGAGGAACTCCTCGTCCTTGCTGAGGACGACGTAGTCGCTCGGCCCCCCCGCCGCGTCCCCCTGTTCTACGACGACGTTTCGGTCGCTGAAGTGCTCGCGGAGCGACTCGACGACGTCCTCGTCGGCGTTGAAGACCGTGAGGGTCTTCTCGTGTGCTTCCACCCCCGCGATTAGTTCGGTGAGAGACATACCCCGTGGTATCGACCACGCCCCGGCCACATATAGACCTTTAGTCACCTCCACAGTCGCACGTTCGATACACTTGAGTTCAATACGAAATATATACAGTGTCCACAGGGAATGTCATGAATGTCCATGCGAGTATTTACCAATCCCTCATAATCAATGTGTGCTAACGCATGGTAAACGCTTTAGTCACAACCTTCCGTTCCTTGCATTACGGACCATTGGGGCCGTTGATCTCACATGACTGACAACGAACTGGTCTGGCGCATCGCCGGCGGTTCTGGTGACGGGATAGACTCCACCAGCCAGAACTTCGCAAAGGCGCTGATGCGTTCAGGGCTTTCGGTCTTTACGCACCGACACTACCCGTCGCGTATCCGCGGCGGTCACACGTACGTCGAAGTTCGCGCGAGCGCCGACAAGGTGAAATCGCGCGGCGACGGCTACAACTGCCTGCTCGCGCTGGGGGACAGCTTCGCGCGCAACCCACAGGACGAAGCCTACTACGGCAACGAGGAGGTAAAACCGCTCTCGGAGAACCTCGACGAACTCCGCGAGGGAGGCGTCATCGTCTACGACGAGGGGCTGCTCGACGGGAGCGAGGTCGACGACCTCGACGAGCGCGCCGAGGAGAACGACTGGCACGTCTACCCCCTCGACCTCCGCGGGATGGCCCGCGAACACGGCCGCGAGGTCATGCGCAACACCGCCGGCGTCGGCGCGACGGCGGCGCTGCTGGGCATGGACACCGGCCCGTTCGAGGAGCTCATGGAAGAGCGCATGGGCGGCGACATCCTCGAACAGAACCTCGACATCATCCAGATGGCGTACGACCAGGTCGCGGAGATGGACCACTCACACGACCTGCGCGTCCCCGAGGGGGAGCACGACGAGACGCAGGTGCTCGTCTCCGGGAGCACGGCCATCGCCTACGGCGCCCTCGACGAGGGCTGTCGGTTCATCGCCGGCTACCCGATGACGCCGTGGACGGACGTCTTCACCATCATGTCCCAGAACCTGCCCGCGATGGGCGGCATCTCCGAGCAGGTCGAAGACGAGATCGCGGCCGCCGCGCTCGCCCTCGGGGCGAGCCACGCGGGCGCGAAGGCCATGTCCGGCTCCTCGGGCGGCGGGTTCGCCCTCATGTCCGAGCCGCTCGGACTGGCCGAGATAACGGAGACCCCGGTCGTGCTCGTCGAGTCGATGCGCGCCGGTCCCTCGACCGGGATGCCGACGAAACCCGAGCAGGCCGACCTGGAGCACGTCCTCTACACGAGTCAGGGCGACTCCAACCGCGTCGTCTTCGCGCCGGGCAACCAGCAGGAGGCCTACGAGCAGACCCGGACGGCCTTCCAGCTCGCCTACGACTACCAGATGCCCGCCATCGTCATCTACGACCAGAAGCTCTCGGGCGAACTGCAGAACGTCCCCGAGTCCTTCTTCGACCGCGAGCCGAACCCCGACCTCGGGGCGACGCTCACGGAAGAGCAGGTCGCGGAGGCGGAACACCACGCCTCGGGCAAGTTCAACCGCTACCAGCACGACCCCGAGAACGGCGTGAGCCCGCGCAGCCTGCCCGGCCAGGCGGACGGGCGGTTCCTGGCGTCGGGTAACGAGCACAACCCGCAGGGTCACATCGACGAGGACCCCGACAACCGCATCGCGCAGATGAACCGGCGCATGCGGAAGCTCTCGTCCATCCGGACGGAACTCGACGAGGCCGAGGAGTCGAACCAGACGCTCCACGACCCGTCGGGCGACGCGGAGTACGGCATCCTCACCTGGGGCAGCAGCCAGGGCACCGTCGAGGAGGCCGTCGACCGCCTCAACGAGCGCGGACACGCGGTGAAGTCCCTCGGCGTCAGCGACATGATGCCGTACCCGGAGGCGGACGTCGCCGGGTTCCTCGAATCCGTCGACGAGTGTCTCGTCGTCGAGATGAACGCGACGGCACAGTTCCGCGGGCTGACGCAGAAGGAACTCGGCCGCTTCGGCGAGAAGATGTCGAGTCTGCTGAAGTACAACGGCAACCCCTTCGAGCCCGCGGAGATCGTCGAGGGCTTCGAGGCGAGCATCAACGGTGGGGACCCGGCGGGCGAGACGACGAAGTACGTCCCCGCGGCAGGTGACTGACAATGAGTGCATTCAGCGCAATCGGTGAGGAACGGGAGATCGACCAGAACGAGTTCACCCCGGGTATCGAACCCCAGGCGACGTGGTGTCCGGGCTGTGGCGACTTCGGCGTCCTCAAGGCGCTGAAGGGCGCGATGGCCGAACTCGGCAAGAACCCCGACGAGGTGCTGCTGGTGACGGGCATCGGCTGCTCGGGCAAGCTCTCGTCGTACTTCAACAGTTACGGCTACCACTCCATCCACGGGCGCTCGCTGCCGGTCGCCCGCGCCGCCAAACTCGCCAACCCCGACCTCGAAGTGGTCGCGGCCGGCGGGGACGGCGACGGCTACGGCATCGGCGGGAACCACTTCATGCACACCGCCCGGGAGAACCACGACATGACCTACATCGTGTTCAACAACGAGATCTTCGGGCTGACGAAGGGGCAGACCTCCCCGACCAGTCCGAAGGGTCACAAGTCGAAGACCCAGCCCCACGGGAGCGCGAAGGACCCCGTGCGGCCGCTCTCGATGTCGCTGTCTGCGGGCGCGTCCTACGTCGCGCGCACCGCGGCGGTGAACCCGAACCAGGCTAAGGAGATCATCAAGGAGGCCGTCGAGCACGACGGCTTCGCCCACATCGACTTCCTGACGCAGTGTCCGACGTGGAACAAGGACGCCCGACAGTACGTCCCCTACACGGACATCCAGCAGGACGACGAGTTCGACTTCGACGTCACCGACCGCCGCGAGGCGGCCGACGCGATGTACGACGCGGAGTCGCGCCTCTACGAGGGCGAGGTGCTCACCGGGCGGTTCTACCGGGACGACCGCCCCTCCTACAGCCAGGAGAAGCAGTCGACGGGCGAGATGCCCGAGACGCCGCTCGCGGAGCGCTACTTCGACGACGACTACGAGTGGGAACGGTCCTACGACTTCATGGACCGACACCGCTGACGACCGCAGGACGAACACGCCTCCGTGATGGCGTCAGGTCGTTTTCGCCTTCGCAAGGTATTTTTTCCCCGACGCAAAAATAACGTCTATGAGTGTGGACACCACCGAGAATCGCATCCTCTCGGTGCTCGAAGAGGACGCGCAGGCATCCTACGCGGAGATAGCCGAGCGTGCGGGGGTGTCGAAGCCGACGGTTCGAAAGTACATCAACAAACTCGAGAACGACGGCGTCATCGTCGGCTACTCCGCCGACGTCGACCCGAAGAAGCTCTCCAGTACGAGCATCGCACTGGTCGGCATCGACGTGAAGTCCGAGCGCTACGTTGAGGCGACCCGTGCGCTGAAGGACCTCCCGGAGGTCGAGGCGCTCTACTCCTCGT
Source organism: Halomarina ordinaria (assembly GCF_030553305.1). NCBI lineage: Archaea > Methanobacteriati > Methanobacteriota > Halobacteria > Halobacteriales > Natronomonadaceae > Halomarina > Halomarina ordinaria. The sequence continues at coordinate 1,143,265 of NZ_JARRAH010000001.1, read as the reverse complement.
CCGGCGACCACATGATAATGGCCGAGGTGCGCGCCACCGACGGCAACGCCGTCGGGGAGGTCATCAGCGAGCGCATCCTCTCCATCGACGGCGTCACCGCCGCCCACCCGTCGTTCCTGCAGGAACGACTGAAGTGAGCGCCGCCTCCCGACGCCCCGCCGTCGCACACTCCCGCCCCGTTCCCCCGAACGCGTCCGCTTCGCCGCCACCGCCGACCCTTTAGGTCCTCTCGTCCTACTGACCCTATGGCCGTGTTCGAACGCGAGACTCGCGTCGACGCACCGTTCGAGGGCGTGTGGGACTTCCACTCGCGTATCCAGGGATTGGAGGCGCTCACCCCACAGTTCATGAACCTCGACGTCGACCGCGTCGTCGGCCCCGACGGCGAGGAGAACCCGGAGACGATGGAGGCTGGCGCCCGCGCGTACTCCTCGGTGCGCCCGTTCGGCGTCGGGCCGCGCCAGCGGTGGGTGTCGGTCATCGTCGAGCGTGAGGAAGACGAGGACAGCGCCTACTTCGTCGACGAGATGGAGGACGGACCGTTCCCCTTCTGGCGGCACACGCACACCTTCGAGCGCGACGGCGAGGGGACCGTCGTCCGCGACCACGTCGAGTACGAACTGCCGGGCGGACCGCTCGGTGAGGCGGCGGCCGCGTTCGGCGACCTCGGGTTCGAACCGATGTTCCGCTACCGCCACCGCAAGACCCGGACGCTGTTCGAGGCCTGAGGACGAACGAAAACGGGTAAGCCGGCGCTGTCCGGAGGGGAGACGTGTCACGCGAGTCGGTCCCCGTCTCCCCCGTGCTGGCGCTCGCCGTCGCCGTCCTCGCCGTGAGTACGAGCGCCATCCTGGTCCGCTTCAGCGACGCGCCGAGTTCGGTGAAGGCGTTCTATCGCGTCCTGTTCACCCTCGCACTGGTCGCCCCCCTCGCCGCTACCCGGTCGCGGGCGGGGGTCGCGCGCCTCTCTCGACGCGACCTGCTCGGGGCGGGCGTCGCGGGCGTCGCGCTGGCGTTGCACTTCGGCGCGTGGTTCGAGAGCCTCGAGTGGACGAGCGTCGCCGCGAGCGTCACGCTCGTCCAGGCCCAGCCCGTGTTCGTGGCGGTCGGCGCGGCCTTCCTGCTCGACGAGCGCGTGACCGGCCGGGCCGTCGCGGGCATCCTCGTCGCGCTGGCCGGCATGGCGCTCATGGCCGGTGCCGACCTCCTCGGGGCCGCGACGACCGGTGCGCGCCCGCTGTACGGGAACGCGCTCGCCGTCGGTGCCGCCGTGATGACCGCCGTCTACGTGCTCGCCGGACGGTCGATTCGCCGGCGCGTCCCGCTCCTGCCGTACGTCACCGTCGTCTACGGCGTCTGTACGTTCGTCCTGCTCGCCGTCGTCGTCGCGAGCGCGGGAGCCGATGCGCTCTGGCCCTACCCGCCCCGCGAGTGGCTGTTGTTCGTGGCGATGGCGGCGGGGCCGGGGCTGTTCGGGCACACCGTCGTCAACTGGGCGCTGGGCCACGTCGAATCGAGCGTCGTGAGCGTCTCGCTGCTCGCGGAACCGGTCGGGAGCACGTTGCTCGCACTTGCGCTCCTCGCGGAGGTGCCGGGCGCGCTCACCGTCCTCGGTGGCGTCGTCGTCCTCTGCGGTATCGGCGTCACCGCGGCCGAGCGACGGTAGTCAGTCGAGGTCGATGTCCTCCAGCGACTCGCCGGCGTCGGCCTCCTCGTCCAGTCGCTCGATGGCGTCGGCCACCTCCGCCTGCGTCGCCGGCGAGAGCCCCGTCGGCGTCCTGGTCGGTCGTCGCTCGCGGACGGTGTCCGGAGCGTCGGTCCCCGGTCGGTCGGTCCCCGGTCGGTCGGTCGCCAGTCCGTCACTCGCCGGTTCGTCGGTCGAATCGGTTCGTGCGGTCGTGGCGAGCGCCCCGGAGCGGCCGTCGCACTCGGCTTCCAGTTGTTCGAGGCGCTCTCGGACGACGGTGTACTCCTCGAGGAGTTCCACGAGTCGGGTGTCGAGGGCGTCGACGCGGGTTTCGAGTGTCTCGACCCGGTTCATCACTCCCACCAGGCGGCTCGACCCTCATAAATATATTTCATTTTTGTTTTGTTTATTGTAATTGAGAATGTACTGTCCCGGTGCTACTGGAGGGACACGGCTTCCGTGTGAGCCATAAAACACATACAGGCGGCACTACACGTCCGACTGTCGACGGGGCATCGTTCGCGCCGCCGACTCGCCGGACGTCGGGACATGCTCGGCCCGTGGGCCGTTGCTGCCATCACCCCCGTCGTCCGTGACGTTCTCACGCGACCAGCGTACCGACGGGGACCCTCGAGTGTCTGTCCGTCCGGGTCGTCGACCCCCGGCGCACGTGCCGAGCGGTCGCGCCGGTCAGTCGTCCGTCTCCCCTCGCAGGTCCCACTCCAGGGTGGGTGCGGGCGCGTCCGTCGGGGCGGGGAGGGCGACGACGTCGAGGCCGGCCCCCGCGAGCCCGGTCCGGAAGAGGTCCGAGAGCGGCGAGTCGACGCGCGCGAGGGTGCGGTCCGCCTGCGCCCGGGCGAGCGCCGCTACCACCCGACCGAAGAACGTCCGGACGTCGGCGCGGGCGGTCCTGGTCAGCGCGCCGAAGAGCGGACTGCCCGGTATCGTCTCGCGCAGTGGGTGCGCGAGGCCGTCCGACCAGAGGTCCTCGCCGTCGACGAAGTAGTCGTACTCGCCGATGCGACAGAGACAGTCGGTGGTCGGTCCCGCAGCCACGTCGAGGTAGAGGACGGTTTTCCCGTACGCCGTCGACCAGGCGACGTGGACGAAGAGGGCGAGCAGGGCGGGGTTGTGCTCCGCAGGGGGATGTGACCGGGCGAACTCGGTGAGGGCGGCGTCCGCGTCGAGGAGCGTCGGCGCGTCGAACGGCGTCCCCGCACAGCACGCCTCGATGAACGGTTCGAGCGTCGAACGGTCGAGCGCGCCGAGCGACCCGAAGAGGTCGACGAGCGCGGCGTCGGCGACGAGGTCGGTCGGGGGGTACGACTCGACCAGGAGGCACGCCAGGGCGGCGCGTCGGTCGACCGTCCGCGGTGTCTCGGTCGACGTCACGACGTCGGTCGGGCAGGAGCCGTCGACAGTGTAGAGGACGTCGAGTGCCGTCAGGGCGGCGACGACCGTCGGGTCGAGGTAGTCGGCATCGACGAAACCCGCGTCGGCCAGCAGACGCTGTCCGTGGGGCGTCACCTGTATCGCTCCGGCAGTAGGGGGGTCCTCGTCGTCCCGGATGACCCACCGCTCGCCGCTCGCGGCCGCGCTGGTCTCGTGCAAGTGAGGCATAGTCGTACATCGAACAAGTACGTGGGTAGATATATCGCTTTCTATGAATTCAATCGAATAGTGAATGAAAATCACCGGTCGATGGGTGGCGTTCGGGGGCCACAGACACCGCTCGAAAGGGTAGTTCGACGTCGACCGCCGTCGACCAGCGTCGAGCACCGTCGGGTGGCATAGATATCTCGCGCCGGCGTGTCGGAGCGAGAACGTGTCTGTGTAACAGACGAAACGAACTGTGGGTGGCACCGAGGCGACTACTCGGCGTACTCGGCCTCGATGGCCTCGCGGGTCTCGACGACGGCGTCGGGGTGGATATCGTTGAGGTCGTACTCGAAGTAGGCTCCGCCGTCCCGGCCGTCGTTTCGCTCGTAGCGCGCGAGGAAGCCGAGCATGTGGAGGTCGCCGAGGTGCGACTGGACGCTCCGGAGGGTCGTCAGCGGCGGCCGGTCCCAGTTCCGGGCGGTCCGCTCGTAGGCGCGCTGTATCTCCTTCGAGCGGGCGGGGGTCCGACCGTGCTCGTTGAGGTGTGTCACCGCCTCGAGGACGAGTTGGCCGTGGATGGTCTGGTCGCGAATCTTGTTCGTGATGCGACCCCGGCGGACGACCTCCTGGGCGTCGCCGACGTGGTCGTCGGTCACCGTGGCGTCGCCGCGCTGTTCGGCCAGGTCGCCGGCGGTGCGGAGCAGGTCGAGCGCCTGGCGCGCCCCGCCAGTGTCGCGGGCGGCGAGCGCCGCGGCCTTCCTGATGGCCGACCCGTCGCAGGCCGACTCGACGTACGCCCGCTCGGCGCGGTGTTCGAGGATGGTGACGAGTTCGCCGGCGTCGTACGGCGAGAACGATATCTCCTTCTCCATCAGCGTGTCGCGTACCTTCGGCGAGAGCGACTCGCGGAAGCGGTAGTTGTTCGAGATGCCGATGACGCCGACGCGTGCGGTCTCGAGGTGGCCGTTCGCGCGAGCGCGCGGGAGGTCGTAGAGCAGAGGGTCCGGGTCGTCGATGTGGTCTATCTCGTCGAGGACGAGCAGGAACGTCCCGCCGCGCTCGTCCATCCGGGCGTAGAACTCCTCCAGCGCGTCGCCGACCGACAGCCCCTTCTTCGGGAACGGGTCCTCCCCCGCCGGGCGGAGGTCGTTGATGAGGCTCCGGAGGGTCCCGTACACCGACGCCCCGTTGCAGTTGTGGATGAGGAGGTGGACGTCGTCGGCCGCCTCGCGACGACGCGCCTCGGTCGCGAGCTCGGCGAGCATGTACTTCGTGACCGCGGTCTTGCCGACCCCTGTCTTCCCGTAGGCGAAGATGTTCGCGGGGTTGCGGCCGAACAGGACGTCCTTCAGGGCGTGCTGGTAGGCTTCGACCTCCGCGTCGCGCTCCAGGATGGTCTCCGGCTGGTACTCCTCTTCGAGCATCCGCTTGTCCGCGAACAGCGTGTCGTTTATCTCGCTGAATGGGCCACCCATGATGAGAAATTTCGTACCCTGAACGTCCCCCAAACGGGACTTAAGGGGTTCGGTTCGCGTGTTTCGCCTGTTCCCCCGGTTTCGCGCGTTTCGTGCGTTTCGGGTGTTACCCGTCGAGGGAGAGAGAGAGAGTACATTTCGTCTGTTTTCACCCCGTGAAACCGTCGTGTAGTTGCGGCCACACAGAGAGAGTGCGTTTCGTCTGTTCTCGGTCGCGAGAGAGAGGTCGGGTTCGGTCTGCCGTCGTGGGTGCGGGTCGTCGACGTGGACGCGGTCGGTCTCCACTCGAGAGAACGCGTCGGGAGGAGGAGTGGAGCCAGGGGGAGTGGAAGGAGAACAGGTGGACGGAGAGCGAGGGGGAGACGACGAGTGCGGAGGGGGTGAGACAGAGAGAGTACGTTTCGTCTGTTCTCGGTCACCAATCGGGGGATGATCGGCGGCTATCGTCCGTGCGTCTCCAGGACCCTTCTCGCTCGCTCTCGCCGTCCGGCGTGGCGAGGTCCATCGACGTGGTGAGGTCCATCGACGTGGTGAGGTCTGTCGACGTGGTGAGGTCTGTCGACGTGGCGAGATCCGTCGACGTGGCGAGACCCACTCCTCGATACGTGCGGTTTCCCCCTGTATCACACCGCTCCTCAGATAGCAATATTTGAATCCATCGAAACCAGCAACCATTGTCCATCGATTCCCCTCTCCTCCACAGAGATAACAGACGAAACGTACTCTCTCTGTCCCCCGTCCATCTGAACGCGTTCTCCCCTCTATTTCACGATTATATGAATATCACTAACACTTATAAATTTAGTAAAAATTATTATACCTAAACCGATGGTAACACCATGTCTTCTGGTGGTGGACCCCGTCGGAGACGGTCGCAGTCTCCGGGGTCCGACTCTATCTTCGATTCGGTGAGTGGAGGAGTGATCGCCGTCGTCGCCGCCGTCGTCGTCGTCGGGGCGCTCGTCGCGTTCGCCGTGTTCGCTCTCCCCGGTATGGTTCCGGGGTTCGGCCCGGGCGGAGACACGGGCGAGGCGGCGACCGATTCCGACTCGTTGAGCGGGAACGACACGTCCGACACGGCGGCGGAAGCAGCGAGCGGCCCCGACGCCGTCGCGCCGGAGGGCGACGGGACCGGTGATGACGGACCCGACGGCGATGGTACGAACGGTGACGGTTCGGACTCGTCGGCTGGGACTGACGACGCGAGCGACGACGATTTCGACGAGTCGGACGACACGAACACTGACGACGGTGATTCGGACGCCGAGACGAACGACAGTGATTCGTCGGACGACGAGTCGAGTGACGGCGACTCGGAAGGTTCCGACGACTCCGGCGACTCTGACAACTCTGACGACTCCGACGACTCTTCAGCGGACGAGTCGGATGACTCGAACGACTCCGACGACTCGGCCGCGAGCGACGGGGAGACGCACACGCTGGTCGTCGACGGCCAGCAGGCGTCGACGAGCACCTACCGGGTGGCCGTCTCGGGCGAGTTGACGCCGCTGCGCGGTGGCACCGACGACGACACCATCGGGCCCGACGGGAGTACGCTCTCCGGGCAGGTCGACGACGGCTACGACGCCTACGAGTTCACCGGCGACCTCCGGCAGGTTCAGGTCTCGGGGAAGGCCGTCGTGAAGGTCGACGGTGAGGTCGTCGCCCGTGCCGGCGGTGCCACCGACCAGCGACCCGACGACCAAAACGACCGCGGCGACCCCCCGTACGCGCTTCGAGCGGTCACCGGCGACACGTGGGGTGCGACGCTCTACACGCCCTCCGGGTCCCAGGAGTACAACGGCGGGACGGACACGTTCATCGTCCCCGAGGGGATGGAGTGGGTCCAGCTACAGGGCTACTCGCAGGGCGAGGCCGTCGACCTCCAGTTCCTGGAAGACGGCGAGACGGAACGCACGGTCAGCACCACGAACGAAGACGCCGCGATTCGGTTCGAACGCGGCGAGTCCGCCGAGCGACTCAGCGGGTCGGCGGCGGTGACCGTCGACGGCGACGCCGACTGGTCCGGCTACCTCCTCGCGACGTACCCCGTCGACGGGGGACAGGTCACGACGCTCGAGTACGTCGCCGGCGGTGACCGTATCACCGTCCCCGGGAACCCGAGTGGAGTCGCCCTCGACTACGCGACGTGGGACGGTGAGGAGGTCTCCGTGACGGTCGACGGACCGGACGGTCAGAGCGCGAGCGGGAGTGGCACCGCGGGCACCGTCGACCTCGGTACGGTCGACACCGTCACGCTGAAGCCCTGACCCACACCTCCTTCGCTCCTCGTCCGGCCGTCACGTCGCGAGCGCCTTGACCAGCGGGTAGGCGGCGAGCACGCCGAAGACGACGACCCCGAGCCACGCCAGCGTCGCGAGCAGTCCCGAGAGGGGAATCGCCCCGACGAACGGGAGGACCGACAGGGCGAGGGCGACCACCAGCGACCCGACGGCGAGCGTCCCGTAGCGCATGACTCGGTCGGTCTGTCTGCTCGTGCTCACACCGGGACGGCGACCGGTCGCCGCGTCGAGCGAGTCGCCGAGGCGCTCTCTGACTCCCTCGTCCTCCGTCCGTTCGACGGTAGTGTCTCTCGTCTTCGATGGCATCTCCCCGGATACTCGGCCGTCGCGACTGGTAAGTGTAGCGCCGAGCCTCACACCGGTTCTCGAAGCGCCCAGACGTCGTCGGTCGGGTCGAGCCTGTTCGGTTCTCGTCCGCGCTCCGTCAGGAGGCCGACGTGGTACAGCATCGCCTTCAGCTGGAAGACCGTCGGCGAGTGGTAGACGGTACCGTCTTCGAGCGCCGACCGTCGGAGGTCGCCGTCGGGGGTGAGCACTCGGCGTCTGACGGACTCGTCACCGCGAACGAACAGTTCGACGGTGAACGACGGGTGCAGCTGGTGGAGGTACTCGACCAGGTCGACGAGCGACGGGTCGGCGAACCCGTCCTCGTGCATGTGCTGGAGCTCCTCGACGATCAGGTGAGTCGCCGGGTAGGCGAACACGACCCGCCGGGCGAGCTGTCCCCACCTCGGGGCGAGTTCGACGAAGCGTCGAGAGCTTCGATACCAGTTCTCGAACTCCGCCAGCGCCGACTCGGCCGACCCGTAGTGGCTCCTGGCGAACCGAACCACCTCACGCCCGAGCGCGGTCAGCGTCACCCCCTCCGGTCGCTCGTCGACCAGGTCGAGGAAGGCGGCCCCCCTGCGGGCGTCGTCGACGGCACCGACGACCCGGTACTCGCGGAGCAGGTCGTCCGTCGGCCCGTCGGCGTAGAGGGCGAGCGGGTAGCCGAGGTAGTTCTTCGGGTGGTTGAGACCGAACGACGCGTTGGCGACGCCCTGGGCGCTCGCCTGGAACCTGATGGCGGTCGTCTCGCCGGTCGACCGGTTCCCGACCACTCGCGGGATTTCGAGCGGTTCGACCCGCCCGTCGGCGTGGACTCCGAGGACGCCGACGTTCAACTCCCGCGCCAGCGTCCGGTCCGTCCGGGTCACGGCGGCGTTCGGAACTGCGACGTACGCGGCGTTCGCCTCGTGGAGCCTGTCGTACGCCTGTACGATGCCCCGTTCCGTGTCGACGGTCCCTCCCTGTGTGTACCCCTTCGCCTCGATGGCGACGAGGGGTGGTTCGTCGCCGAAGCGCTCGACGGCCAACAGGTCCGGTTCGAGCGCCCGGACGCCGACCAGGTCCGGATACCCGCTCCCCATGCGGACGTGGTTGAACGGCGCGAGCGCCTCCCGTACCGCCGGTGTGATACGCTGCCCCGGGAGCCAGTAGTCCGTCGAGAACTGGGTGTCGACGACGGCGTAGGTGTCCCGCTCGTCCCCGGGGAACAGTCGACGCTTGGCGTGAGCGAGAACGGTCGGTTCCGAGAGCTGGTCCGTCGCGCTGGCCATGCGACCTGTTCGGCGATCGGACGTAAGAACCCCCACGACGATACCTCCCACACTCGCTCCGACCGCCGGCTCCTGGCGGGAACCGACCGACGATTCTCTCCCCGAGAGCGCCCGAGAGCCCGTACGACCGACCACGAACGGCCAATCAGCCGACGTCGCCCTCGTCGAGCCGGGACCAGCTGTCCACGCCGACGCGGAGGGAGGCTTTGAGCGCGCCGAGAATGACGGGTCCGAAGAACAGTCCCATAACCCCGAACGCGTACGCACCGCCGAGGATACCGAGGAGGATGGCGGCGGGGTTGAGTTTGGCGTACCTGTCGACGGCGAATGGACGGAGGTAGTCGTCTGTGAGTCCGACGACGACGACGCTGTAGACGAACAATCCGGCGGCGAGCAACGGTTCGCCCGTGAAGTAGAGGTAGACCACCGCTCCACCCCAGACCGGGACCGCACCGACGAGCGGGACCATGGCGAGAACGACCATGACGGCCGTCCAGAACACCGCATTGGGAACGCCGGTGGCGGCGAGTCCGACGCCGGCGACGACCCCCTGGACGATGCCGACGAAGACGTGTCCGAAGAGGACGCCCCACATCACGTCGTCGATCTCGGCGTAGAGGTCGCGCTGGATGTCCGTCGGGAGGGGGACCGTTCGGTGAAGCCAGTCGAGCAGGTCGTCACCGTCTTTGAGGAGGTAGTAGATGATAAAGAGCGCCAGCACGATTCCGATGAGGTGGAACGTGATCGTACCGACTGCTTCGATGGACCGTTCGAACAGAACCGTCCCGATATCCCGTCCCGAGCGAACGAGCTCCCCGGCGATATCGACCTCTCGACCGGTGAGCTCCTCGATTCGCGATTCGATCACTCCGATCTGCATCGCGTCGGCGTCGACGTTCTGGAGGAGTCGCTCCGCACTGTCCGCGACGGTTCCGAGGACGACGACGAACGGGACGACGACACCGGCAACGACCAGGACGACGAGCGAGAGTGCAGCCACCGTCGGCGACGAGTACGCTTCGAAGCGAACCTGTAGCGGGTAGAGCATGTAGGCGAGGAGGACGGCACCGAGGACGTACTGGAGAAACGGCCGAATCAGTACGGCCGACAGCACGAGGAGGGCGGCGATGAGAGCGAGGAGAAACCCTTTGCTGAGGTTCACGGCCGCGAATTCGTCGAACGATGACAAAAAGATTCGCGCGTATCCCGGGAACGGCGTAACGGAAACGCGGCCCGCACGCTTCCCGTTCGTCGGTTGAAGAAGTGCTCCGACGGGGATTTGAACCCCGGTCATTGCCTCGAGAGGGCAATATGATTGGCCGGACTACACTATCAGAGCACGCCTGACGCACCGTGCGTCTACATCTCTCCGTATTCTCGAATCACCCTTAACGGTTCCGTTTCACCGTCTCCGTGTCACTCGTCATCACCGGACGACGGCGGCTCCGACCCGCTCTCGACGTCCCGACTGACGATGTTCTCCCGGCCGACGCGGAGTTTGTTCACCAGGCCGTCGTCCTCCATGTCCGAGAGGAGCATGCTCACCTTCGACTTCGACCAGTCGGTCCCCTCGACGATGTCGACCTGCCGCATCCGCCCGCCGTTCTCCTCGAGGAGGCGCAGGACCCGGTCCTCGTCGGTCAACAGCAACTCGTCGGGGATGTCCGCCGCCTCGCTCGGCCCTCCCGGTTCGACCACCGGGTCGGGACCCTCCTCGGCGTCGGTGTCGTCACCCACGTCCCGACTCGTCTCGACACCCGCGTCCGTCGTCGGAGGGCCGGGACCGTCGCCACCGCTCGAACCGTCACCCGGACTGTCGCCGCCCGCGCCGTCGCCGGTGCCCTCACTCCCGCCGTCCCCATCGTCGCCGAGTCTGTCGACGACGTCGAACCGGACGAGCGCGAGCGCGCAGAGCGCGAGCGCGGCCAGCAGGGCGCCGATGGACATCGGCGAGAGGACTCCCTCGACGGCCGAGTCGGGGGTGTCCTCGTCGTCGGTGTCCGACTCGTTGGTGGCGTTGGGGGATTCGAGCGTCAGCCCCGGCTGCTCGTCGTAGAACTGCGTCCCGCCGTCCTCTGCCTCCCAGATGACGGTCTCCGACGTCTGCTGGTCCGCGTCGGGACTCGCCGAGACGTACGTCAGTCGGTCGTCGTCCCACGACATCTGCAGTCGCTGGTTCGGTGCGAGGTAGAGCCCCCCGTCGAAGACGTCTCCGACGACGACGCGGTCGTCGGAGACGAGCGCGAACCCCTCCCAGCGGAACGACATCTCGACGACCCCCTTGTTACCGAGCGGGGTGACGTACGCCTGCCGCTCGAAGTCGACCGGGAACATCTGGCGTCCGGTCTGTTCGCTCCCGGTGGTCGTCAGGGTCCGTGCTCGTTCCTGGAAGTCCGTGTAGAGTTCCTGTTCGCTCTCGTTGAACTCCGCCGCGAACGTCTCGAACTCCGAACGGTCGGCCGACGTCTCGAGCGGCTGTGAGTACTCGAAGGTCCAGCGCGCGGAGCCGTTCTCCATCACCTCGATGTCGAACGTCGTGCGGTCGAACTCGGGGGTCGGTTCCGACTGGGCCGCCGCTCCTCCGCCCGGAACCGCAGAGACGACGAGGAAGACGGCGAGCAGCCACACCCCCAGCGCGCGCGACATCTATCGTAGCCATACCCGCCGGAGTACAAAACGGCCCCGACTACAGTATGTCACTCGGCCGCTAGTGACACGGCGTGCTGTGTCTCCGCATGGCCCCCCGTCGCGCCGCCGTTCGACCGGTCAGTCGTCGGCCGGTGTCGGGTCGGCGAGCGCGGCCGGTTCGACGCGCGCGTGGCCGACGACGGCGTCGAACGCGTCGAGCGCGAGGCGGTCGCCGTCGTCGATACCGCGTCCGCGCGCCGACCGCCGACCGAAGCGCGACCGCACGAACGAGCGGGCGACCAGCGCGGCGCGGCCGTCGCCCGCCTCGATGTCGGCCTGCGCGACGGCGAGCAACTCGGCGGCGGCGAAGACGTCGTAGAGGTAGTCCACGAGGTCCTTCGCCTTGAGCTGGGCGTACTCGGGGTCCTCAGTCGCGAGCGTCGCCATCGCCCGCTGGAGGTCCGCGAGTTCGCTCGCGACGGTGTCTCCGGCGGCCGCGAGCGAGTCGTGGTCGACGCCGTCGAGCCGTTCCCGGACCGCGGGGACGAACACCTCGTGGGCCGCCTCGCGCTCCAGCACCCGGAGGACGTCGAGCGCGAGGACGTTCGAGGTACCCTCCCAGATGGGCAGCACCTGCGCGTCCCGGAGCATCCGCTCGGTGGCGAACCCCGAGACGTAGCCGTTGCCCCCGAGGACCTCGCAGGCGTAGGAGGCCGTGTCGACGGCCTCGCGGGCCGTCCGGGACTTCGCGATGGGGACGAGCAGGCGCATCAGCCGGTAGGCGTCCTCGTCGTCCTCGCGGTGGTGGCGGTCGAGCAGGGACGCGGCGGCGAAGGTGAACGCCGTCGCCGCCTCGTAGTCGACGCTCATCTCCACGAGGTCGCGGCGCATGAGGGGGTGCTGGTCGATGGGCTTGCCGAACGCCTCCCGGTTGGCCGCCCGGACCTTCGACTCCAGCAGACAGCGCCCCATCACTCCCACGCTCGCCGCCGCGTTCGAGAGGCGCTCGTAGTTGAGCATCGCCGTCATCTGCCGGAAGCCCGACTCGGGTTCGCCGACGAGGTACCCCTCCGCGCCCCGGAACTCCACCTCGCCCGTCGGCACCGAGAGCGTCCCCAGTTTGTCCTTCAGCCGCCGGTAGAGCTGGTCGTTCAGTTCCCCGTCGGCCGTCGTGTGCGGGACGAGGAACAGCGAGAGGCCGGCGGTCCCCTCGGGGGCGCCCTCGCGGCGCGCGAGCGCGAGCGTCCCCTCGGCGTCGACGTTCGAACAGAACCACTTCTCGCCGGTGAGGCGGTACACCCCCTCCTCGTCGGTCTCCCGGGCGACGGTCTCGTTGGCCCCCACGTCGCTGCCGCCCTGCTTCTCGGTGAGGAACATCGCCCCCTCGATGTACGTCTCGGGGTCGCGCGTGGTCAGTCGCTCCAGGTACTCCTCCAACCTGTCGTCGTCCCCGAACCGGTCGAGCACCAGCGCGGCGCCGACGGTCATCGACGCCGGACAGACGAACCCGGGGTCGGCGAACGAGAGCACCGCCTGCAGGGTCAGCGCGTGGGTGAGACCCATCGGCTCCTCGCGGCCGGGCGGCGCGTGGAACACGTCGTGCGAGAGGCCGTAGTCGCAGTAGGTGATTCGCTCGGTGTCGGCGAGCGCCGGGTGGTACTCGACGCGGTTGGCCACCTCGCCCCACCGGTCGTAGGTGTGCAGCGTCGGCGGGTTCGCCTCGACGCGTTCGGAGTTCTCGACGACCCGCGTCCCGACCACCTCGCCGAACGCCTCCAGTCGAGGGGCGGCCCAGTCGAACTCCTCCGGCGGGTAAGCGCGCTCGGCCGCCGCCGCGAGCGTCGGGTCGAAGGTCCAGTAGTTACAGTCGCGCCCGGCGTCGAGCGCGCCGTAGTCGATGGGGTCGCTCATGTCGGTAGACTAACCGACCGGCGGCATAATACCCGCGGGAACTGCTACCAACGTGCTCGGGGTGGTCGACGACCCCGCGGGCGCGGCTATCACGCGCGTTCGCGGCGCTCGTACGCCACGAACGCGAGACCGTCGCGCTCCTCGCGGTCGACCTCCACCCACGCCTCGCGGTCCCACGCCGGGTAGTACGTGTCGCCGTCGTACGCCTCGGGGAGTTCGGTGAGGTACTGTCGGTCCGCCAGCGGGAGGAGCTGTTCGTAGACGGTCGCTCCCCCCACGACGAACACGACGTCTTCGTCCCCGTCCACGGCCTCGCGGGCCGTCGCGAGCGCCGCCTCGACCGAGTCCGCACTGACTGCCCCTTCCGGCAGGTCGAGGTCGCGCGTGCTCAACACGACGTTCGTCCGGTCGGGCAGCGGGCCGCCGAGGTCGGCGACGATGCTCTCGTAGGTCCGTCGCCCCATCACGACGGGGTGGCCCGTCGTGAGCCGCTTGAAGTGCTTCAGGTCCTCGGGGTAGTGCCACGGCATCTCGCCGTCCGCGCCGATGACGCCGTTGGCGGCGACGGCCGCGACGAGCGCCACCTCGGGGGCCTCGCCCCCCTCTCTGCGCGGGTCGACGTCGCGGACCGAACCGTCGCCCGTCATTCCGCGACGGCGAAGCGGATACCCTCCGCCGAGTCGTAGTTACGCAGTTCGATGTCGTCGAACGCGAGTTCGTCGAGCGGCTTGTCGCTGATGGCGATTTCGGGGCGCTCGCGCGGTTCGCGCGAGAGCTGTTCGAGCAGGCCGGGGACGTGGTCGTAGCGTTCCTCGCCGTCGGCCTCCGGCGGCGCGGTCGATTCGAGCCACGCGCGCACGTCGCGGTACCCCTCGCGCCCCTCGACGGCCGCCAGTCGGGACTGCAGGGCGTCGAGGTTGTCGGCGTACCACGCGCCGCGCTCGCCGGCGCCACAGTAGACGTGCGCGTCGACGACGGTGTGGGCGAACTCGCCCGCCTCGAACCCGGTACGCTGGGCGACGGCCTCCGCCAGCAGGGCGTACGCCGCGACGTTGAAGGGGACCCCGAGGGCCACGTCGCCGGAGCGCTGGGTGAGGTGGAGGTTCAGCCGGTCGCCCTGGACGTTGAAGACGAACGTGTAGTGACAGGGCGGGAGCGTGCTGACCGCGGCGTTCGCGGGGTGCCAGGCGTTCACGACCAGCCGTCGGGAGGTCGGGTCCTCGCGGAGTGTGTCGAGGACGTACCCGAGCTGGTCGAAGGTCCGTTCGTCGTCGTTGACCCACCGGTGGGCGTCGTCGGGCCAGGACTCGCCGTCGAGTCGACTCGAACGCTCGGGTATCGGGTAGCGCCGCCAGAACCGGCCGTAGGCGGTGTCGAGGCGCCCCGAGTCGTCGGCCCAGGCGTCCCAGATACCGGTGTGCTCGCGCAGCGTCCTGACGTGCTCCTCGCCCGAGAGGTACCAGAGCAGTTCGTGGACGAGCGAGTCCCAGCGGAAGCCGTCGAGGCGTTTGGTCGTCAGCAGGGGGAACCCCTCCGCGAGGTCGACGCGGTAGTGCTGGCTGAACGACGAGACGGTGTCGACGCCGGTCCGGTTCGGCTTGTGGCTCCCCGACGAGAGGACCCGTTCGACGAGGTCGAGGTACTGTTTCATGGGGACGTGGTGTCTGTCTGTGGAATACCGGTCAGCGTGATAATGCCTTCCGTTCCGTCCCTCGCTTCCCCTCTCCCCCACAACTGATACGCCTCGCGCCCCTCCGTGCCCGTGTATGACCTACCAGACCGCGAGTCCCGAGGACGTCGAGTCGGTCATCGACGAGGAGTACGGTGGCATGTGGTTCCTCCGGGACGCCCTCGACGCCGAGGCAGTGGGCGTTACCGTGCTGGAACTCGAACCCGGGGCGAAAGGGAAGGAACACGACCACGCCGGCGACGACCACGAGGAGGTGTACGTCGTCGTCGACGGCCGGGTCGACGTCGACTGTGGCGACGACACCGTGACGCTCGAACGGAACGAAGCGATTCGCCTCTCGCCGGACCAGCGCAGACAGCTGGTCAACCGGGGCGACGAACGCGCTCGCCTCGTGCTCGCCGGCGCGCCTTGACGACCGACCGAAAAGTAACACGTCCGACAGGAATTTATTCATACTAGCCCTCGGGGTGTTCTGTGTAGCCGGTGGGTTGAACGAGGTAGCGCGAGGCAGACGTACCATGTCCGGCGTTCCGGAACGCCTCGGTCAGCTCGGTCGGTCGTGGGGACACCCACTCCGGGCGGTCGAGGGGCGGTTCCGAAAGCTCGTCTGGGAGTGTCAGTCGTGTGGTGTGATTCGAACCGAGAAGGGGTTCTACAGGACCATCGAGTGCGCGTCTATGGGGTCGGAAGGCGTCTCGTCGCGGACGGGTCGCGAGACGGGTTCGGGTGGCCGATGAGCCGCGAGGCGTCGCTCGTCGCCCGGTTCGGCAGTCCGAAGGTCGGAACCGTCGTCTTCGTCCTCGTCGGACTCGCGTTCCTCCTCCTCGGGACCGTCCAGTATCGGTCCGGGGACTCGACGATGGGGCTGTGGTGGACACTGGTCGGTGTCGTCCACCTGGTCTTCGGCGTCGCCGTCCTCCCCGTCGTCCCCGACGGGTCGCCCGACGACCTCCCGGCCGACGACTGACGCGCCGGAAGGGCAACGTATTGGTCCTCGGGGCGTCTCCCCCCGCGTAGGATGTACCTGGCCGACGAGGCGTGGACGGACCTCGAGGAGTACTTCGAGAACGAATCGCTGGCACTGGTGCCGCTCGGGTCGACCGAACAGCACGGGCCGCACCTGCCGGAGTCGACCGACCACGTCATCGCACAGGGCCTCGCCCGCGAGGCGGCGGACCGGACGGGCTACCTCTGTACGCCCACCATCAACGTCGGCGTCAGCCCCCACCACCGCCAGTTCCCCGGGACGATGTGGGTCGACGCGCCCGCCTTCCGCGACTACGTCGAGTCCTTCTCACGCAACCTCACCTACCACGGTATCGACCGCATCGTCTACGTCAACGCCCACGGCGGGAACGTCCAGCACCTCCGGGAGGTCGGTCGCCGCCTCCACGAGTCGGGCGACGCCTACGCCATCGAGTGGATGTGGGACGAGTCCATCCCGGATCTCGTGAACGACAGCTTCGAGCACAACGGCCCCCACGCCGGGCCGAAGGAGACGGCGATGGTGATGCACCTCCGTCCCGAACTCGTCCACGACGACCGACTGGCCGACGCCCGCGACGGTGGCTGGATGGACTTCGACTTCGCGGGCGCGACGGTCAACGGCGCGCGCACCTTCTACGACTCCGTCGAGAACGCCGCCAACGGGGCGTTCGGCGACCAGACCGACGCCACCCCCGAGAAGGGCGAGCGGCTCTTCGAGGCCGCCACGGAGCAACTGGTCGAGCTCTGCGAGTGGCTCGCCGCGCGCGAGGCGGACGAACTCGTCCCCCGCCCGCACGTCTGACCCGGGAGAACGACACGCACAAGCGAGGGCCGGTCGTAGCCGGGCGCATGATTCGTAACCTCGCGCAGGGTCAGCGCGTGTTCACGAGCAACGCCTTCCTCGTCGAGGGCGAGCGAACCGTCCTCGTCGACCCCGGCAACGACTTCGACGTGGTGAGTGCCGTCCGCGAGCACGTCGACGCCCTCGACGCCGTGGTCCTCACCCACACGCACCCCGACCACGTCGGCAACCTCGACGCGGTGAAGGAGGCGTTCGGCGTCGACGCCTGGGGGTTCGACGTCGACCAGCCGGGCGTCGACCACCCCATCGCGGACGGCGACACCGTCCGGATGGGCGACCACGACTACCTCGCGCTCCACACCCCCGGTCACAAGGACGACCACCTCTGTCTCTACGCCCGCGCCCCGGGGATACTGTTCGCCGGCGACCTCGTCTTCGCCAACGGGAGCTTCGGCCGGACCGACCTCGCCGAGGGCGACCGGGCGACGCTCGTCGAGAGCATCGACACCCTCCACGAGACGGTCGACGACGACCTCGCCGAGATGCACACCGGCCACGGGCCGAGCGTCACGACGACCCCCCGGCAGGACATCGAACTCGCCGGACAGGCGGCGCGGTTCTGAGCGGGCGGCGAGTCTTTATGGGAGAGGACGCGACCAGACCCGCCGTGTCCTGACGTCCGGTCGCCGCCGGCGAAGCGGGAGCGCGACGCACCCGGCGGCGTGTCGTCGGTCGCGTCGCCTGTCCGCCCTCACTCGGTCGCCAGCCCGTAGTACCCGGGTTCGTCGTCGGCCTCGGGGTCGCCGAAGACGAACGCGTCGGCGTTGACCATCATCCACGGGATGGCCCAGTCGAGCAGGACGTTCTCCGTCTCGACGTCGAGTTCCCGGTCCACCTCGACGCCCTGCAGGAGGCGCGCTATCTCGTAGACGGTGTACAGCTGGTCCTCCTCGAGTACCTCGGCGGGGTCGCGGAACTGGAGCGGTCTGAGCCGGTCGAACTCCTCGCGCGGTCGGGGCATGTGCGTCGGTAGCGTCGCCGCCGTCGTAAATCGTCCCATCCCCGTCGCCGTGCGTGACGGTCGAGAGCGGTGCGGCCGCTCTGCGCTCGCCCAGCCGCCGGTACCGGTCGCTCACGCCCGTGGAGCGGTCGCGAAAAACGAAGGAAGGTGTGTCGCTTCCGGATTACTCGTACGTGGAGACGACCGTGTCGTACTTGTCGGCGACGTCGTCCCAGTCGACGACGTCGAAGAACGCGTCGACGAAGTCGCCGCGCGACGGACCGTAGTCGTAGTAGTACGAGTGCTCCCAGACGTCGAGCGCGAGGATGGGGTGACTGCCCCAGAGCGCGCCCTGGTCGTGCTTGTCGACGACGACGTTGCGGAGCTGCTTGGCGACGGGGTCGTAGACGAGGAGCGCCCAGCCACCCGCGGCGGACGCGGCGGCTTCGAACTCGCCCTTCCAGCCCTCGTAGGAGCCGAAGTCCTCCTCGATGCGGTCGGCGAGGTCGCCGGACGGCTCGCCGCCGCCGTCGGGGGACATGTTCTCCCAGAACGTGGTGTGGAGATAGTGTCCACAGCCGTTGTGGGTCACCGAGCGCATCGCGCCCCCGGAGGAGCCGAAGTCACCGCTCTCGCGGTTCTCCGACAGCGTCTGCTCCGCGCTGTCGAGGCCGTTTACGTAGCCCTGGTGGTGCGTGTCGTGGTGCCACGTCAGGACCTGCTCGGAGAGGCTCGGCTCCAGTGCGTCGTAGTCGTACGGAAGCGGCGGCAGTTCGGGGTTTGACTGTTCGGACATAATCTGATACCTCCACTCGACAGTCGGACGGATAGCTGAAAAAGATTGAGGAGGAGGCGGTCCATCCCCTGAACTCGATTTACGTTGGAATGCCTATATGTCGAAGACGTCGATCGATTCGGTGAACGACCACTTTCGTGAGCGTCAGTCGTCGCTCTCGCCGCGGGCCCGCTCGAACATCGCGAGCGCCGCCTCCCGACGCTCGCCGTGGTCGACGACGGGCGCGGGGTACGCCGGCGCGAGTGTCTCGCGCTCGTCGGTCTCGAGTTCGTGCCACGCGTGGACGTCCCCTGGGTCGACGTCCGAGAGCTCCGGGATGTATCGACGGATGTACTCGGCGTCGGGGTCGTAGCGCTCGCCCTGCGTCATCGGGTTGAAGATTCGGAAGTAGGGTTGAGCGTCGGTCCCCGTCGAGGCGGCCCACTGCCAGCCGCCGTTGTCGTTGCCGGTGTGGTGGTCGACCAGTCGCTCGCGGAACCAGTCGTACCCCTCGCGCCAGTCCAGCAGCAGGTCCTTCGTGAGGAACGAGGCGACGATCATCCGCACGCGGTTGTGGAGGTACCCCTCCTCGCGCAACTGGCGCATCCCGGCGTCGACGATGGGATAGCCGGTCTCGCCGTCCTTCCACGCCCGGAGGGCGTCGTCGTCGTCGCGCCACTCGATGTCGTTCTCGTACTCCCTGTAGTTCTCCGTCACGACGCCCGGGTTGAAGAACAGGACGTGCGTGTAGAACTCCCGCCAGGCGAGTTGGCTCTGGAACTCCTCGACGGACTCCCGGGCCTCGTCGTCGGCCGCCCCCGACAGCGCCTCCTCGGTCGCCGCGTACACCTCCCTCACCCCGATAGTCCCCCACCTGAGGTGGGCGGACAGGCGGGACGTACAGCCCTCGGCGGGGTAGTCGCGTCGCTCCGCGTACTCGTAGATGGGGCCGTCGCAGAACGCTGCGAGGCGCTCGCGGGCCGCGTCCGCGCCGGCCGGTTCGACCTCGCAGTCCGGGTCGTCGAAGCCGAGGTCAGCGAGCGTCGGCAGGTCGTCGCCCGCGTGGTCGACGAGTGCCTCGTCTGCCGGCGGGTCGTAGGGGCCTTCCTTCTCGCGGTCGCGCCACTTCTTCCAGAAGTAGGTGTAGACGGAGTAGGGGTCGCCGTCGTTGGTCGTGATGCTCCCCGGTTCGTGGTGGAGGTCGCCGTGGAACGCCCGGTGGTCGAGGTCCGCGCCCTCCAGCGCCGTCCGGACGGCGTCGTCCCGGCGCTGTGCGAGCCCCGAGTAGTCGTGGTTCCAGCGGACGCCGTCGGCGCCGTGTTCGGCCGCGACGTCGACCAGCACGTCGGCCGGGTCCCCGTGGCCGACCGCCAGGTCGCCGCCGCGCTCGCGGTACCACCCTCTGAGGTTCGCGAGCGCGTCGAGCATGAACGCCACGCGCGGCGGCGAGGCGTGCGCCAGCACCGCCTCGTCGAACACGAAGACGGGGAGGACGTCGTCGTCGGCCGCCTCCGCGAGCGCGACGTTGTCGGCCGCCCGGAGGTCGCACCGGTGCCAGTGGAGCAACATTGGCTGGGAGAGGAGCGCCCCGGCCGTATACCTCCGGGTGGCGGCGGTCCGCGTGCGTCCCCGAGTCGGACCCTTTATTTCGGCGTGCGTGGCAGACAGGCGCATGCACGAGCAGTTCGACCTCGCGGGACGCGTCGCGGTCGTCACCGGCGGGAGCCGCGGCATCGGACGGGCGATAGCCGAAGGGATGGCGGCGGCGGGGGCGACGGTCGTCCCGACGGCCCGGAGCGCGGACGACCTCGCGACCGTCGTCGAGGGTATCCAGGCCGACGGGGGGGAGGCGCTCGCCGTCTCGACCGACGTCGCCGACCCCGACAGCGTCGCGGCGCTGTTCGACCGCGTGGAGGAGGAGTACGGCGGCGCCGACGTGGTCGTGAACAACGCCGGCATCAACCCCGACGCCGCGCTGGGGACGCCCGAGCGTGTCGACGCGGAGGGGTTCGACTTCGTGACGGACGTGAACCTGCGCGGGGCGTTCCTCTGCGCCCGCGAGGGAGCGGCGCACCTCCGCGAGCGCGGCGGCTCCGTCGTCAACGTCGCGAGCGTGGGGGGCCTCGTGGGGCTCCCCAGACAGCACCCGTACGTCGCCTCGAAACACGGGCTGGTCGGCCTGACCAAGAGCCTCGCGCTCGACTGGGCACCGGACGTTCGCGTCAACTGTCTCGCGCCCGGCTACGTGGCGACCGACCTCACCGGCGACCTCCGGGAGAACGACGACCTCAGCGCTTCTATCCTCGACCGAACGCCACTCGACCGCTTCGCGGACCCCGAGGAGATAGCGGGGCCGGCCGTCTTCCTCGCGAGCGACGCCGCGAGCTACGTCACCGGCGCGACGCTCGCCGTCGACGGCGGGTGGACCGCTCGCTAGGAGGAAATCGTTATCAACGACCATGTAACAAACCCTCTAGATTTAAGGTCGTGGTATAATAACGCATGACAACGTATGGTTACGGATGGTAAATCAGGTTCAAAAACGTCGAACGATGGTAGCTCGAACGGGGGCTCGAAAAACGTTGGTAGCGACGTCCGCCGACGGACGTTCCTGCGGACGGCGGGGGCCGGCGCGGTGGCGGTCGGCCTCGCGGGGTGTGTGAGTACGACGGACACGGGGGACGAGGGCGGGGGCGGCGACAACGACTCCGGTGACAACAGTTCCGGCGGTGGCGGCGGCGGTGACTTCCCGGGGACGATCAAGATCGGCGTGCTGGCGCCGGAACCGGGCAACGACCCCATCGGCGGCTCCATCGCCAACGGGGCGCGCCTCGCGGCCCAGCAACTGACCGACGACGGGTTCATCGAGGGCACCTCCTTCGAGGTGGTCGTCGAGGATACGAAGGAGGACCCCGGCACCGGGCGCACGAAGTACCGCGAACTCACCCAGGGCGAGGAGGTCCATATGACGACCGGGGTGTTCACCAGCGAGGTGCTGCTCGCCATCATGGACGACATCGCCAGCGAGCAGACGATACACATGACCTCCGGCGCCGCGACGCCGGAGGCTTCCCGGCTGGTCCACGAGGAGTACGACACCTACAAGTACCACTTCCGGACGGGTCCCATCAACGCCTACGAACTCGGCGTGAACATGGTCGACTTCCTCGACGCGAAGCGCGAGGACCTCGGCTGGGAGTCGGTGGCGGTGCTCGTCGAGGACTACGAGTGGACCGGTCCCGTTCAGGACGCCCTCGACGAGAACCTCGGGGACACCGGCGTCGAGGTGGCGATGGAGCAGCGCTACGCCTCCGGGACGGAGAACTTCTCGCCCATCTACGACGACGTGGAGGACTCCGGCGCGGACGCGGCGTTCATCGCCATGGCCCACACGGGGACGCCGGCCATCGTCCAGTGGGCGCGCCAGCAGCGGAACTTCGAGTTCGGCGGCATCCACGTCCCGATGCAGTTGCCCTCCTACTACGAGGCCGTCGACGGGGCGTGCAACTACGCCGTCACGCAGAACTCCGCGACGCCCGAGAGCGAGGTGACCGAGAAGACGGTGCCGTTCTCCGACGCCTACAACGAGGAGTTCGACAGCTACCCCGTCTACACCGGCTACATCACCTACGACGCCGTCATGCAGTACGCGGAGGTCGTCAAGGAACTGGGGACCCTCGACGCCGACGAGGTCGTCACGGGTCTGGAGGAGAGCTCCTACACCGGGACCGCCGGGACCATCTCCTACTACCCCCCGGACGACGAGTTCGCCCACGACGTCGTCTACGCGGAGGACAAGGTCGACCCGGTCTTCCAGCAGTGGCAGGACGGCGACCAGACGGTCATCTACCCGGACAAGTTCACCACGGGCGACTACGTGAAACCCGAGTGGATTCAGTAGATGTCCGTCGCATCCGTCCTCGTCGAGACGGCCATCATCAGCGCGCTGTACGCGCTGGTGGCCATCGGGTTCACCCTCATCTTCGGGGTTGGGGGCGTCCTCAACCTCGCTCACGGCGCCAGCATCACCGTCGGCGCCTACACGACGTACTACGTCACGCGGGTCTTCGGCTACGGCGTCGGCGTCGGTATCCTCGCCGCGGTCGCGGCCTCCGGACTGTTCGGCGCCGTCCTCTACCTCGGACTGGTCAAGCGCATCCAGGACGAGCCGATCCTCGTGATGATAACGACGCTCGTCACCGCCGTCGCCATCGAGCAGGTGGTCGTCGTGCTCGTCGGCACGGAGGAGAAGTCCATCCCGGCGCTGTTGCGCGGTAACGCGGACATCCTCGGGACGAACGTCCAGTTGAACATGCTCGCGGTGTTCGTCCTCTCGTGGGTCGTCATCGCCGGCCTGTTCGCGTTCGTCAACTACACGAAAGCGGGCAAGGCGCTGCTCGCGACCAGCATGAGCCACAAGGGCGCGGCGCTCGTCGGCATCGAGGCCGACCGCATCAACCTCATGACGTGGGTGCTCGCCGGCGCCATCGCCGGTCTGGCGGGCGTGTTCCTCGGCTCGTTCCAGACGGCCAGCTACGCGATGGGACAGGGGCCACTCGTGCTCTCGTTCACCATCGTCGTCCTCGGGGGTATCGGCTCCATCAAGGGGAGCGTCCTCGGGGCGTACCTCATCGGCTTCCTCGAAATCATGACCATCGAGTACATCAGCCCGAGCCTCACGGGACTGACGCCTCTCATCGTGCTCGTCGCCGTGTTGCTCGCGAAACCGGAGGGCCTGTTCGGCCGCGAACTGGTGGAAGCATGACGCCGAACGCGACGTCCGTCGGAGGTGAGTCGCGTGAGTAGCGACACCGTCTCCGGCGGCCTGTTCGAGCGACTCGAGTCCTCGGGGCTGTCGCTGCGGTACGTCCTCGGCCTGCTCGGCCTCGTCTTCATGGCCGTCCTGCCGCTGCTCTCGGAGTTCGAACTCGGCATCGGCATCCCCGGCGTCTTCGTGTTCGCCGTCGACAACCTCCTCCTGCTGAAGCTCACCGGCGCGCTCTACTTCGGGATGTTCGCCATGAGCTGGGACGTCGTCTCCGGCTACACCGGCCAGATCTCCTTCGGTCACGGCGTGTTCTTCGCCGTCGGGGGGTACACCTCGGCGCTGTTGAACATCGAGTTCGGCATCGCGCCGGCGCTCGCGGTTCCGGTCGGCGTCGTCCTCGCCGCGGTGACGGGCCTCGTCATCGGGGTGCCGGCGCTGCGCCTGCGCGGCCCGTACCTCTCGCTCGTGACGCTCGTCGCGCCGCTCATCCTGCTCAACGTCTTCATCTGGCAGAGCGGGACCTTCGGCGGCGAGCGCGGGCTGCTCGGCGAGGACTACTTCCTCGGCCTGGGTAGCGACGCCGCGCTGGAGGTGTACTACATCGCGCTGGTGCTGTTCACGCTCATCTTCGCGCTGCTGTTCGCGGTGACGCGCTCGGACGCCGGGCGCGTGTTCACCGCCATCCGCGAGGACGAGGACGCCGTCGCCGCCGCCGGGCTGAACCCGGCGAAGTTCAAGACGTTCGCGTTCGTGCTGAGCGCCGCCGTCGGCGGCCTCGCCGGCGCGATGTTCGTCCACTCGCCGGTCGGCGGCGCGCGCCCCTCGGAGCTGATGAGCGTCATCGTCAACGTCGAGGTCATCATCGCGGCCATCCTCGGCGGGATGGGCACCATCGTCGGCGCGGCCATCGGCGGGGTGTTCCTCATCCTCCTGCAGGACGGACTGAGCAACCTCGGCGACGCGCTCACGATACCGATTCCGGGGACGGAGACGGGCGTGGTGCTCACGCCGCCGATTCCCTTCAGCCAGATGGACTTCCTGCTGTTCGCGGTCATCACGCTGGTCCTGCTGCTGGTCCTCCCGGGCGGCATCGTCCGGGCGGGTATCCGCGGCGGCCGCCGCGTGCTCCGCCGGGTCCGGAGCGACCGCGAGGACCCCGTCGCCACGGACGGCGGCCGGGTCGAGGACTCGAACGATGGAGAGAACGCCGACGCCGGGCGCGCGCCCGAGCGGGCGGTGTACCGGAACTACCGCGACGCACTCGAAGGTGACGACGATGAGCACTGACACGAACACAGCCACGGAGGAGGTCGACGCGTCCGTCGACACCGAACGCACCTACGGCCCCGACGACGGTATCCTCGTCACGCAGGGGTTGACCAAGCGCTTCGGTGGCCTGACCGCCGTCGACGACTTCTCGTTCGCCGTCGAGCGCCAGGAGATACTGGGGTTCATCGGCCCGAACGGGGCGGGGAAGTCGACGACGTTCAACTGCATCACGGGGACGTTCCCGCCGACGGACGGTACCGTCTGGTACGAGGGCGAGGAGGTGACGGGCGAGCCCGCCTACGAGATGGTCAAGCGCGGACTGGCGCGGACGTTCCAGTCGTTCCGTCCGCTCCACGACCGGACCGTGGTCGACAACGTCGCGCTCGCCCTGGTGCCTGACCGCCTGTTCTCGCTGTCGGGGCTGCGCGGGGGGACCCGCGAGCGCGCCGCCGACCTCTGCGAGCGGGTTGGCCTCGGCGACCGACTCCACCAGACGCCGGACGAACTGCCTCACGCGGGGCTGTTGCGCCTCGAACTCGCCCGCGCGCTCGCGACCGACCCGGACCTCCTGCTGGTCGACGAACCGTTCGCCGGCCTCGCGGGCGGCGAGGTCGAGAGCATCTCCACCCTCCTGCGCGAACTGCGCGAGGAGGGGCTGACGCTGGTGGTCGTCGACCACAACATGCGCGGCCTGCTCTCGCTCATCGACCGGGCGGTCGTCATCCGCTTCGGCTCGAAACTCGCCGAGGGGACGCCGGAGGAGATAACGAACAACCCGGAGGTCCAGCGCGCCTACCTCGGGGGTGAGATGTGATGTTCCCGACACACCTGCCGGGACTGCTCGCCACCGCGGACGACGCACCCGACGAGGGGGCCGCCGGTGAGACCACCACGGAGAGCGACACCGAGACGACCGGGTCGAGTGCCGACCTGCTGTCGGTGTCGGACTGTTCGGTCTCCTACGGGAAGGTCAACGCGCTCCGCGACGTCGACCTGCGCGTCGGTGAGGGCGAGTTCGTCGCGCTCATCGGCCCGAACGGGGCGGGGAAGTCGACGATGGCGAACACGGTGTCGGGCTTCCTCCCCTACGAGGGGTCGGTCACCTACGAGGGGCGGGAGGTCCGCGACCGGACGCCCCGTGCGCTCGTCCAGGACGGCCTCATCCACTGCACGGAGAAGCGCGACCTGTTCGGGTTCATGTCCGTCGAGGACAACCTCCGACTCGGGGCCTACCGCCAGGACGGGAGCGCGGACGACCGTCTCGCGTTCGTCTACGACCTCTTCCCCGCGCTCGAGGAGCGCACCGACCAGGAGGCGAACACGATGAGCGGGGGCGAACAGCAGATGCTCGCCATCGGGCGGGCGCTGATGGGCGACCCGAACCTGCTCGTCCTCGACGAACCGACGCTCGGCCTCGCGCCGGTCATCCTCCAGGACATCAGCGACGGCATCGACCGCATCCGCGAGGAGGGCGTCACGATACTGCTCTGCGAGCAGAACGTGACCTTCGCGCTGAACCACGCCGACCGCATCTACCTGCTGGAGAACGGCGAGGTCGTCCGCGAGGGGGCGCCCGAGGAACTCCGGGGCGACGACTACATCCGCCAGTCGTACCTCGGCGGGTAGTCGTCCCTCGGCGGGTGGGTCACTCGCTCTCCCGATAAGTTCGAACGTTAGCTGTAACCAAGTGATAACATATAACTACCTCCGGCCGGACCATCACGGTGATTCATCGTGAACCTCGTCTCAGACATCGGCTCGACCGCGGCGGAGTCGCCCGACGCCCCCGCGCTCTCCTACGACGGCCAGACGCAGACCTACGAGGAGTTCTGGTCGCGTACCGGGCGGTTCGCGGCCGCGCTCGACGACCGGGGGGTCGGCGCGGGCGACCGCGTCGGCATCTACCTCCCGAACCTCCCGCAGTACGTCACCGCCTTCACCGGGACGCTCCGGGCGGGCGGCATCGTCGTCCCGATGAACCCCCAGTACAAGGAGCGCGAGATCTCCCACCTGCTCTCGGACAGCGGTGCCCGGGTCGTCGTGACGCTCGCCGACCTCGTGCCGGTCGTCCGCGCGGTCCAGGCGGAGACGGGCGTCGAACACGTCGTGAGCGTCGGCGGCGAGGCGGAGGGCGCCACGTCGTTCGAGGCGTTCCTCGCCGACGAGGAACGCCCGGTCGTCGAGCGCGAGGGCGACGACGTGGCCGTCCAGCCGTACACGTCCGGGACGACCGGCCAGCCGAAGGGCGTCCTGCTCACCCACGAGAACCTGGGGTCGAACGCCCGCGCCACGGGCGACCTGATGCCCGGCGGGTTCCAGGACGGCGACCGGATGCTCGGCGTCCTCCCGCTGTTCCACATCTACGGGATGACCGTCACCATGCTGGGCACGCTGTTCGAGGGCGGAGCGTACTACCCTCTGCCGTCGTGGGACGCCCAGGGGGCGGCCGCGCTCATCGCCGAGGAGGACATCACCATCATGCACGGCGTCCCGGTGATGTACAACGACCTCATCAACCAGCCCAACGCGGAGGCGTTCGACCTCTCCTCGCTCCGCTTCGCCAACTCCGGCGGGAGCAGCCTCCCCGTCGAGGTGATGCGTCGCTTCGAGGACCTCTACGACGTCGACCTCTACGAGGGGTACGGCCTCACGGAGACGAGCCCCGTCACGCACGCCAACAGCCCCGAGGCGCGCCGTCCGGGTAGCATCGGCAAGCCCATCGACGGCGTCCGCGCGCGCATCGTCGACGGGGCGTTCGAGGACGTCCCGCCCGTCGAGCGCGGTCCGGTGGACGAGGAGGGAGCGGACCTGAACGACGTGACGGGCGAGCTCGTCGTCGCCGGGCCGAACGTCATGAAGGGGTACTACGGCCTGCCCGAGGCCAACGAGGAGGCCTTCACCGACGAGGACGGCACCCGCTGGTTCCACACCGGCGACATCGGCTACCACGACGAGGACGGCTTCTTCTACGTCGTCGACCGCGCCAAGCACATGATCAACACGGCGGGCTACAACGTCTACCCCCGGGAGGTCGAGGAACTCCTCTTCGAGCACCCCGCCGTCGCCGACGCCGCCGTCGTCGGCGTCCCCGACGAGCGCCGCGGCGAGACCGTGAAGGCGTTCGTGGTTCCCGCGCCCGACGCCGAGGTGACCGAGGACGACCTGCGCGAGTACTGCCTGGAACGGCTCGCGGAGTACAAACACCCCCGCGAGGTGGAGTTCGTCGAGGAACTCCCCCGGACGACGACGGGGAAGGTCCAGAAGTTCGAGTTGCGAGGTGACGAGTGAGCGAAGCGAACGAGAACCTCGGGAAGACGAGCGGGAACCGTGGCGGCCCCCCCGTTCGACGCTCACCGTCGCTCGACGGACGAGTGTAAACCTCACGACCACTACACCTGAACGCTGGTGTCCGGAACCCCCGCACCGGACTGTTCCGTAAACCGTCACGTCCGACAACACCTTTTAGCGTGGCCTCCGGTGGTGGTGCCATGAGCGAGGACGCGGTGCTGCTCGACGTCGAGGAGGAGATAGCCACCATCACCCTCAACCGTCCGGAGATGCGCAACGCCATCACCCACGAGGTGTCGACGACGCTGCTCGACCGCCTCGACGAGGTGGAGGACTCGGACGCCCGCGCGCTCGTCGTCACGGGGTCGGGCGGGAGCTTCTCGGCGGGCGGCGACGTCAACGCCATGTCCGCGCGGCTCTCGGGCGAGGCGTCGCTCGCGGAGTCCGTCCGGCGCATCCACCAGGAGACGAGTCGGGCCATCGAGCGCGTGGCGAAGTTCCACCTGCCGACGGTGGCGAAGATAGACGGCGTCGCCTTCGGCGCGGGCGCGAACCTCGCGCTGGCCTGTGACGTCCAGCTCGCGAGCCGGGAGGCGAGCATCAGCTTCGGGTTCAAGCAGGTCGGTCTGGCCGTCGACACCGGTACCTCCTACTTCCTCCCGCGCATCGTCGGGATGAACAAGGCGAAGGAACTGGTGTTCACGGGCGAGTTGCTCGACGCCGACGACGCCCACGAGTTGGGACTGTTCAACCACGTCTACGGCGACGACTTCGAGGGGGAGGTCGACGCATTCGTCGAGGAACTCGCACAGGGGCCGACCGTCGCGCTGGAGACGTCGAAGCGCGCGCTCGTCCAGGGGCTGGAACAGTCGCTCGACCAGGCGATGACCCGCGAGGCGGCCCACCAGGCGGCCGTCTTCGAGACCGACGACCACCGCGAGGGGGCGACGGCGTTCATGGAGAAACGCGAGCCGGACTTCTCGGGGGAGTAGTCACCTCGATTACCACTGTACGGGACAGACCCGAGGCTATTTTACGTCGGAAGCTAACCTGACGGCATGGGATTCCAGACCACGGCCGAGCAGGAGGCGATCCGCGACGCCGTCCGCGAGTTCGGCGAGAACGAGATACAGCCCGTCGCGCGCGAGCACGACGAGGAGAAGAAGTACCCCGAGGACCTGCGCCGGAAGGCCGCTGAGTTCGACCTCGTCGCCCCGAACATCCCCGAGGAGTACGGGGGCGCCGGCATGGACCTCCTCTCGTCCATCATCGTCACCGAGGAACTGTGGCGCGCGGACCCCGGTATCGGGAGCGCCGTCGGGAGCGCCGGGTTCGGCACGTCGATGATATCGAGGTTCGGCGACGAGTGGATGAAAGAGGAGTGGCTCCCCGGCGTGGCCGCCGGCGACACCGTCTCCTGTTCGTGCATCTCCGAACCCGCCCACGGGTCGAACGTCGCGGGCATCGAGACGACCGCCGAGAAGGACGGCGACGAGTGGGTCATCGACGGCAACAAGATGTGGATAACCAACGGTACCGTCGCCGACGTGGGCGTCGTGATGGCCAAGACCGACCCCGGCGCGGGCCACAAGGGCATCAGCGCCATCCTCGTCCCGACCGACGTCGACGGTTTCGAGCCGACGAAGATCGACAACAAACTCGGCATTCGCGCGAGCGACCTCGCGGAGATCGTCCTCGACGACGTGCGCGTCCCCGAGGAGAACCTCATCGGCGAGGAGAACGAGGGGTTCTACCAGCTGATGAACTTCTTCGCCGGCGGGCGCGCGAGCGTCGCCTCCCAGGCGGTCGGTGCCGCCCAGGGCGCGCTCGACGCCGCCATCGACTACGCCAACGAGCGCGACCAGTTCGGCCAGAAGATCGCCGAGTTCCAGGCCATCCAGCACAAACTCGCCGAGATGGCGACGAAGGTGGAGGCCGCCCGCTCGCTCACCTACCGCGCGGCCGGCTACGCGGCGGAGGGCGACCGCGACCTCGGCATGAAGTACGCGAGCATGGCGAAGCTCTTCGCCAGCGAGAACGCCGTCGAGGTGTGCGACGACGCGCTGCAGGTGTTCGGCGGGTCGGGCTACGTCTCCGACTACCCCGCCGAGCGCTACTACCGCGACGCCCGCATCACGAAGATATACGAGGGGACCAGCGAGATTCAGAAGAACATCATCGCCGACCGCATCCTCTGACATGACCGACCCCGACCACGAGGCGTGGACCGCCGCCCAGGAGGAGACGACCGTCTCCGTCGACGGCCACGACGTGTCGATGGCCTACCGGGACAGCGGGACGCCGTCGGGTACGGGGGAGTCGACGCCCGTCGTCTTCCTCCACGGCATCCCGACGTGGTCGTTCCTCTGGCGACGCGTCGCGCCCGCCTTCGACGACGACCGCCGCACCATCGCCCCGGACCTCGTCGGCTACGGCAACAGCGACCGGCACGAGGGCTTCGACCGCTCCATCCGCGCGCAGGAACTGGCGCTCGCGGACCTGCTCGACCGGTTAGACGTCGAGCGCGTCTCGCTGGTCGCCCACGACATCGGCGGGGGCGTCGCGCTCCGCTTCGCCGCCCACCACCCCGACCGCGTCGAGACGCTCGTGCTCTCGAACGCGGTCTGTTACGACTCCTGGCCCGTCGAGTTCATCTCGACGATGGGGTTGCCGAAGACGGAGGCGATGGACGCCGACGAGTTCGAGGCGCGACTCGACTTCGCCTTCGACGACGGCCTCTACGGTGACGACGCCGACCCCGAGTGGCTCGACGGCATGAAGGCGCCGTGGCTCGCGGCGGGCGGCCAGCGCGCGCTCGCGCGTGCCGCCGTCGCCACCAACACCAACCACACCACGGAAATCGACTACGGCGCCATCGACGCCGACGTCTACTGCCTGTGGGGCGTCGACGACCGGATGCAACCGCTGGCCTACGGCGAGCGACTCGCCGACGACCTCGACGGCGAGGTGGTCGAACTGGAGCGGGCGTACCACTGGGTCGTCGAGGACCGCCCCGACGCCTACCGCGAGGAACTCCGGGAGGTGCTGCTGTGACCCTCTCGTCCCCCCTCGGGACCGAAAGGACGACGTTCCGGGAGCGTGAGACGGGGCTATGAGCACCCCTGGCACGAACACCGACCCCGAAGAGGCCCCCGACTGGGACTTCAAGGAACGCGACGTCCTCATCCTGAAGGAGCTGTCGGCGGACTCACAGCTCTCCTCGCGGGAACTGGCGCGCATCCTCGACGAGAAACACGGCATCGAGGTGTCGCACGTCACCGTCAGCGAGTCCATCCGGGGGATGCGCGAACAGGGCGTCTTCCGGGAGGCCATCGTCCCCAACGAGGAGTACTTCATCTTCGGGATGTTCGAGTTCAAACTCAACCCGGAGCACTTCGCCGAGACGTGGCGCGACGCCCTGCGGTACATCCAGGAGTCGCCGAACACGCTGCTCATGTTCCTCTCCGACGGGGAGTACCAGTGGAAGTCGGTGATGATGTTCCCCAACCGCGCGGCGGAGTCGAAGTGGATACACGAGTTCTACAAGGAACACGGCACGGCCGTCCAGAACCTCCGCAACTCCGTGGTCCACAACGTCCTGAAGTTCCGGACCGACCCGGACATCCTCGGCAGCCTCTATCAGGAGTGACGTCCGTCCCGAGCGAGTAGGCTTTTGCCCGGGCGACCCGTACGACGCTCATGGTCGTCTCCTCGCGTAGTGACCGCTCTCCACGCGCCCGCGTCGTCGCTGTGGTCGCCGCCGTCCTCCTCGCGGCCGTCGGTCTGGGAGCGGGCGTCGCCCTCGTGAACCTCGTCGCCCTCGTCCTCCCGGCGGTCGGCGTCCCCATCACCCGTGGCCTCAGCCTCGTCCTCTCGCTCGTGTTCGTCCAGGGTATCGGGGTGTTGCTCGTCGCGGGCGCGTACCTCTGGTGGACCGGCCGCGGCCGGTCGTTCGTCGGCGTCCGCGTCCCGACCACGCGCGACCTCGTCTGGATCGTCAGCGGCTACGTGCTGGCGATGGTCGCCAACTTCGGCGTGGGCATCGCTCGCCTCCTCCTCGGCGTCGAGTCCGCCCAGAACAGCGTCATCGACATCGTCCTCCCGCAACCCGAACTCCTGCTGTTGCTCATTCCCGCCTCGTTCCTCCTCGTGGGGCCGGGCGAGGAACTCCTCTTCCGGGGCATCGTCCAGGGTCGCCTCCGCGAGTCGTTCGGTCCTATCGTCGGTATCGGTCTGGCGACGCTCATCTTCATCGTCGTCCACTACCCCTCGCTGACCGGCACGCCGGAGGGACGCGCCGTCTACATCGCGGGGCTCGCGCTCCCGGCGCTCGTGTTCGCCGTCGCCTACGAGGCGACCGACAACGTCGTCGTCCCGGCGGTCATCCACGGCGCGTACAACGCCACGCTGTTCGCGCTGGCCTACGTGGCGCTGACGTACGCGCCCGAGGGCGGGACGCAGATGGAGACCGCCGCCGTCGAGGCGGCGCTCCTGTTCCTGCCGTTCTAGGCCAGCAGCGACCGCAGTTCGCAGGAGAGCACGACGGTCCCGTCGCCCTTCACCACCTCCGCGTCGTAGGTGACGACGCCGTTGCCGACGGGGTGGTCGCGCGGTTCCTTCTCCGTGACCTCGAGTTCGACGTGTATCGTGTCGCCGATGAACGTCGGTGCCCGGAAGCGCAGGCGGTCGACGCCGTAGAAGGCGACGACGGCGTCGCGCTCCTCCTTGCTCCGGGACTGCCAGAGCAACCCCGTCATCATCGAGAAGACGAGCGCGCCGTGGGCGATGCGCTCGCCGAACCCCGAGTCGGCCATCGACTCGGCGTCCGTGTGCAGGTGGTTGAAGTCGCCGCTGACGCCGGCGAAGTTGGTCACGTCCGCGCCGGTGACGGTGCGTCCCTGCGTGGTGACGCGCCCGCCGACCGCCGTGCGCTCGAAGACGCTCTCGCGCTCGCTCACGACTCCTCACCCCGGAAGAGTCGGTAACTCGTCGCCCCGGTGGCGACGGTCTTTCGCTCGCCTTCGGGCGTCTCGCTCGTCACCGTCACGTCGGTGACGCCCATCGACCCCCCGGCGCGGACCACCTCGCCGACGGCGCGCACGTCGTCGCGGACGGGCCGGACGTAGCGCACGTCGAGGTCCGTCGTCGTGAGGAACGTCCGCTCCGGGTCGTCGAACGTCGAGCGGAGGGCGAACCCGCTGACCGTGTCGACGAGCGTCGCCGTCACCCCGCCGTGCATCGTCCCGCTGGTGAGGTTGGCGAACTTCTCGTCGAAGGGGACGGTCATGGCGACCCGGCCCGGTTCCAGCACCTCGAAGTCGACGTCCAACCACTGGAAGAGGCCGTGGTCGCCGACCTCATCGCGGAGGCGGCGCTCGACCGTCGCGGCCGCCGGCGCGTCCTCGCACTCGCCCTCGGCGCTCATCTCAGCGCCCCTCGAACTCGGGGTCGCGTTTCTCCGCGAACGCGGTGGTCCCCTCCTTCATGTCCTCCGTGCTGGTGAGCAGGCCGAAGCCCTGGCTCTCGAGTTTGAGGCCGGCGTCGAGGGTCGCGTCCGCCCCCTCGTCCATGACGGACTTCGCGACCTCGAGGGCGATTGGCGGTCCCTCGACGATGTCGGTGACGAACTCGTCGACGCACGCGTCGAACTCCTCGGCCGGGACGGCCCGGTTGATGAGCCCCCACTCCTCGGCGCGGTCGGCGCCGATGCGGTTCCCCCGGAAGACGAGTTCCTTCGCGCGACACTCGCTCAGCATCCGCATCGCGCGCTGGGTGCCGCCGCCGCCGGGGATGAGGCCGAGCGTTATCTCGGGGAAGCCGAACTCCGAGCCCTCGGTGGCGATGCGGAGGTCACACGCCAGCGCGAGTTCGTGCCCGCCGCCCAGACAGAAGCCGTCTATCTTCGCGAGGGTGGGTCGCGGGAAGGCGGCGACCGTCGCGAACACCTCCGTGACGTCCATCGCGTCGGTCGGCGCCAACCCCCCGAAGCCGCCGATGTCGGCGCCCGCGCAGAACGCCCGGTCGCCCGCCCCCTCGAACGTGACGCAGCGCACCTCGTCGAGATCGGCGGTGTCGAGGACGTGGACGATCTCGTCCATCAGGTCGCGCGAGAGCGCGTTCAGGCGCTCGGGGCGGTCGAGTTCGACCGCGAGGACGCCCCGGTCGTCGAGGTCGGCGTTCAGGAACTGGTAGTCGCGCTCGTCCCCCCCACCGTAGTCGTAGAACCCCGCGCCGGCGTCCTCCCCCGTCTTCCCCGACTCGACGAGGTCCACGAGGTAGTCGGCGGGTTCGTAGCGTTCCTCGCCGGTCGCGTCGTGGAGCGAGCGCAGTTTCTCGAGGACGGTGTCGAGGCCGTATTTGTCGGCGCGTCGGCACGGTCCCTCGGGATAGCCCCCGCCGAGGCGCATCCCCGTGTCGATGGCCTCGGCCGTGGCGACGTCGTTCCCGACGAGTTTCGCCGCCTCGTTTATCATCCGCGCCTCGACGCGGAGCGTGTCGAACCCCTCGCCGTCGCCGGGTTCGTACGTCGTCCCCTCGCCGTCCTCGTACTCGTAGTACCCCCGTCCGGTCTTCTGGCCGAGGTCGCCCGCGTCCACCTTCTCCTGGACGATGGGCGGGATGGGCTTGCCCGCCTCCTTGCGGACGTGGTAGCCGATGTCGATGCCCGTCAGGTCAGAGAGTTCGAACGGTCCCATCGGGTAGCCCTTCCGGTGGACCATCGCCGCGTCGGCCTGTTCGACTGTGGCCTCGCCCTCGCTGACCATCCACGCCGCCTCGTCGCCGAACGGGCCGAGCACGGAGTTGACGACGAAGCCGTTGACGTCCTTGCGGACGTAGATGGGCGTCTTGTCGATGGCCTCGACGAACGCGTAGGCGAGTTCCGCCGTCTCGTCGGTCGTCTCCGCGCCGTAGATGACCTCGACGAGGTCCATCTTCACCGGCGGGTTGAAGAAGTGCGTCCCGACGACCTGTCCGGGGCGGTCGGTCGCGCTCGCTATCTCCGTGATGGAGAGCGAGGAGGTGTTCGAGGCGAGTATCGCGTCCTCCGGGGCGTAGTCGTCCACCTCGGCGAACACCTCCTTCTTGATGCTCATCTGCTCGGGGGCGACCTCGATGACGAGGTCGGCGTCCGCGACGGCCTCGCGGAGGTCGACGGTCGTCTCCACCCGCGCGAGCACCGTCTCCGGGTCCTCGTCGACGAGGCCCTTCTCGGCGAGTTTCTCCAGGCTCCAGGCCATCTGGTCGTAGCCCTCCTCGACGATGTCTTCCTCGATGTCACGCATCCGGACGTCGTAGCCCGCGAGCGCGACGACTTCCGCGATGCCGTGCCCCATGTTCCCCGCGCCCAGTACGGCGACGCGGTCGATGTCACCTAACTCCATGGCGAGAGGGGCGGGGGAGAGGGCTTAATTCCTGCGCCACGGGTTAGCAATGTTCGACTGTGCGGCGAGAGAGCTAGCAACGATTCCCCGAACGCGCTCACGCCGAACGATGGTAGTTCGAGTGGCTCCCGGAGGCGAGCGGCGGTCTCAGACCGTCTCGCCGCTCGCGGCCGCCTCGTCGTCGCGGAGCCTGAACTTCTGGACCTTCCCGCTCGGGTTCTTCGGCAGTTCGTCGACGAAGTAGTAGGTGCGCGGGCGCTTGAAGTCCGCCACGCCGTCGCTCGCTCGCACGTGGGCGTCGAGCGCCTCGGCGGGTTCGCCCCCGCTCGCCGTGACGACGTAGGCGACGACGCGCTCGCCCCACTCCTCGTCCGGTTCGCCGACGACGGCCGCCTCGACCACGTCGTCGTGGGAGAACAGCACGTCCTCGACTTCGGTGGGGTAGATGTTCTCGCCGCCCGAGAGTATCATGTCGTCCTTCCGGTCGACGACGAACAGGTAGCCGTCCTCGTCGCGGTAGCCCAGGTCCCCCGTGTAGTACCAGGTCTTCCCCTCCGCCTCGCGCAGCGACTCGGCGGTGGCGTCGGGGCGGTTCCAGTACTCGCGCATGGTGCAGGGCCCCGAGAAGAGTATCTCGCCGACCTCGCCCCGCTCGACCACCTCGTCGGGGGCGCGGTTCGGCCTGACGATGCGCATGTCGTGGCCGAGCGCCGGCAGCCCCGCCGACCCCTGTTTCGAGAGCTGTTCGTCGGGGTGCTGGAACGTCCCGCAGGGGCCGATTTCGGTCATCCCGTAGGCCTGCAGGTAGTCCTCGGTGAAGTGTTCCATGCACCCGTCGAGGACGCGCCGGGGCATCGGCGCCGCCCCGTAGAACCCGATTTCGAGCGAGGAGACGTCCACGTCGAGGTCCGGGACGACCTGCAGGAGGGCGTTCCACGCCGTCGGCGCGCAGAACAGCTGGGTGACCCCGTACTCCTCTATCGCCCGCAGGGTCGCCACCGGGTCGAACTCGTGGTGGATTATCGAGGTGGCGCCGACCTGGACCCGCGGGAAGAGGTTGGCGTGGAGTTCCGCGCAGTGGTACAGCGGCAGGACCGACAGCCCGACGGCGTTCTTGTCGATGCCGCTCTCGGCGAGGCAGATGAGGCTGTGCTCGACCATGTCGCGGTGCTCGTGGACGACGCCCTTCGGCCGGCCCGTCGTCCCCGAGGTGTAGATGAACGCGTAGACGTCGTCCTCCGACACCGTCGCGCTCGGCGGGTCGGTGCTTCCCGTCGCGAGCACGTCGTAGAAGTCGTCGGCGAACTCGGGGAGGTCGGTCGTCTCGCTCCCCTCGCCCGTCGGCGCTGCCGGGCCGTCGACGTAGAGGTACTCCTCGACGGTCTCCAGGTCGGGGCGCGCCCCGGCGACGGCCTCGCGGGTGGCCGCCTCGAAGACGACGACGCTCGACTCGGCGTCGCCGAGGATGAACTCGACCTCGCCCGCGGGGAGGCGGTAGTTCAGCGGGTTGAACACGGCACCGAGTTTCGCGCAGGCGTACACCGTGAGGACGAGTTCGCTCCCGTTGTAGAGGACCGTCGATACCCGGTCGCCCCGCTCGACGCCGAGGTCGGCGAGGGCGTCCGCGAGGCGGTTCACCTCGGCGTCGAACTCGGCGAACGTCCAGCGCTGGCCGCGTCGCGGGTAGACGACGGCCGCGCGGTCCGGGTACTTGTCGGCGGACTGTTCGAGGGTATCACCTATCGTGGTAACCATACCCGTATGTCCCGTGGTCGCGGCTTGTAACTCTACCGTCGGCTTCGAAACGTTGAAACGACGCATCGACGACGTACGTGTATGGAACTCCGGGTCATCGACAACGAGCCGACGGAACTCTCTATCGAGATCGCCGGCGAGGACCACACCTTCATGAACGTGCTGAAGGGGGCGCTCCTGGAGACGGCGGGCGTCACCGCCGCGACCTACGACGTGAACCCCGAGCAGTCGGGCGGCCAGACCGACCCCATCCTGACGGTCAAGACCGACGGGGAGGTCGACCCGCTCGACGCGCTCGAGGCCGCCGCCCGCAACGTCAAGGACAAGACGACCGCCTTCCGCGACGCCTTCCAGTCCGCGGCGTAGTCCGACTGACGCTCCCCTCTCGCGACCCACGTCGCCGTCTCGGCGACCTACCACCCGTACTCGTGGGTACGCTCCGCTCTCTCCTCACACGGAGCGTCGTCGTGCTCGCGTACGTCCTCGGGACGATGGTCTTCGGGTGGGTCGGCGTCTTCCTGGGACCGGTGTTGCTCGCGCCGTTCGTCCAGTTCAGCCGCGGGCGCCGCCCGAAATTCACGAGCGGGACGCTGTCCGGGTGACCGCCACGAAGCCATCAAACCGCCGTTTGACACTGGAGCGGACTTTTGTCCGTGTCTCGCCATCGGACGGTCATGCGACGACGAACGACCATCAGACTCGGTGCAGTGTCGCTCGCGGGCCTGCTGACCGGCTGCGTCGCGGACTCGCCCGGTGCAGGCGGGAACGGCGGCGGTGGGAGCGGCAACGACACGAACGACACGGACGGAAACGAGAGCGACGGCAACGACACGAACGACACGAACGACACGAACGGCACGGACGGGAACGACACCGACGGCGGGTCGCAACCGACCGACCACGTCACCGTCTCCGTCGCCGAGACGGACGACGCGCCGGACCTCGCCGTCCGTCCGGAGGTCGAGGTACTCGAGGCGACGGCGACCGGCGAGCGCCCGCCCCGCCTGCGCGCGACGGTGACCAACGAGTCGGACCGGACGGTGACGGTCGGCGAGGGACGGGCCGTGGTGTTCGAGTACGTCACCTCCCGCGAGGAGGGGGGATTGATGTTGCTCCCGGGACCGGCCGACGAGTACGACCCCGTCTCGCAGGGCTGCTGGCGGCTCGAATCGGGGGTCGCCGTCACCGACGAGTACCGGACGCGGACGCTCGAAGCGGGGGCGTCCGCGAGTTCGGACCTCGGCGTGTGGGCGCTCGGTGAGATGGAGGAAGGAGAGCCGTGTGTTCCGACCGGGGAGTTCCGCTTCGAGAGCACGTTCTCCGTCGGCGACGAGGAGGAGGGACCCGCCAGCGGCGGCGAGCAGGCGACGTGGGGGTTCACGCTGGCCGTCGAGCGACAGGGCGGGGCCTAGGCGGCGCTCGCTGAGCGGGCCTCCCACGTCCCGTGGGTGGGACACCAGAAGGTCCGGCCGTGCAGGCGCGGGCAGTCGTCGCCGCAGGCGGGACAGTCGAGGCTGTCGGCCTCGAAGTCGGTGTCGACGGCCATCGCGCCGTACACCTCGTGCCACCCGCCGCTCGGCGAGGCGCGCTCCTCAGGCATCGTCCCCTCCGCAGCGGGGACAGCGGCGTTCGAGCGCCGCGTCGGTCGCCTCCAGGCCGCAGCGCTCGCAGCGCCAGTAGTAGTGGTCGAGCCGCCCGTA
Organism: Halomarina ordinaria; assembly: GCF_030553305.1. Taxonomy (NCBI): domain Archaea; kingdom Methanobacteriati; phylum Methanobacteriota; class Halobacteria; order Halobacteriales; family Natronomonadaceae; genus Halomarina; species Halomarina ordinaria. The sequence goes on along the minus strand of NZ_JARRAH010000001.1, from coordinate 1,104,648 downwards.
GCGGTCGTACCCCGGGTGGGGGCCCGACACTGCCGGGCGGCGCTCTCGGTCGGTCGGCCGCCGGGAGGCGCCCGGCGGCGCTCGGCGTAGGTGGTCTGTCGTCATTCGAAGTCTCCGTGAATCGGCGGTTCGGTGCGGTGTGGGGATGGGGGGCGGTGTGGGGACCCCCCGGCACACGCGGCCGCCGCCGAGTGCACACGTCGTCGCGTCCCTCCGGGCACCGGAGGCGGTCGATTCCCGGCCCCGAGGGGACGACTAGAGGCTAGCGACCGACCGGCAAAAGGGGGCGGCTAGCTCGGTGAAAGTAAACAGTCGAGACGGTTCTGTCGGTCGATTTCGGGGGTCTGAAGCGCTCCCGGAGCAGTTCCGGTCGTCGACCCTGGACCCGTCAGCGACGGACCGGGACGTCCCGGTCGTCGAGGTAGGCCTTGACCTCGTCGATGGTGTACTCGCCGAAGTGGAAGATGGAGGCGGCGAGGGCGGCGTCGGCGCCCGCCTCGGTGAACACTTCGTAGGCGTCCTCGGGGCCGCCACAGCCGGACGAGGCGATGACGGGCGTCGAGACGGTGTCACAGACGGCGCTCGTCAGCGGGATGTCGTAGCCGTCCTTGGTGCCGTCGGCGTCGATGGAGTTGACGAACAGTTCGCCCGCGCCGTGCTCCTCGGCCTCGCGCGACCACTCGACGACGTCGACGCCCGTCCCCTCCCGACCGCCCTTCTTCGTGCACTCGAACCAGCAGGACTCCCCGTCGACCTCGACGAAGTGCTCGCCCGCCTCGTCGTACCGTCGGCGGGCGTCCACGCTGATGACGATGCACTGGCTGCCGAAGGCGGCGGCCCCCTCGGTGATGAGTTCGGGGCGTTCGAGCGCGCCCGTGGTTATCGACACCTTGTCCGCGCCCGCCCGGAGGGTCTCCTTGATGTCCTCGCGGGTGCGGATGCCGCCGCCGACGGTGAGCGGGATGAAACACTCGTCGGCGACCTGCTCGACGACCGAGAGCATCGTCTCGCGGCCGTCGGCGCTCGCCGTGATGTCGAGGAAGACGAACTCGTCGGCGCCGGCCTCGTTGTACTTCTTCGCCAGTTCGACGGGGTCGCCCGTGTACTGGAGGTTCTCGAAGTTGACCCCCGTGTACACCGCCGCGTTCCCGTCCTCGTCCAGGTCCACGTCGATACAGGGGATGATCCGCTTGGTCAGCATCTGCCCGAGGGTTGGCTGGACGCCGGTTTCACGATTTCGACTGTGTGCCACCGCGTCGCCCGCGCGTCACTCGGACTCCGACGCCTCGCTCGACTGGGAGAGTAGCTCGCGGACCGTCTCCCCGTCGAGGACGTCCACGAGGTCTGCGCCCGCCTCGTAGCGGCGCAGGGCCGCCTCGTCGAGGAGGGTCGCCGGTTCGCGCTCGCCCAGTCGGTCGAGCAGCAGGCGGTCCAGGTCCTCGGGGTCGTAGCCGGGTACGGGCATAGGCACTGTCTGTCACGCGGCATCAAAAAGCGCACGCCCCCCGACCCGGACACTCCGATAAGGCAAAGTGTGCTCCCCGACCAGGGGGCGACATGAGCGACCACGACGACCACGCTGACCACGAGAGCACGACCCCCGAACCCCGTCCGGACGAGCGCCAGACCGCCCCGCAGGGACCGTACAGCCGCGGACAGGTCGTCACCGGTTTCGTCGTCGCGCTCGTCGGTCTCGCCGTCGTCTTCGGCGTCCCCATCGCACTCACGCTCGCGTGACTCCCCGGCGAGAAACTATTTACCGGAACCGTCCCTATCCGCGGGTCTGAATGGCAGACGACGGGACGATGTTCGTCGCCGGGCTGCTGGTCGTCGCGCTCCTCGCGGGCGCGACGGCGGTCGACGACATCGGCGCACAGACCGAGCGCGAGCGTCTCGAGCGCGCCGACGGCCCCCACCTCGTCGAACCGACCCCCGACGGCGACCGCCTGTGGCCCTACACGAGCAAGCGACAGGACTTCTCTACGCGCACACTCGCGCTCAACGTCGTCGTCCTCGACGACCCGACGACGGTCCGCGCCGCGATGACCGACGACACGGCCGTCGACTGGCAGGTGAACAACACGACCGACGGACCGGTCAACGAGAGCGCCCCGGCCGAGAACGCGACCAACGGGACGTTCGAGGACGCCCCCTTCGAGGTGGTCGACGACCGCCTCGTCTGGCGCGACGCCCACGGCGCGACGCGGTACACCTACGTCGAACCCGCCGGCGCCGACCCGGAGGCCGGGGGCGACGGCGAGTGGCTCCGCGAACGCTACCAGCTCCACGACGGGACGTACCTCGGCGCGCGCGACCACGTCCGGGCCTACGCCCCGCCCGGCGCCGACTGGACGGCCATGCAGGCCCACAGCGAACACTGGGACTGGTTCCGGTTGCGACACACCGTCTCGGGCATCAGCGACGCCCAGCGGCGCGTCGAGGTCGACTTCATGGACGCGCCGTTCGTCGACGAGGTCATTCGCGTCAACCTCGGCAACGGCGGGACGGCCGACGGCGACGGCTGGGCCTCGGTGGTCCGGTTCGTCCCCAGCGCGAGCGTCCCCGCCGCCGCCCTCCTGCTCCTCCCCGTCGGCCGCCACCTGGGCCTGCGGTTCGACGGGGAGGGCGTCCGCTCGGCCGCGGCGGCACTCGCACCCGCCGTCGTGCCGGCGGGGCTCTACCTCGGCGTCCGCGTCGGCGGCATCGCGCTGGAGGGGATACTCGGCGGCGTCACGCCGAAGGTGGCCGCCGGCCTGCTGTACCCGGTGCTCGCGTTCGGCGTCCCCGCCGCGGCGGTCGCGTCGTCTCGCGCGTGCGACCGCGGCACTGCGTTCACGCTCGTCGCCGTCGGTCTCGGGGTGGCCGTCGTCCTCGACTACGCCCTCCTCGGGGTCGCGTCGCTCCCGATTCGGGTGGTCCTCCACCGCGGCGCGGTGCTCCTCGCGGCGGGTATCCTCGCGGCGGGCGGGGCCGCCTCGGACCGCCGGACGGTCGCCCTCGGCGCCGCCTGCTGGGTGACGGCGCTCGTCCTTCCCCTAATCGGAGCGGTTTAGTCGTTCCGATGCGCTACATCGGACCAGTTATCCCTCCGGAGAAATACGTATCTTCGACCGCGTCGAACACGACGAAGATATGACATAAACCTACCGATGTCCCCCACACGACGCGATGGACTGCGCAGGCGGCACGTGCTCTGCGGCGCCAGCGCGGCGCTCGCCGCGTCGGCCGGATGCCTCCAGGGGTTCCGCAACCTCGCCGGTCGCCGCCGCTCCTCGCCGCTCTCGCTCTCCATCAAGACCCTCCCCACCGACTCGGACCCCTACGCCGTCCGTATCGCCCGTGCGCTGTCGAGCGCGCTCGAAGCCGTCGGTATCGAGACGCGACTGCACCCGTTGCCGCGTGAGGAACTCTACCGACAACTGCTCATCAACCACGACTTCGACCTCTACGTCGCCCCCTTCGTCGAGGGGAACGACCCCGACTTCCTCCGGCCGCTCCTCCACTCGCAGTTCGTCGGCGAGCGGGGTCGCCAGAACCCCTTCGGCTACGTCGACTTCACGATGGACGAACTCCTCGACGCCCAGCGGCGGGCCGCCCGCGAGGAGCGTCCTCAGGTCGTCGCGGACCTCCTGCAGGAGGTCGTCCAGACGCAACCCTTCACCGTCGTCGCGTACCCGGACGACATCCTCGCGAGGCGAACCGACCGGTTCGCGGGATGGGACGAACGGCCCACGAGTTCACTCGCCTACCTCTCCGTCGAGCGCGAGGACCCCGACGCGACCACCCTGACCGCCCTCCTGCGGGACGTGCGCCCGACGCGGAACCTCAACCCCATCGCGGCGGAGTACCGCGACCGGGGCGTGGTGACGGAACTGCTCTACGACGCGCTCGGCCGGGAGTACGGGGGGGCCGTCCGCCCCTGGCTCGCGACGGAGTGGGAGTGGTCGGACACCGACGACGGCGGCCTGCGCGCCACCGTCGGACTGCGCGAGGCGTCGTGGCACGACGGCCGCACCCTCACCGCCGACGACGTTGCGTTCACCTACCGCTTCCTCCGGGACACGTCGCTCGGCGAGGCGGACGCACCGGTGCCCGCCGAGCGGTTCCGCGGGCGCGCCTCGCTCGTCGCCGACGCCTCCGTGGTCGACGACCGGACGGTCGAACTCGCGTTCGACGACACCGCCCACCCCGCGGCGACGCGGGCGCTCACCGTCCCGATACTCCCGCAGCACGTCTGGCACGAGCGGACCGGTCCGGCGACGGTCGCAGGGGTGTCCGTCGACGAGGAGACGACCGAGGCGCTCGTCTGGGACAACGCCGACCCGGTCGGGAGCGGTCCGCTGCGTCTGGACACGCTCGAGGAGAGCCGCCGGGTCGTCCTCGCCCCGACCGACGACCACTTCTGCAGGACGCTCGACGGCGCACTCGAGGACGTCGTCGTCGGCCCCGCGTTCGACCGTCTCGTCTTCCAGGCCGTCCCCTCCGACGACGTCGCGGTCCAGACCATCGAAGCGGGCGACGCCGACGTGACGGCGACCGCGCTCGGGGCGGGAGTGCTGACCAAACTCGAGCGGGCCGCCGCCACCGACTCCGCCGTCGAGGTGGCCACCGACGCCTCGCCGGTGTTCTACCACGTCGGCTACAACACCCGGCAGGCACCCCTCTCGAACCTCCGGTTCCGTCGGGCTGTCGCTCGCCTGCTCGACAGGGAACACGTCGTCGAGTCGGTGTTCGACGGCCACGCGACCGCCGCCGCGAGCCCCCTCGCCACGACCGACTGGCTCCCCGACTCGCTCGCGTGGAACGGTACCGACCCCGTCCTCCCCTTCCCCGGGGAGGACGGCGACCTCGACGTCGAGCGCGCCCGCGCCGAGTTCGTCGACGCGGGCTACCGCTACCACGACGGCGCCCTCCACCAGCGGTGACACCACCATGAGCCTCGCGACCGTCGTCGTCAGTCTCGTCCTCGTCTGCGGGAGCATGCTCGTCGTGACGGCGTTCGGCGTCGTCGGCCTCGACCGCCTGCGCGCGACGTACGGCGACGCCGAACGCCGACTCCGGGTCGCCGCCCCCAGCCTCGCCGTCCTCGGCGCGAGCCTCCTGCTGAGTAAACTCGGACGCGACTACGGCCCCGACGTGTCCTGGCTCGTCGGTATCAACGTCACCGCCTACATCCTCGACCTGGAGGGGACGTTCGTCGCGAGCCTCCAGTCGTTCGCGACGCCGACGCTCACGGCGTACTTCTCGTTCATCTACGTCTACGGCTACGTCTTCCTGCTGGTCTTCCCGGTCCTCGCGTACTTCGCGCTCCCGCGGACCGACGCGCTCCAGCGCACCGCCGTCGCCTACGGCCTCAACTACGCCATCGGCCTCGTCTGCTACACGCTGTTCATCTCCTACGGCCCCCGGAACGTCATGCCGGAACTCGTCGACGCGTTGCTGTACACCACCTACCCGAGTTCACAGCTGCTCACGAGCGAGGTGAACGCGAACACCAACGTCTTCCCGTCGCTGCACACGTCGCTGTCGGTGACCGTCGCGCTCCTCGCGTGGGAGACCCGCGAGACGTACCCGCGGTGGGTACCGCTCGCCGTCCTGGTCGCCACCAGCGTCGTCGTCTCGACGATGTACCTCGGCATCCACTGGGGTATCGACGTCCTCGCCGGCATCGTCCTCGCCGTCGTGAGCGTGAAACTGGCACCGCGCGTCGTCGAGCGCTACGGGTGGACGGACCGCGAACGCGCCGGCGCTCCGGAGGAGGCCGGTCCCGGCGAGGAGCACGAGGACGCTACGCGAGTTCGCGCTCGATGACGGCCCGCAGGTCTCGAATCGCCGCCGCGTCGTAGCGAAGCGTCTCGCCGCCGGCGGTCAGCGCGAGCGCACCCGACGCGTCGGCCGTCCCTACCTCGCTCACGGGCGCGACGCCCGCGAACGCCTCGCGGACCCCCTCGGGGTCGGTCGTCTCGACGACGGCCCGGCCCGCCCGCTCGGAGAAGAGGCGCCCGTGGGCGTCCGTCCCCCCGAGGTCGACGCGCGCGCCCGCCGCCGTCGTCACCATCTCGGCCAGCGTGACCGCGAGGCCGCCGTGGCTCGCGTCGTGGACCGCGAGCGTCCCCTCGCGGCCGGCCACGTCCGCCAGCGCCTCGACGAGGCCGGCCGCGTCGTCGTCGGCCGGCGGCGCGGGGAAGGCGTCGCTCCCACCGAACCGGGCGAGGTACTCGCTCCCGCCGAGCGCGTGCTCGCCGTCCTCGGCGTCGCCCACGACGAGGAGCGTCCCCTCGCCCGCGAACGTCGCCGGGGGCGTCGCGTAGCCGTCGGTCGTCCCCACCACGGCCAGCGTCGGCGTCGGGGGGATGGGGCCGCTCGTCGAGTCGTTGTACAGCGAGACGTTCCCCCCGACGACGGGGACCGAGAGCGCGCTGCACATGTCCGCGAGGCCGTCGACGACGGCACGAAAGCCGCCGTACACCTCGGGCTTCTCGGGGTTCCCGCCGTTGAGGCAGTCGACCGCGGCGAGCGGGCGTGCGCCCTTCGCCGCGAGGTTCGTCGCGTTCTCCAGTGCGACGGCGCGCGCCCCCTCGTAGGGGGCCGCGCTCGTCCAGTTGGGTTCCGCGCCCGCCGAGAGCGCGAGGCCCGTCTCGTCGCCGCACTCGCGAATCGCGAGCAGCGCGGCGTCGTCGCCGGGGCGAACGACGGTCCGGGCGCCGACCTCGTGGTCGTACTGCCGGTAGACCCAGCGCTTGCTCGCCGTGCTCGGACTGCCGACGACGGCCTCGAACGCCGTCTCGAGGGCGACGTCGGGGAGGTCCTGAACTGGGGGTTCCGGGGCGACCGCGTCGAGGTCGTTCATCGGCGCACCCTCGGCGAGGTACTCGGCGGGGACGTCGACGACCACCTCGCCGTCCATCGCGCAGACGTAGTTGCCCTCGGTGACCTCCCCGATGACCGAGCAGCCGAGGTCGAAGCGCTCGGCGAGTTCCCGGACGCGGTCGACGTCCGCCGGGCGGACCTCGTAGCACATCCGCTCCTGGGACTCCGCGAGCAGAATCTCCAGCGGGCGCATGTTCGGTTCGCGCTGGTGGACGCGCTCGAGGTCGATGTGCGCGCCGAGGCCGCCCTTCGCGACGAGTTCGCTCGACGCGCCCCCGAGGCCGGCCGCCCCCAGGTCGCGCGCCGCGACGAGGAGGCCCTCGTCGAGCAGCGCCTCGTTACACTCGACGAGCCGTTTCTCCGTGTACGGGTCCCCCACCTGGACGGCGGGGCGGTCTTCCGTTTCTGCATCCTCGCTCAGGTCCTCGCTGGCGAAGGAGGCACCCCCGAGGCCGTCGCGGCCGGTGGCGTTGCCGACGAGGACGAGGGCGTTCCCGGGCGTCTCCGCCTCGGCGGTGACGAGTCGGTCGGCGTGGAGCAGGCCGACGCAGGCGACGTTCACCAGCGGGTTGCCCACGTAGCCGTCGTGGAAGGCGACGCTCCCGCCGACGGTAGGGACGCCGATGGAGTTCCCGTAGTCCGCGATGCCCTCGACGACGCCCTCGAAGAGGTACCGCGAGTGCTCGCGGTCCGCGTCCTCGGCCGCCGGCCGGTCGAGCAACCCACCGAAGTAGAGCGAGTCGGTCAGCGCGATGGGGTAGGCGCCCATCGAGAGCGTGTCGCGGACGATGCCCCCGACGCCCGTCGCCGCTCCGTCGTACGGGTCGACGTAGGAGGGGTGGTTGTGGCTCTCGATGCCGAGCGTGACGTACCACTCGGGCGAGAGCGCGACCACGGCGGCGTCGTCGCCGGGGCCGACGACGATATCGCCCCGTTCGGGCTCGCCGGCGACTGCCTCGCCGCTGTCGAACGCCGACAGCAGGGGGCGCGAGGAGCGGTAGGCGCAGTGTTCGCTCCAGAGGTTCTCGAAGAGCGCTTCCTCCGCCGGCGTCGGCTCCCGACCGAGTTCCTCGACGACGAGCGCGCGGTCCGAGGGGGCGAGGCTCATTGGGTGTGCGTGTGCGAACCGGAGCAATAGGGGTTTCCATCGCCCGCCGCTCCGACCGCCGGTTCTATACATATATGTGAATATCGACGGGTCGAGACGGCGTCGAATCTACAGATAGATGTACTTCGACTGGCGAATCGACGGCCCGACGCGCGCTCGCGCGACGGCCGCGTGGTCGCCGAGGCGACGAGACCGGACGGCTTTTTTCCTCGCACTCCGAACCGTCGCTCGTGCTGTCGGTCGAGCTCCACACCCACTCCGAACTCTCGTACGACGGGCGGGACCCCATCGAACTCATCCTCCAGCAGGCGGAAGCCGTGGGTCTCGACGCCATCGCCGTCACCGACCACGACGAGATAGACGCCAGCCTCGAGATGGCGGCCGTCGCCGACGAGTACGGCCTCGTCGGCATCACGGGGATGGAGATAACGAGTCAGGCCGGTCACGTCCTCGGTCTCGGCCTCGAGGAGGCCGTCCCGCCCGGCCTCTCGTTCACCGAGACGCTCGACCGCATCCGCGACCAGGGTGGCATCGCCGTCGTCCCCCACCCCTTCCAGAAGTCGCGTCACGGCGTCGCCCCCCACATCACCCGCGACGAACTCGCGAGCGCCGACGCCATCGAGGTGTACAACTCGCGCCTGCTGACCGGGCGGTCGAACCGGCAGGCCGAACGCTTCGCCGAGCGTCGCGGCCTCCCGATGACCGCCGGCAGCGACGCCCACATCGCCGAGATGGTCGGCCAGGCCGTGACGCACGTCGCGACCGACGACCGGAGCGCCGAGGGCATCCTCGACGCCATCGTCGCCGGCGAGACCACCGTCGTCGGCCGGCGCACCCCCTGGCGCATCAGTTTCCGGCAGGCCGGCGGCGCCGTCAAGCGCCGCGCGCTGCTGGCGATGACCTCGCTGTTCTAACGCTCGCCGACCGCCGCGATGGCCCGCCGACCCACCTCGACGACGTCCGGTTCGAGACGGTCGGCGTTCGCGCGGAGGTCCTCGCGCGTGAACCACTCCCAGCGCGCGGCGTCGGCCTCGTCGTGGCCCGCCGGGTCGATGTCGCGGGACGGGACGCGCCCGTAGTAGACGAAGTCGACGTGCTGGTGACTCACGGAGCCGTCGGGGTGGACGTCGATGTCCTCCAGCAGGAACTGCTGGGGCGTCGGGAGCGAACGGGCCGTCTCGGAGCCGACGTCGCCCGTCGGCGCGAGCAGGTCGACGTCGAGGCCGGTCTCCTCGCGCACCTCCCGGGCGGCCGCCTCGTGGGGCAGTTCGTCACGGTCGAGGTGGCCACCGGGCGGGAGCCACATGCCCAGTCGCTCGTGTTCGTGTAGCGCCGTCGCGCCGTCGTTGACGACGTACACCGTCGCCACGAAGTGGCGGGTCGTCTCCATGACTCCCCTGCGAGCGGCCGGGGTTTCGCGGTTCCGATACGCGTCGCTGGCGGGTGGAGAGAACGAGAGGACGAAGACAGATACCGGCCGCGCTCAGAGCGCCGGGGCGTTGCCCTCGGCTTCGAGCAGTTCGTGGTACCGGTTACGGATGGTCACTTCGGAGATGTCGGCCACGTCGGAGACCTGGCTCTGGGTGACCTTCTCGTTCGAGAGCAGCGCCGCGGCGTAGATGGCCGCCGCCGCCAGCCCCACGGGCGACTTCCCGGAGTGGATGCCCTGCTCCTTCGCGTTCGACAGCAGTTCGCGCGCCCGGCGCTCGGTCTCGTCGCTGAGGTCGAGTTCGCTGGCGAAGCGCGGGACGTAGCTCTCGGGGTCCGCCGGCTTTATCTCCAGGCTGAGCTGACGCACGACGTACCGATACGTGCGGGCTATCTCGTCCTTCTCGACGCGCGAGACGCCCGTCACCTCGTCGAGGCTGCGGGGGGTGCCGGCCTGCCGGGCGGCGGCGTAGACGGCGCTCGTCGCCACTCCTTCGATGGACCGGCCGGGCAGGAGGTCCTCGGCGAGCGCGCGCCGATAGATGACGCTGGCGGTCTCCCGGACGTTCTTCGGGAGGCCGAGGGCGCTGGCCATGCGGTCGATCTCCCCGAGCGCCTGCTTGAGGTTGCGCTCCTTGGAGTCGCGCGTGCGGAAGCGCTCGTTCCACGTGCGCAGCCGCTGCATCTTCTGGCGCTGGCGCGAGGACAGGGAGTTACCGTAGGCGTCCTTGTCCTGCCAGCCGATGTTGGTCGACAGCCCCTTGTCGTGCATCATGTTCGTGGTGGGGGCGCCGACGCGCGACTTCTGGTCCCGTTCGGCGGAGTCGAACGCGCGCCACTCCGGGCCGCGGTCGATGCTGTCCTCTTCGACCACGAGGCCGCACTCCGAACACACGGTCTCGCCGTGTTCGGTGTCCGACTCCAGGCGGCCGCCGCACTCCGGACAGACCAGTTCGGACTCCTGGCTCTCTCGCTCCTCCTCGTCCGCTGTTCGTGCCTCCTCGTGCTCTCGCTCGTTCGTGCGCCGCCGGATGGTGGTATCTGTCATCGTGTGGGATGGGTGGGTGGGCCGCGCGACCCAGAATCGTCGCTCTGTGCACAACAATACGGAACCGAGTGACTTAAATCCGTTGAACGTGAGACGGCGTGCCACGCCCGCTACGCGGCGAATCCACCCTTTCGAAACCCTTAGTGTTCGCCCGTAACAGGGGCCAGTATGAGCGATGCATCGGTCGACCCCGAGGAGGTCCGCCACGTGGCTGGCCTCGCGCGGGTCGCGCTGGACGAGGAGGAGGTCGGCCGGTTCGCCGAACAGTTCGCCGACATCCTCGCGTACTTCGACACCCTCGACGAGGTCCCCGAGGTGGACCGCGAGCGCGACCTCGTGAACGTCATGCGTCCCGACGAGGTCCATGAGAGCCTCGACCAGTCGGCGGCGCTCGCCAACGCCCCCGAGACCGAGGACGGCCAGTTCAAGGGGCCGCGGGTGTCGTAGATGGCGGAGAACGTCTTCATCACCGAGGAGACCGTCGAGGGCGAGGCTGATGGTCCGCTCGCCGGCCGAACCGTCGCCGTCAAGGACAACATCTCCACGGAGGGCGTCAGGACGACCTGCGGGTCGGCCATGCTCGAGGAGTACGTCCCGCCGTACGACGCCACCGTCGTCGAGCGGCTGAAGGCCGCCGGTGCCACCATCGTCGGCAAGACCAACATGGACGAGTTCGGGATGGGCTCGACCACCGAGACGTCCCACTTCGGGCCGACGGAGAACCCCGTCGCCCCCGGGCGGGTCCCCGGCGGTTCGTCGGGTGGGTCGGCGGCCGCCGTCGCCGCCGGCGAGGCCGACCTCGCGCTCGGCACCGACACCGGCGGGTCCATCCGCAACCCCGCCGCCTTCTGCGGCGTCGTCGGCATCAAGCCCACCTACGGGCTGGTCTCGCGCTACGGCCTCGTCGCCTACGCCAACTCGCTGGAACAGATCGGCCCGCTCGCGCCCACGGTCGAGGCGGCCGCCGAACTGCTGGAGGTCATCGCGGGCGTCGACGAGCGCGACGCGACGACGCGCGAGGCCGAGGCCGGTGGCGACTACGCGAGCGCCGCCGACGGCGACGTCGAGGGGACGACCGTCGGCGTCCCGACCGAACTCGTGACGGGCGTCGACGAGGGGGTCCGCGAGGCGTTCGAGGCCGCGCTCGACGACCTGCGCGACAAGGGGGCCGAGACCGTCGAGGTGTCGCTCCCCTCCGTCGAGAGGGCCGTCGCCGCCTACTACGTCATCGCCACCTCCGAGGCGTCCTCGAACCTCGCGCGCTTCGACGGCGTCCGCTACGGCGTCTCCGGCGGCTACGAGGGCAACTGGAACGAGGCGTTCGCCCGCGCCCGCGAGGAGGGCTTCGGCGAGGAGGTCAAGCGCCGAATCCTCCTCGGCACGTACGCCCTCTCGGCGGGCTACCACGACAAGTACTACGCGAAGGCCCAGGACGCCCGGGCGTGGGTCGCCCAGGACTTCGACGCGGCGCTCTCGGAGGCCGACGTCCTCGCCTCGCCGACGATGCCCGTCCCGCCCTTCGAGCGCGGCGAGAGCCTCGACGACCCGCTCCAGATGTACCTCGCGGACGTCAACACCGTCCCGGTCAACCTCGCGAACCTGCCGGCGGTCTCCGTCCCCGCCGGCGAGACCGACGGCCTACCAGTGGGGATTCAGTTCGTCGGGCCGGCCTTCGGCGAGCGCGAGATAATCCGGGTCGGGAGCGCGCTGGCCTGACGTCGGCGACCGGTCCTCGCCTCCCCCGCCCCTCCGCGGCGACGTAACACAACCAGCGATTACCTAACACAGGCGGATTTGCGGAGCGACGGCGAAAACCATTAGCCGTCGCCCTCGAAACACCCGGCCGAACGTTCATGAAGGTTCAAATGCGGACGCTCGACTTCCTCGACCGGGCGCTCGACCTCTACGACGACGTGGTCGGGGTGGTCGCTCACGACGGGACCGAGTACACCTACGCGGAGTTCGGCGAGCGGGTGAACCGCCTGTCGAACGCGCTCGCCGACCTGGGGGTCGAACAGGGGGACCGAGTCGCGCTGCTCGCACCGAACACCCACTACTTCCTGGAGTCGCTCTACGCGACGAACCAACTGGGGGCGGTGTTCGTCCCGATGAACTACCGCCTCGTGCCCGAGGAATTCGAGTACATCCTCAACGACTGCGCGGCGGACACGGTCATCGCGGACTACGACTACGCCGAGAACATCGAGTCGGTCCGCGAGTCGGTGCCCGCGGAACACTTCGTCGGGTATCGCGCCGACGACATCGAGGGCGACTGGACGGACTACGAGGGGCTGCTCGCCGACGCCTCGCCCGAGGCGCCCGAGCGCCCCGACATCGACGAGGACGACGACGCCTCCATCAACTACACCTCCGGGACGACGGGCGACCCGAAGGGCGTCGTCCGGACCCACCGGACGGAACACTGGCACGCGCTGGTGCTCAACCAGCACATGGAGATACGCGACGACGACACCTACCTCTGGACCCTGCCGATGTTCCACTGCAACGGCTGGGGCCACACCTACGCCATCACGGGCACCGGCGGGACGCACGTCTGTCAGCGCACGTTCGACCCGGCGGGCACGCTCGAACGCGTCCGTGACCACGACGTGTCGTTCCTGTGCGGCGCGCCGACGGTGCTCAACCGTCTCATCGCCTACCGCGAGGAGCACCCCGACGAACCCACGACGGGCGACCGGGAGGTGCGCATCGCCACCGCGGGGAGCGCCCCGCCGAAGGCGACCATCGAGACGGTCGAGGACGACATCGGCTGGCGCATCATCCACATCTACGGCCTCACGGAGACGGCCCCCATCATCACCACGTCGAACTCCCCGCGCCGCCTCGCCGAGCGCGGCCGCGAGATGAAGTCCTTCCAGGGCTCCGAAACCCTCGCGACGGACGTGCGCGTCGTCGACGAGGACGGCGAGGACGTCCCCCGCGACGGGCGGTCGATGGGCGAAATCGTCGTGAAGGGCAACCAGGTGATGGACCGCTACCTCAACAAGGACGAGGAGACCCACGAGGCGTTCAACGCCCGCAGGCCGGGCTACTTCCACACGGGCGACCTCGCCACGTGGGACGAGGACGGGATGATATCCATCCAGGACCGGAAGAAGGACATCATCATCTCCGGGGGTGAGAACGTCTCGTCCATCGAGGTCGAGGACACGCTCTACGACCATCCCGACGTCCGGAAGGTGGCGGTCATCCCCACGCCGAGCGACGAGTGGGGCGAACTGGTGACGGCGCTCGTCGTCCCGAAACCGGGGTCTGACCTCACGGCGGACGACATCGAGTCGTTCGCCCGCGAGCACATGGCGGCCTACAAGATACCCCGACGCGTCGAGTTCGTCGAGGACCTCCCCGAAACTGCCACCGGCAAGGTCCAGAAGTACCAGATCCGCCAGGACTACTGGGAGGACGAGGAGCGACTCATCGGCTGACCGCGCTCGCGTTCGACACGAACTGCGTTCCTTCTTCGCTCGCGGTCAATGGACCTTACCGACGGCTCTCTCGTGGGTGACCGTCCCGAGCCAGAACACTGAAACGGGCACCCGCTGTCCTCCCGGCAATGCGGCTCATCCAGGTCTTCGTCCCCAACGACGTCCGAACCGAGGTCGAGCGGACGCTCGACGACGCGGGCGTCGACTACCTCCTCGGCGACGAACTGAGCGGGCGCGACGGCGTCATCGCTCACGTACCCGTCCCGGCGGGGGCGGTAGACGCGATACTCGACCGGCTCTACGACGCCGGCCTCGACGAGGACACCTACACCGTCGTCACGGACGTCGACCGGGCGGTCGTCCCGAACGCCGACGCCGTGGCCGACCGCTACGTCGAGGGGCCGAAGGGGGAGGCGGGCGTCTCGCACCCCGAACTCCGCGAGCGCGCGGACGACCTGACGCCGGGGCGCCGGACGTACATCGCGTTCGCCGCGCTGAGTGCCGTCGTCGCCGTCGCGGGCCTCCTGCTGGATACGGCCATCGTCATCGTCGGCGCGATGGTCATCGCGCCGTTCGCGGGGTCGACGCTCTCGGCGAGCGTCGGCGCGGTCATCAGCGACCGGGAGATGGTCGTCGAGAGCGTCCTCTCGCAGGCGCTCGGCCTCGTCGTCGCGTTCCTCGCCGCGATACTGATGAGCCTGGCGCTGCAGTGGGCGTACTTCGTCCCGAGTTCGACGGCCGTCTCTCAGATAGACCAGGTGAGTTCGTTCCTCACGCCGGGGATGTTGACGCTCGTCATCGCCGTCGCCGCCGGGTTCGCCGGGGCGCTCGCGCTGGCGACCGACCTCCCCGTCTCCATCGCGGGGGTGGCCGTCGCGGCGGCCATCGTCCCCGCCGCCGCCACCGCCGGCATCGGCGTCGTCTGGGGCGACCCGCTGGTCGCCCTCGGGGCGGTCGTCCTGCTCCTGATGAACATCATCTTCATCAACGTCGCGGCGTACGTCGGCCTCGTCTCGCTCGGCTACCGGTCGTCGGTCGTCGGGAGCGTCCGGGAGAACGTCTCCGTCTCGGTCCGGACGGGCGCCTACGCCGTCGTCGTCCTCGCGTTCGCCGTCATGCTCGTGCTCACCTCGTTCGCGACCTACCAGCACATCGCCTACGAGCAGACCGTCGACCGCGACGTCGAGGCGGTGCTGTCCGACGACACCTACGAGGGCCTCGACCTCGTCGGCGTCCAGACCGACTACAACGACATGGAGGCGTTCGGCAGCGTCGAGACGGTGACGGTGACGGTGGGACGGACCGCCGACAGCGAGTACCCGGTCCTGGCCGAACAGTTACGCGAGCGCATCAGCGACGACGTGGGCCACCCCGTGACGGTGAACGTCCGCTACGTGGACTACCAGCGCGCCGCGGCCGAGTCGCAACCGACGGAGTCGCCGCTCACCCGGACCGTCGACCGTCTGTGGGCGACCGTCGGGCGGGCGGTCGGGTCCGGTAACGTCGCCGCGATGCCGACGATAACCGGGCCACGGGGTATCTGACTCCTGCCGCACGTCCCCGCCGCTCGACGGACCCCCGGAACGCTCCCGGCGCTCTCCACCGAACCTAACGAACGGTATCCAGGGTCCGCGCCGCTTCGCGACGCGGTCCACCGCGAGCAACGCGCCGCGTTGTTCGCGGCTCTTTTTACCGTAGCTTTCTGCGCCGAGCGGTGCGCGAAGCGCACCCGAGGCGTAAAAAGGTCCGACTACTGGTACGCCAGCCGCATGATCCACTGCGAGAAGGCGTCGCTGCTCGTGTCGAGTTCGTCGTCGGCGACGAACGGCGAGAGCATGTCGCCGGCCATCAGCAGCGAGAAGTCGAGGTCGGCGGCCGTCGGCGTCAGGTAGTACGTGTTGTGCCCCTCGTAGACCGTGTCCTCGCGGTCGATGAGTTCCTTCTCGACCAGCGACTCGACGATGCGACTCCCCTTGCGCGAGGAGACGTCGAGGGCCTTCCAGAACTCGCTCTGGTGGATGCCCCCGCTCTCGCGCACGAGTTCGAGACCCGCCAACTCGTCGTCGGTCAGGTCCTCCTCGGATGCTGTGGCGCTCATACGACCTAGAGGGGGAGAGGGGCGATTAAATCTGACTGTCCACGGGTTCGTAGTCGGTGACGCACGGCGGCCCCGGCGCGAAGCGGTAGTCCCCCCGCCCGTCGGCGTCGATAGCGACCAGCGACGAGGATTTGGTGCCGAACCCGGCGGCTGGCCCCTCGCCGTCGGCCGCCGCCTCGGGGGGGTGGATACACACGCCGTAGTCGTGGTCGCCGAGGGCGTCGGCCGCGCGCTCGCGCCACCCGGCCGCGCGCTCGCCGTCCTCGGGGAGGAGCGCCCGGAGCAGGCGTTTCCCGTTCTCGGCCTGCTGGCGCGCGAGGTCCGGCCGGACGTCGGGGACGACGTACGTCGTGTCGTAACCGACGTTCATGACGACGTGGACACCCGGGTCGAGGCGGGTGGCGCTCGGCGCGCCGTCGTACTCGACGAGGAGTGCGTCCGCGGCGTCCGCGAGCAGGAGGTTGAACCCCTCGTAGTCGCGCGCGTCGAGTTCCGACTCGACGACGGCGAGGGCGGCGTCGGCACTCGGTTCGCGGAGCGCGTCGCGGACGAGCAGGCCGCGCGAGCGCTCGCCGCCCAGGTCACCCACCCACCGGTTGGTGACGGCGACGACGACGCCCGCGTCGTTGTAGCCGAGCCAGGTCCCGCCGGCCTCCTCGTCGCGCGGGGCGACGACGCGATGCTCGCCGTCGCGGAACTCGGCGGGCGCGGTGGAGGGCCGGTCGAGTCGCTCGTCGCGGTTCGCGGCGACGACCACCGGGTGTGAGTCGAAGACCTGCCAGGCCACGGTGAGTGTACACACGAACGGGAGTAGGTGACGGCGCGAGATAAGTCCACGTCGAGTGGGCCTCAGGAGTCGGTGGTGGCGCGGACCGCCTCCAGCCGTTCGCGGACCGCCGCCCGGTCGACGGTCCCCGACTCGGTCCGGGGGAGCGGGCCGAAGCCGACCACGCGGGGGAGTTTGTACCCCGCGAGTCGCTCGCGGCAGTGGGCCTCGACGCTCGACTCGTCGAGACCGTTCTCCGTCTCGACGAGCGCCGCCACGCGCTCGCCCCACTCCTCGTCGGGGAGGCCGACGACGGCGGCGTCGCGGACGCCCTCGAGCGACCGGAGGGCGGCGACGACCTCGTTCGGGTCGACGTTCTGTCCGCCGGTGATGATGCGGTCGGCCTTCCGGTCGCCGACCCAGAGGCGCCCCTCGGCGTCGACGCGGCCGACGTCGCCGGTCAGCAGGCCGTGCGGACAGAACGCCTCGGCGGTGGCCGCCGGGTCGTCGTAGTAGCCGGCCGTGACCGTCGGGCCGGCGACGACGAGTTCGCCGCCGTGCCCGCGCGGGAGCGGGTCGCCGTGGTCGTCGACGACGGTCACCTCGGTGAACAGCAGCGGCCGGCCGACGGTCCCGACGTGAGCGGGGGCCTCGCCGGGGCGGGCGGTGGCGACCTGCGAGGCCGTCTCGGTCATGCCGTAGGTCGGACAGACCGGGACGCCGCGCTCGCCGCACTCCCGAACGAGGTCGTCCGGGGCGGGTGCGCCCCCGAGCAGGACGAACCGCAGCGAGTCGGGGAGGTCGCCCTCCTCGAGCAGTCGCGCGAGGAGCGTCGGGACGAGCGAGACCCCGGTCGGGCGCTGGTCGCCGAGTGCTTCGAGCAAGTCGTCGGGGTCCGTCGGACAGAGGACGAGCGCGGTCCCGTAGAGCGTCGTCCGGTAGAGGGGCGCCAGTCCGCCCATCGAACTCATCGACAGGGGCGACGCCCAGCGGTCGTCCGGGAGCGTTCCGAGCCGGAAGGCGCTGGCGCTCGCGCTCGACAGCACGTTCATCACGGTGAGGACGACCAGTTTCGGCGCGCCGGTCGTCCCCGAGGTGTAGAGCATCGCGAGCGGGTCGTCGGCGTCCCACTCGGGGAGGTCGAACGGCTGGGGGTCGGTCGCCCCGATGGCGGCCGCCTCGCCGTCCGCGTCGACGGAGACGACGCGGACGTCACCGGCGGCGTCGAGCGCGCGCGCCTCCGTCCCCGCCTCGCAGACGAGGACGTCGAGGTCGGCGCGCTCGATACGCGGTTCGAGTTCGGCCGTCGTCAGTCGCGTCGAGAGCGGGACGAGCACGCCGCCGACGCGCATCGCCGCGTGGACGACGGTGACGGCCGTCGGACTGGCGTCGAGGAGCATCCCGACGTGGTCGTCGACGCAGACGCCCTCCGCGGCGAGTCGCCCGGCCAGCGCCTCGACTTCGGCGTCGAGGTCGGCGAACGTGAGCGACGCGCCGCTCGCGGTATCGACGAGTGCCGCGGCGTCCGGCGTCACGCGCGAACGGTGGCCCAGCCAGTCACGCACCTGTCGAAGCAGAATGCGCTGGTACATTTCCTTTTCCTTCTGGGACGGTTATCTCGCCGTCTCCGACCCGACACGGGTCGTTCGCGAGGTCCTCGGCGAGCAGCGACGCCGTCGCCAATCCGCAGGCGGGGACCGCCGGGAGGCTCGCCGCGAGGTGGACGGCGGCGGTGCGAGCGTACACCGCGTCGATGGTCGTCGTCACGACCACGTCGAGCCCGCGCTCCCGCGCCCGTCGGGCGACGACGCGCGCCCGGTCGGGGCCGCCGAGCGCCATCGGCTTCAGGACGAGGACGTCGGCGGCGGCGGCCGCGAGGACCGCCTCGGGACCGCACGCCGCGAGCGACTCGTCGAGCGCGACGCCCACCGGGCCGCCTCGCAGGGCGGCGTGGCCCGACAGGTCGTCGTCGTCCAGCGGTTGCTCGACGTACTCGACACCCAGTTCGCCGAACGCCTCGAACGCCTCGTGCGCCTGCGCGGGCGTCCACGCCGCGTTCGCGTCCGCGCGGAGGTCGACCTCGCCGCCCACGGCAGCGCGAACCGCTTCGAGGCGGTCGACGTCCGCCGCGACGGACCGGGCGCCGACCTTCACCTTGAGGGTCCGGAAGCCGTCCCCGACGGCGTCGTTCGCCTCGGTCGCCGTCTCCGCGGGCGACCCGTCACCGACGGTGGCGTTGACGGGCACTCCCGACACGGCACTCGTCCCGCCGAGGTGGCGGTAGAGCGGGACGCCCGTCGCTCGCGACCGGGCGTCGAGCACCGCGAGCGAGAGGGCGTGTCTCGCGGCGGGCGTCTCGGATAGCTCGTCGAGTGCAGTCATGACGTCCGCACGCTCGGCGGTCCGCCGGGCCGTGCGGAGCGCCGCCTCACAGTCGTCCCGGGACTCCGTCCACCCGGGGAGCGGCGTCGCCTCGCCGACGCCCCGCTCCCCGCGGTGGGCGACGGTCACGACGAACCCCTCGCGTTCCTCGATGGTCCCCGCCGCCGTCGTCAACGGGTGCGCGAGTGTCAGCGCGTACGGCTCGACGTTCATAACAGCGCGGGTGCGGCGAGGCCGACGGCGAACAGCCCCGAGTGGGCCGCGAGGAGCTTTCCGGTCGTCTCGAGTGCGGGATTGAGCGCCGCGCCGCTCGTCTCCGTGAGCACCGTCCGCGACAGCGAGACGGCGAGCGGAAGGGTGAGCAGCGGCAGGAGCGTGAGCAGGCCGTCGCCCGTCGCCGCGAAGACGACGGGGACGACGTAGGCCATCCCGAGCAGCGCGAGGAACTCGACGCGGCTGAACGCGTACCCGAAGGTGACCGCGAGGGTACGCTTGCCGGCCGCCGCGTCCGTCTCGCGGTCCCGGATGTTGTTGACGACGAGGATGCACGTCGAGAGCCCCGCTGCCGGGAGGCTGGCGACGACGGCCGCGAGCGGGACCGTCCCCGCCGGTACCCAGAGCGCGAGCGGGTCGGCCAGCACGTCGACCGCCTGGACGTAGTACGTCCCGGTGACGGCGACGAGGCCGAAGAAGACG
This sequence comes from Halomarina ordinaria, assembly GCF_030553305.1. Classification (NCBI taxonomy): domain Archaea; kingdom Methanobacteriati; phylum Methanobacteriota; class Halobacteria; order Halobacteriales; family Natronomonadaceae; genus Halomarina; species Halomarina ordinaria. The sequence goes on along the minus strand of NZ_JARRAH010000001.1, from coordinate 1,084,806 downwards.
AAGACGAACACGTCGCCGAGCCCCCGGTAGCCGTAGGGGTAGGGGCCGCCCGTGTAGGCGATGCCCGCCGCGACGCTCGCCAGCCCGACGACGAGGATGGGCACGCCCCCGACGTAGACGAGGTAGGTGCCGAGCAGTATCGCGGTGAGGAAGGTGAGGTACATCGCGCGCTTGACCTCGTGAGGCGCGATGAGCCCCGACTGCGTGACGCGGGTGAACCCCTCGCGGTCGTCGGTGTCGGCGCCCCTGACGGCGTCGTAGTAGTCGTTGGCGAAGTTCGTCCCGACCTGCAGGAGGAGCGCGCCGACGAGGGCGGCGAGCGCCGGCAACGGGGAGAACACGCCGCTCCCGACCGCCAGCCCGGTCCCGACGACGACGGGCGACGCGCCCGCCGGAAGGGTCTGTGGCCGCGCGGCCATCAGCCACGCCTTCGTTCGAGAGACCTCCGTACTCATTGCCCCGAATCAGGACGCCGAGAGCGTCAAACTTGGCATCCGCTGTCGACCGGTGTGAACAGGCGACGCGTGGCGCTCCGCGGGACGGCGCGTCGCCCACCCGCCCTGACCGCCCCGCGGCCGGAGTCAGTGGATGGCGACGCTGGTCCCGTTTCCGTATTTAAACGTTCGCGTGTGTCATCTACCACTCACGGGGAACGGTTACCGTCGGTTCATCAGCAGTGAGAAGAGGTCGAGTCCACGTCTCGTTCGATGCGCTGTAACGCGAGCGAGTGAACGAGCGAGCGGACGCGTCGAACCCTCGAGCGTAGCGAGGGGGTGAGACGCGGTTTTGGTCCAGATTTTGCCAGCGGGCGGCGAAGCCGCCCGCGCAGCAAAAGGTGGTCAGTAATGCCAGGGGAACGCAGAGAAGTCCGGTTCGCGTCCCTCGACGAACGCGTCCCGGCCTTCCGCGGCCTCGTCGGTCATGTAGCCCAGTCGCGTCGCCTCGCCGGCGAACACCTGCTGGCCGACCAGTCCGTCGGAGTCGAGGTTGAACGCGTACTTCAGCATCCGGATCGCCGTGGGGGACTTCCCGTTTATCGCCTCGGCCCACTCGAGCGCCACCGCCTCCAGGTCCTCGTGGGGGACCGCCTCGTTGACCATCCCCATCTCGGCGGCCTCCTCGGCGGAGTAGGTCTTCCCGAGGAAGAACACCTCCCGGGCCTTCTTCTGACCCACCTGCCGGGCGAGGTAGGCGCTGCCGAAGCCGGCGTCGAAACTCGCCACGTCGGGGTCCGTCTGGAGGAACTTCGCGTGGTCGGCGGAGGCGAGCGTGAGGTCGCAGACGACGTGCAGCGAGTGCCCTCCGCCGACGGCCCAGCCGGGGACGACGGCGACGACGGGTTTCGGGATGAACCGGATGAGGCGCTGGACCTCGAGGATGTGGAGGCGACCCGTCGGTCCCGCTCCCTCCTCGTCGCCCTCGTACTGGTAGCCGTCGGCGCCGCGGATGCGCTGGTCGCCGCCCGAGGAGAACGCCCACCCGCCGTCCTTCGGTGAGGGACCGTTCCCGGTGAGGAGGACGCAGCCGACGTCCGTCTGGCGCTTGGCGTGGTCGAGCGCGGTGTAGAGTTCGTCGACCGTCCGCGGGCGGAAGGCGTTTCGCACCGCCGGGCGGTCGAACGCGATCCGCACCGTCCCCTGCTCGCGCGCCCGGTGGTACGTGACGTCCTCGAAGTCGAAGCCGTCGACGGGGTCCCAGCGGTCCGCGTCGAAGAGTTCCGAAACCATGCCCCTCGTGCGCGCGGCCGGTCGAAAAAGGTTGCCGGTCACTCCTCGGCGCGTCGGTCGTCCGCCAGCCGTTCGACGGCGGCCGCCGTCCGCTCCGTCGCTCGTGCGACGCGGACGACGAGGGACAGCAGGAGTATCCAGGAGAGCCCGAACCCAGCGACCGCGAGCACCGTGACGGGGTCGCCCGGCCCGATGGCGACGAGGAGGGCGAACAGGCAGACGAGACCGACCGCGACGAGCGCCGTCCGGAGGTCGGTGGCCGAAGCCGCTGCGTCCAGTGCCATGCGAGAACTGTCCGGACAGGTGAACAAAAGTGGTGGGGTCGGTCGGGTTCTCCACTCGCGCGGGACGCTCACGGCCGGCGAGTGGCGGTGAGTTTCACCTGTTGTTCCGTCCTTATGCGGGTGGCGACCCTTCCCTCACGTATGGTATCCGAAGGCGACAGCGCACCGACGTTCACCGCGACGCTCGCGAACGGCGACGTCGAGGAGTTCGACCTCTCGGAGCACCTCGGCGACGGCCCGACCGTCCTCGCGTTCTTCCCGGGGGCGTTCACGCCGCCGTGCTCGAACGAGATGGTCGCGCTGCAGGACCACCTCGGCGAGTTCGAGTCCGCCGGCGCGACGCTCTACGGCGTCAGCGCGGACTCGGCGTTCTCGCTCAACGCCTTCCGCGACGAACACGGCCTCGAGTTCGACCTCGTGAGCGACATGGGTCGCGACGTCATCGAATCCTACGATCTGACCATCGACATCGAGGACCTCGGCCTGTTCGGGGTCGCGAACCGGGCGGTGTTCGTCCTCGACGAGGACGGCGAGGTGACCTACGCGTGGGTGAGCGACGACCCGACCGTCGAACCCGACTACGACGAACTCCTCGACGCCGTCGAGTCGGTCTGACCGCGTCGCGGAACCGTCGAGCCCTACTTTTTTCGCGCCCCGTCGCCGAGAGCGGCCGCCACGCGCTGCTCGAACGCCTCGCGGTGACGGTGCGACGCCTCGCCGTCGAGGCGCACCTCGACGACCTGCGTCCCCTCCCGTCGGAGCGAGTCGCGGTACGCCTCCCGGAACCCCTCGCGGGTAGCCGTCCGGACGAACTCCAGGCCGTAGAGGTCCGCGGTCGGTTCGAAGTCGAGGCCGTGGGGGGTCCTGAAGAACTCCGTGAACGGCGGGTCGTGGTCCTCGATGGGGAGGCGGTGGAAGATGCCGCCGCCGTCGTTGTTCACGACGACGATGGTCGCGTCGACGCCGCAGCGCGCCACCGCGAGCAGGCCGTTCGTGTCGTGGTAGTACGCGACGTCGCCGGTGACGAGCACCAGCGGGTCGTCGGTGGCGCTCCCCGCGCCGAGGGCGCTGCTGGTGATACCGTCGATGCCGGAGGCCCCCCGGTTGCCGAGCGCGGTGAGCGCCGCGGACCGGGGTCGACCGAATCGGTCGAGGTCGCGGACGGGCATGCTGTTCGAGACGAACAGCGTCGCCGGGTCGGGCGCGAGCGCGGTCACGTCTCCGAGTACCGCCCCCTCGAAGAACGTCTCGTCTTCCTCGACCAGCCCCCAGTACGCGTCCTCTCGCGCGACGAGGCGGTCTCGCCACCCTCTTTCGGGGCCGTCCTCGGGGTCGAGGCGGTCGGCCAGCGCGTCGACCAGCCGCGTGGGGTCGGCGACGACGAGGTCGGTCGCGGTGAACGTCGCCTCGCGCCACCCGCCGGCGGGGTCGACGACGACCTGGCGGGCGTCGGCGTCCCAGAGGTAGGTCCCGACGACCTTCGACGTGGGCGCGGCGCCGAACCGGAGGACGACGTCCGGGGGCTCGACCCCGTCGAGGTAGGCGTCGTAGCCCCCGAGGACGTTCCCATCGACGTGGGGGCCGAACCGGAGACCCGAGAGCGGGTCGGCGAGGACGGGCGCGGCGAGGGTGCCGGTCAGTCGGGCGAGCGCCGCGGGTGCGAGGTCCGCCTCCGGGCCGCAGACGACGAGCGGTCGGTCGGCGGCCCCCAGCGTCCCCGCGAGGTCCTCGAGGGTCGCCGCGTCCACCTCGGGCGCGCCCGCCGCCACCGAGACGAACGGGCCGTCACGCCCCTCGACCGCCTCCGGGTGCGCGTCGGCGAACCCCTCCGGCACGTCCCCGGGGACGGGCGTCGGCTCCAGCGGTTTCTCGAAGGGGACGTTGAGGTGGACGGGTCCCGGTTCGACGCCGGCCGCGGTGGCGACGGCCCGCGCGAGGGCCGTCCGGAGCGCGCGGAGCTTCCGGGCGTCGGCCTCGGGCTCCGGGAGGGTCCGATAGTGGCGGACGGCGTCGCCGTAGAGCTTCTCCTGGTCGATGGTCTGGTTCGCGCCGCTGTGCTGGAGGACCCGCGGGCGGTCCGCCGTCAGCACGAGCATGGGGACGCGCGCCTGGTGGGCCTCGACGACCGCGGGGTGGAAGTTGGCGGCCGCCGTCCCCGAGGTGCAGACCAGCGGCGTCGGCCGACCCGTCCGTTTCGCTCGCCCGAGCGCGAAGAACGCCGCCGAGCGCTCGTCGAGGTGCGAGAACGTCTCGACGTCGGGGTGGTCGGCGAACGCGACCGTCAGGGGGGTACACCGGCTGCCGGGGGCGAGACAGACCGCGTCGACGCCGGCGTTCGCCAGCTCGTCGACGAGGACCGCCCCCCACAGGGTGTTTCGGTTCGCCGTCCTCATTCTCCGGTACGCTCGAGCTCGTCGAGTATGGGGCGGTACTTCAGGCGGACCTCGTCCCACTCGTCCTCGGGGTCGCTGTCGCCGACGATGCCGTTGCCGGCGAACAGGGTCGCGCGCCGGTCGCCGGCGACGCCCGAGCGGATGCCGACGGCGAACTCCCCGTCGCCGTCGGCGTCGAACCAGCCGACCGGTCCGGCGTACCAGCCGCGCTCGAACGTCTCCGTCTCGCGGATGGTCCGCTCGGCGACGTCCGGCGGGAGGCCGCCCACCGCCGGCGTCGGGTGGAGCGCCTCCACGATGGAGAGGACGTGCTCGTCGGCCGCGAGGTCGGCGGTGATGGGCGTCCGGAGGTGCTGGATGGTCGCGAGGCGGTGGACCTCCTGGTCGCCGACGGTCACCTCGCCCAGCGGGGCGAGCAGGTCGCGGATGGTCTCCGCGACGAGGCCCTGTTCGTGCTGTATCTTCTCGCTCTCGACCAGCGCGGCGGCGAGGTCGGCGTCCTCCTCGGGGGTGTCGCCCCGGGCGGCCGACCCGGCGAGCGCCTCGGTCTCGACGTGCCGCCCCGTCAACCGGACGAGGCGCTCGGGCGGCGCGCCGAAGAAGCCGGCCGTCTCGGCTGGCTGGACGAGGAAGCGATAGCACTGCGGGTAGGTCCGCCGGAGGCGTTCGAGGACGCTCGGGACGTCCACCTCGCCGGCGAGGTCCACGTCGAGCGCCAGCGCGAGCACCACCTTCCGGAGGGCGCCCTCGCGGATGCGCGCGGCCGCCTCGCTGACGCCCGCCTGCCACTCCGCGGCGTCCGTCCGGTGGCGCGTCGCGCGAACCCCGGGTGGGTCGCCGCTCGGGACCATCGCCGGGAGGGTCGCGACGTCCTCGCGGACGCGCTCCAGTTCGGCCTCCACGCGTTCGGGGTCGACGTCGGGGCCGAACCGCGAGACGGTGAGGTACGTCGACTCGCTCGTCCGGGTGAGTTGCGCGGCGGGGAGCGAGAAGCCGGCGGCGGGAAACCCCGTCCACGGCCCCGTCGCGTCGTGGTCGTCGGTGAACGCGAGGCCCCCGAGCATCCGCGGGCGGGTCGCGCGCGGCCCGTCGTGGTCCACGTCGGCGAACACCGCGCGCGCGCCGGTGCGCAGCGTCTCGAAGCGGTCGGGCCCGCTCGCCCGCAGTCGGACGGCGGCGCCGCCGCCGGCCACCTCGAGACCGTCCGGCGCCGACCAGTGGATTCGTGGGACCGCCCGTTCGGTGAGAAAGGCTCGAAAGGAGACGTCCGGTACCTCGCAGGACCGACTGACGAGCACGCCCCGCTCGCGCGCGTCCGCCGCCACGCCTCCGCTGCGCGCCGATTCCATTACCTAGAAGTCGGGGTTCCGGACCCTTGAGGCTATCCTTCTAACTGTACCGTTCCTCGTTCCAGGGGTTCGCGCTGTCGGAGTAGCCGCGCTTCTCCCAGTAGCCCCGTTCGTGGTCGGTGAGGAACTCGACGCCGTCGACCCACTTCGCCCCCTTGTAGGCGTACTTGTGTGGGGTGACCACGCGCACCGGCCCACCGTGGTCGTCCGGCAGGGGCTCGCCGTCGAGTTCCCACGCGAACAGCACCTCCTCGCGCATGCACGCGTCGAGGGGGAGGTCGGTCGTGTAGTCGTCGAAGCCGTGGAACATGACGTGGGTCGCCTCGGGGTCGACGCCCGCGAGGTCGGCGAGGGTGGGGAAGGTGACGCCCGTGAACTCGTTGTCGAACCGGCTCCAGCCGGTCACGCAGTGGAAGTCCTGTCGCTGGGTCTCGTGGGGGAGGTCGGTGAACGCCTCGAGCGAGAACGAACGGGGTTCGTCGACGGCGCCCCACACCTCGAACTCCCAGGTGTCGGGCGACCACGAAGGCGTCCCGCTCTTCGAGAGCACCGGGAACCGCTCGGTCTCGCGCTGGCCCGGCGGGAGGCGCTCGCCGTCGAACTCCTCGTGGAGGTGCGTCACGTCGCGTACGCTCATACACCGGCTAGCCGCGCGGGGGAGGTAGGTGCGTCGACTTCGGACGGGGCCCTCGGCGTACGAGCGCGGAAGTGATTACTCGATTATAAAACAAGCGGACACAACTCGAAAGATTATTTCGCTCTACTGGGTGTCGGCTTTGCCGTACCACCAAGATTCCCCGCAGGAATTAAATACCCGACTGTCAAAGCCTCGGGTGTCAATGCCCAAGGTGGAGATCACGATTCCGGAGCACCTCGAGATGCAAATCACACAGATGATCGAGCAGGGAGAGTTCGTCAACCGCGACGAGGCCGTCGAAGACCTGCTTGCGGCGGGGCTGCGCGCGTACAAGACGAGCGGCCCCATGGACGACGACGAACCGGGGGCCTTCGAGGACGACGGCATGATGGGCCACGAAGACGAGTACGTCTTCTGACCTCGGGAGCGGACGTCGGCACCGGTCGAACGCGTCCCGCCGAGTGACCGGTGTCACCCGGTCTCGTCCTCCCGCCACATCCACGGGGATGGGTATCGTTCTGCGCGGTACGTTTAAACCGGCCTCGGAGCATAGCGTACCCATGCACAAGGACGAACTCCTCGAACTCCACGAGCAGATGGTCATCATCCTGGAGTACTTCAACGGTCAGGACGACGTCGACAGCTCGCTGTTCGACGCCTACTACCAGCTCGACGTCGAGCCCGGCGACGTCCACAAGTCCAAGAGCGAACACAAACACGCCGTCTTCGTGCTCGGGAACGCCCTCGCGAGCGCGATGAGCGACGACGAGTTCTCCGACGCCGGGCGCATCAGCAAGCGGATGCAGGAACTCGCCGACGACGCCGAGTCGAAACTGTAGGCGACGACCTGTCACCCCGAGGGAGAATCAAAGTATATCACCGTCCGGACTAATCGCGGGAACATGCACCAACGGACCGTCGACCAGATACGCGAGTGGGAGTCCCGCCCGGTGTCGGGTGCCGACCTCCCCGACCTCGCCGCGGCGTCGTTCACGGGCGCCGTCGAGGCCGGCGGCACGTGGCTGTTCCTGCTCAACGGCCGGGCGGTCGGCGTCTACGGCGGCACCGTCGAGGACGTCGCCGCGAGCGAGGGGACGGCCTACGCCGCGCCCGACCCCGCCTTCCCGCTCCTGTTCACGATGCTCGAACGCGACGGTGACCGCCGCGGACGCTACTACACCGCCGACACGCCCCTCGACGAGGTGGACGAGACCCTCCGCGAGGGGGGGTTCACCGGCTACGTCGAACTCTCGGAGAACGTCCTCAGCGGCGATTACTACCGGCTCTACTACGGCGGCGACGCCATGAGCGTCGCCTTCGTCGGCCAGAGCGAGCGGCCGCTCGTCGGCGAGGAGGCGTTCGAGCGCGCCTCCGAGGAGGTCGGCGTCTACACCGTCGTCGCCGCGTCGGTCCCCGTTCTCGACCTCCCCGAGGCGTCCGACGCGGGGACGGACGTCGGGGCCGACGCCGGCAGGGACGGGGGCGACGCGGAACCCCTCACCGCCGCCGTCCCGGACCGACCCGAGCGCGAGGAGCGCGCCGACTCGCGTTCGCGCGGCCGGACGCTCCCCGGCGCGGAGCGGGCGGACGACCCCCCCGCGGGACCGACCGCCGTCGGGTCCGACGCCCCGGAGGGGACGGACCGTCCCGACGCTCTCGACGCGGACGACCGCACCACCGCGACGGCCCGCGGGTCCGACGAGGGCACCGGGGAGGACCCGACCCCCACCGAGGTGCCGGACGACCTCGCGTCGGCGGTCCGACGACACGGCGAGGGACGCGCCCCGGGAGACACCGGACCGGGGTCCCGCGAGCGCCCCGCCGTCGACGGCGGCGAGGACCGCGTGTCGGGCGAGGTCCCCGACGACCCGGAGGCGCTCCGGTCGGCGCTGGACGAGCGGGAGACCGAGCGCCAGCGACTCGCCGGGCGCGTCGACGACCTGCTCGACGCGCGGGCCGACCTGCGCGAGGAGAACGAGGCGTTGCGCGAGGAGGTGGCGACGCTCCGCGAGGAGGTCGACCGCCTCGAAGCCGAAATCGACCGACTCGAGGCGCGTCTCGCCGAGGTGACGGCCGACGCCGACGCGGCCGCGTCGACCGTCGACCGCACGCCCGAGGAGGCGCTGGCCGGGACGAACCTCTTCGTGCGCTATCACTCCCGGGGGGCGATGACGCTCGACGACGTCCGGGACGGCTACGACGACCAGGACGGCCTCCGGGCGAACCTCGACCTGGAACACCACACGCGCTTCGACGCCGAGACGACGCGCGTCGAGGGGCGGCCCTTCGCGGAGTTCCTCGAGGGGACGCTCGCCTACGAGTTCGTCCAGTGGGTCGTCCTCGACCTGCCGTTCGAACTCATCGACACGGGCCACGTCGACGCGCTGGAGGGGCTCTACGACGCGATTCCCGACATCGACCGCGCGGAACTCGACGGGACCGTCGACCTGGAGGAGGCCTCCCCGACGTTCGACGTGGTCTGTCGCGACCGCCTCGGCAACCCGCTGCTCGTCGTCGACTTCCACGACGCGCGCGACCCGGCCGGCGAGGTGGCGGTGGACGACCTGCTCGCGGGTGCCGAGCGCGTCGCGGAGGCCTACGACACGCTCGTCGGGGCGTTCGTCGTCGCGTCGAGTTTCTTCGACCCGCGGGCGCTCGAACTCGCGAGCGAGGCGACCGCGAGCGGCGGGCTGTTCGGCGGTGGAAGGCGGGCGAGTTTCGTTCGCCTCTCGAGAAAACGCGGGTTCCACCTCTGCCTCGTGGAGGCGCGAGAGCGGCGCTTCCACCTGACGGTTCCAGAACTGTGAGCTAGCTAGCTCTCGATCTCGGCCATCTCGTCTATCTTCATCCCGTCGAGTTTGTCGACGATGTCGTCGACCTTGTCGTCGAGTTCAGAGACGAAGTCCGCGGTGCTGTCGGTCGTGATGGCCCCCTGACTCGACGGCTCGATGAGGTCCTCCTCCTCGAGGACGCGAAGGGAGTAGCGCACCTTGTGGTGCGGGTAGCCCGTCTCGTTGGACATCTTCACGATACCGATGGGTTCGTTGTCTATCACCATCTTGAGGACCTGCAGATGGCGTTCCAGCATGTCGACTTCTTTCTCCAGTCTGTCTATCATGGCACTTGTTAACTTGTGTTAACAGCCTTTAAAGGTTGCTGTCCCTTGCGAGAAAAAACGGGATTGCTAACGTCTACCTCGTCAACGGTTATAGGCGTTGTGGCCCGCTGGCGTGCGAAGCGCGCGCTCGCGACCGGGTGAACTGGGGCGCGAGGGGGTATCGCCCGGACCGTAACCGGTTTAGCACGTCCTCTGAAACCTTCGCTCGATGACTGTCACTATCGTCGGGTCGCAACTCGGCGACGAAGGGAAGGGAGGTGTCGTCGACCTCTACGGCGAGGACGCCGACGTCGTCGCCCGGTACCAGGGCGGGGACAACGCCGGTCACACGGTCGTCCACGACGGCGAGGAGTACAAGCTCTCGCTCGTCCCCAGCGGCGCGGTCAGGGGGAAGGTGGGCGTCCTCGGCAACGGCTGCGTCGTCAACCCGGAGACGCTGTTCGCGGAACTGGACACGCTCCACGAGCGCGGCCTCGACCCCGACGTGCGCGTCGCCGAGCGCGCGCACGTCATCATGCCGTACCACCGCGTCCTCGACGGCGTCGAGGAGGAGGCGAAGGAGGACCTCGCGGCGGGCACGACCGGTCGCGGCATCGGCCCCACCTACGAGGACAAGGCGGGTCGCCGGGGCATCCGCGTCGGCGACCTGCTCGACCCCGAGGTGCTGCGCGAGCGCCTGGCGTACGTCGTCCCGCAGAAGCGCGCGCTCGCCGAGGAGGTCTACGGACTGGACGCCGGCGAGGCGTTCGACGTCGACGCCCTCTTCGAGACCTACCGGGCGTACGGCGAGCGGCTGTCGGGGATGGCCGTCAACTGCGGGGAGTTCCTCGCCGAGCGCATGGGCGACGGCGAGCGGGTGATGTTCGAGGGGGCGCAGGGCACCGCCATCGACATCGACCACGGCATCTACCCGTACGTCACCTCGTCGAACCCGACCGCCGGCGCGGCCGCCGTCGGTACCGGCGTCGGGCCGACCGTCATCGGGCGGGGCGAGGTCGTCGGCGTCGTGAAGGCCTACCTCTCGCGCGTCGGCACCGGGCCCCTCCCGACCGAACTCGGGGCCGTCGAGGGCCAGACCCCCGAGGGGGGCGGCGACACGAGCGGGGAGGCCGAGGAACTGGCGACCTACATCCGCGACGAGGGCGGCGAGTACGGCACCGTCACCGGCCGCCCGCGGCGCGTCGGCTGGCTGGACGTGCCGATGCTCCGCCACGCCGCCCGCGCCAACGGTTTCACCGGACTCGCCGTGAACCACGTCGACGTGCTCGCGGGCCTCGACACCGTGCGGGTGGGCCACGCCTACGACCTCGACGGCGAGGAACTGCTGACGATGCCACCGACGACCGAGCAGTGGGGGCGGTGTGAGGCGGTCTACCGCGAGTTCGACGGCTGGCCCGAGGTCGACTGGGCGGCCGTCGCGAGCGAGGGCTACGACGCCCTCCCCGAGAACGCGAGGACCTACCTCGAGTACGTGAGCGACGAACTCGACGCCGACCTCTACGCCGTCGGCGTCGGTCCTGGGCGCGAACAGACGGTCGTCCTCGAGACGCCGTTCTGAGGGCGGACCCGGCACGTTTTTGCCACCCACCACCCACAACGGAGGTATGAAGGAATCACTGATGGACATCCTCTGCTGTCCGCTGGACAAGCAGGACCTCGAACTGGAGGTCGTCCGGCGCGACGACGAGGAGGTCCTCGACGGTCGGCTGGTCTGTACGCAGTGCGGCGAGGAGTACCCCATCGAGGAGGGTATCCCGAACCTCCTCCCGCCGGATATGCGCGGCGAGGCGCCAGCCTGAAGTTTTTTGACCCCCCCTAACGACCCCTCGACAGTGAGCGAGACACTCGTCGTCGACCTGAACGAGGAGGGCATGCACTCGGTGCGCGTTCCGGAGGCGTTCACCGCCGCCGGGAGCTTCGAGGTGCTCCTGCGGAACCACGGGTCGGCGACGCGCGTCCACCTCAGCCTCGACGACGCCCTCGCCGGCGTCGCCACCGTCGACGCGAGTCACCACTACGTCACCGAGGGCGACACCGAACGCGCGACGGTCGAGGTGGCGCCCGACGCGGCGACCCGCGGTCGACTCACCGTCGCCGTCGCCTACGGCGCGACCACCGCCGACGTCAGCGTCGAGGTGGAACCGACCGTGAGCGAGAAACCCCCCGTCGAGGTCGACGAGTCGCTGTCGGAACCGGCCGACGGGAACGAGCGCCCCACCGAGTCGCTCGCCGCCGTCACGCGCGGCGCGTCGGGCGGGGACACGACCACCGTCCCCGCCGTCGCCCTCGGCGGCGTCGCGGTCGCCCTCGCGGCGGCGACGGTGACCACCGACGGTGCGGTCGCGGTCGTCCTCGCCGTTCTGGCCGTCGTCGCCGCCCTCGCGGGGGCCGGCTACGTCGTCTACGCTCGTCCCTGAGTCGCCCCGTCGTCAGTCCGCTTCCTCGTCGTCGGTCGGCACGCCCGAGAGGTTCCCCTCGTCGTCGAAGCGTTTCGCCCGGAGGTAGCGCGCCCGGTAGCGGTTCGCCCCCTCGTAGACGTCGGCCTCGCGTATCTCCCCGACCCGGCCGTCCGCGACCGCATCGACGAGGTCCTCGACCTGCTCCTTCTCGCTCGGCGTGAGCGTGAAGGTGTACTCGCGGGCCTCCTCTCGCTCCAGCGTCGTCCACTTGCGCGCGGCGGCGACGACCAGCGAACACGGCTCGCGGCAGGGGAACGCCCCCTCGCCGCGCGGAACGTCGAGTTCCGCTCCCTCCTCCTCGTCCCACATCCGCCGTTTGAGACACTGCGAATCGACGCAACAGGACTGCGCGAGCCACTCCACCTGCTCGCCGGAGAGTTCGTCGACGACGTCGTAGATGCCGGTCTGGCGCTCCGCGGTCTCGCGCCAGTGGGTGACGTCGAGGGCTCCCTCGCGCTCGCGGTGCCAGTTGGCGACCGTCGCCGGGTAGAAGTAGTCGATGGCCTCGACGACCTCCTCGCCCGAGAGGTCGGGGAACACCCACCCCGTCCGGAGGGTGGGGGCGGTCTTCAGCGGCCGGTAGCGCCCGTCGTCGTCCTCGGTGGCGAGGTGGCGGGCGTCGAGCGGGTCGTCGTGGGTGGTCAACTCGTCGGTCGAGCGGTCCGCGTCGTCCTCGTGGCGGAGGTCGTAGGAGCGGTGTCCCCGCTCCAGACTGACGGTGAGGAGCAACTGCCCCCACCGCCGTCGAATCCCGTCGCCGCGCAGCGCCGCGTAGCGCTCCTCGATGTCCAGGTCGTCGGCCCCCTCGACCCAGCGCAGGAACGCGCGTCGCGTCTCGGGGAGGTCACGCCACGTCGACCAGTCGCGGACGTAGTCGGTCGCCGTGCGGAATCGACCGAACAGGGAAGCGTCCATGCGTGAACCGACGGGCGCGAGGGCGATAAAGGCGGGTCGTTCGGACCGTCCTGAGACTCGAACTCAGTCGCCCACCGCGCCGCCCGTCTCGGCGCGGACCCGCGAGATGGCGTCGCGCACGTCGGCGCCGGCGTCGGCGGCGCGTTCGAGGATGACGTCGGCCATCAGCGCCTCGGTGCCGACGGCGCCGGCGTACCAGATGTCCGTCCCGTCGACCGTCGCCGGCACGTCGTAGCCGGTGCGGTAGTCGTCGGTGAGGCCCATGTCCTCGGGGATGTCCTCCTGGGTGTGGAAGCCGTCGGCGACGAACAGCGGGACGACGACCACGTCGTCGCTCTCGAAGAACTCGGCGACGTCGTCCACCTCGGGGTCCTCGTCCATGAACAGCGCCTCCACCTCCGCGAAGCGCCCCGACTCCCGGATGCGCTCTGCGTGATAGTGGATGGCCTTCGCGCTGTTCTCGTTGCGCTCGGTGCCGTGACCGACGACGGCGAGGCCGAAGCCCTCCCCCACGTCGGGGTCGCCGGTCACCGACTGGGCGCGCTGGACGATGACGTCGCTCATCGCGTCGTGGGTGCCGACCGGCCCGCAGTAGTGGACGGTCTTCTCGACGTCCGCCGCGGTGAGGGTGACGTGACTCGCGTCCGTCCCGTCGGAGTCCCACTCGGCGACGTCCCAGCCGTCGAGGCGGAGTTCCCGGGGGATGACCTGCTCGGTGAAGTAGCCCTCGCTGATGAACAGCGGGACGACGAACACCTCCTCCGACTCGACCGTCCGGAGTACCTCCCGGAACGACGGTTCCTCCTTCCAGAAGGCCTCGCGGACCTCGTCGAACGCGCCGGCGGCGCGGATCGTGTCCGCGTGGTCGAACGTCGGCGTGCTCGAATCGGGGTTCAGGTGCGAGCCGTGGGCGACGATGACGAGCGCCTGCGACATGGCCGGAACTGAGGGTTTTTCGCGGTTAAGACCTTCGCTTCCGGTGGTTTCGCTCCCGGTCGCTCCCCGCTCCGAACCGCTCCGAACCGCTTTTGCCGTCCTCGCACGCACCCTCTCACGATGTCGCTGGCCGAAGAGACCCGCGCCGCCGTCCGCGCCCGCCCCTTCCTCTACGACGCCCTCCGCGCGGGGGTCGTGAACTACGCCGCCGCCGCCCGGACGCTCGACGTCGGCGAGGACGACGCCGTCACCGCCGCGCTCCGTCGCTACGCCGACGAACTGACAGCCCCCACTCCGTTCGACGGGTCGGCGAGCGTCTCGATGCGGAGCGGACTCGGCCCCGCCGATGGGGAGAGCGAGGCGCTCTTTCACCTCGCTGGGACGGCCTACGGACCGGGCGGTTCCTCGACCGGCGTCCTCGCGACGGGCGACGTGGACGCGCGACTTCTGGAGGAGGTCCTCGGGCGCCTGCGCACGGCGGACGTCGCGTGCCAGGTAGCGGCCGCCGCGGACGACGCGCTCCTGGTGCTCGTCTCGCGGCGCGACGGCCCGACCGCGGTTCGCGTCGTCGAGGCCGCCGTCGGACGCTCCGTCTAGAACTCGGTCACCGAGACGCCGTCGGCGGGCGCGCAGGCGGACACGTCCGCCTCGATGCCCGTCTCGTCCCCCGAGGAGGTTCACCCGGCCGGGGGCGGCGGTGACGTGACTCTGCGTGCCCCCCCGAAGCGTGCCTCGAACGCCGCCCGCGCCGCCGCTCGCTGGTCCCCCGTCGACTTCCGCGCGCCGGCGTCCGGGTCGTTCACGCCGGGACGACGACGGGGCGTGGGAAGGTGATTTCGACCGCGTGCCGTCGTCGCTCACGGTTCCGACGGATTGAAACGCTCCTCCGAAGAACACCGGGTAATGACCCTACGCGTGACCAACACGCTCACGGGCGAGCGCGAGCCCTTCGAGGCGCGCGACGGCGAGGTCCTCCTCTACGTCTGCGGTCTCACGGTCTCTGACCCGGCGCACCTCGGCCACGCCCGCCTGTGGACTCACGCCGACGTCGTCCACCGCTGGCTCGACCACTCGGGCTACGACGTCAGGCACGTCGAGAACTTCACCGACGTGAACGAGAAGATCGTCGCACGGATCGGCGAACTCGGCGACGACGAGGCGAGCGTCGCCCACGACGCCGTCGGCCGGACCATCGCGGACATGCGCGCGCTCAACCTCAAGCGGGCGGAGGTCTACCCCCGCGTCTCCGAACACGTCCCCGAGATACTCGACCTCGTGGAGACGCTCGTCGAGTCGGACCACGCCTACGAGGCCGACGGCTCGGTCTACTTCGACACCTCGACGTTCCCCGACTACGGGAAGCTCTCGAACCAGTCCACGGAGGACCTCGAAGCGCAGGCGCCCGAGAACGAACGCGCCGAGAAGCGCAACCCGACCGACTTCGCGCTCTGGAAGGCCGGCGGGGTCGACCCCGTGACGGTCGCCGACCACCGCCACGAGGGGGCGGGGGCCGCCTCGCCCGAGGTCGCGTGCGAGGGCGCACAGACGTGGGACTCGCCGTGGGGCGAGGGGCGTCCCGGCTGGCACATCGAGTGCTCGGCGATGTCGATGGCGCACCTGGGCGAGACGCTCGACATCCACATGGGCGGTCAGGACCTCGTCTTCCCCCACCACGAGAACGAGATCGCCCAGAGCGAGGCGGCGACGGGCGAGGAATTCGTGCGCTACTGGCTCCACGTCCGCCTGCTGGAGATGGAGGGCGAGAAGATGAGTTCGAGCCTCGGGAACTTCTGGACGGTCGCGGACGCCGTCGAGCGACTGGGCGGCGACGTCGTACGCACCTTCCTGCTCTCGACGGCCTACGACAGCCGCCAGACCTACTCGGAGGCGACCATCGCCGAGGCGGAGGAGCGCTGGGAGCGTCTCGACCGCGCCCACGAGCGCGCGGTGGCAGCCCTCGACGGACCGGACGCCTACGCGACGGTGACCGACGACGCGCTTCGAACAGGGGTCGAGGAGGCGACGACGGACTTCGCGGCCGCGATGGACGAGGACTTCAACACCCGCGAGGGACTCGCCGCCCTCCTCGACGTCGCCCGCGCGGTCAACCGCCACCTCGACGGACACGGGACCTACGACTACCGGGGGCTCCGGGAGGCGGTCGAGGCGTTCGAGACGCTCGGCGGGGACGTCCTCGGCCTCACCTTCGGCGAGGGAGGGGACGAGGGGACGGTCACCGTCGCCGGCGAGGTGGTCGACCTGTTGCTCGGCGTGCGCGAGCGCGAGCGCGAGGCGGGCAACTACGACCGCGCCGACGACATCCGCGAGTCGCTGGAGGCCCTCGGCGTCGAGGTGGAGGACACCGACGAGGGGCCGACGTTCCGGTTGCCGTAGTCCTCTCGACGCATACGCTTTTTTCGCTGGCGGGTCGAGCGAGTGCATGCACCCCAGTCGCACCGCCGGCGTGGCGCTGACGGCGCTCGCGCTCTGCGGCTACGGTATCGGCGCCGTCGCCGCCTACCCCGGCCGTTGGTTGACGATTCCGGGGGTGATGGTCGGCGTCTCCCTCGTGGTCATGGGCGACGGGCCGCCCGGCCGCCGGGGACGTGCGGACCGGGCGAACACGGGGACCCCCACGTCCCCGGCGCGCGAGGACCGTGACGGGGGCGACGCGCCGTGATAAGCGCGCTCGCCTACGACTCGGGCGCGGTCGAACCTCGAACCGTCGAGGGGTCGGCCGACCTCTCGGCGATGAAAGCCGAGGACGGCACCACCTGGGTCGACGCGACCGACGCCACCGAGACGGAACTGCGTCTGGTCGCCGACGTCTTCGGCATCCACCCGCTGGCGGTCGAGGACGTACTCAACAACGTCCGGCCGAAGGCCGAGGATTTCACCGAGTACACGTTCCTCCTCGTGAAGGAGGCCGAACTCACGCGGGGGGACCGGCCGTTCGACGAGGAGGTGCGCGACGAACCCCTCGGCGTCTTCATCGGGCCGGACTGGGTGTGTACGCTCTCGCTGTCGCCCATCGAGGCGGTCGGGCGCGTCTGGTCGGCCGTGACGCTGTGGGACGAGCGTCTCCTCCAGCGCGGGGCCGACTACACCGCCTACCGGGTCGTCGACGCCGTCGTGGACCGCTACTTCGACCTGCTCGACCGCATCGAGACGCAGATAGAACACATCGAGGAGGCCGTCCTCGTCTCGACCGACATCGAGACCCTGGAGCGCATCAACGCGGTCCGCCGCGACCTCCTCGCCTTCCGGAAGGTGACGTGGCCGACGCGCGAGGCCGTCGGGTCGCTCGCCCGCGGCGACACCGCTCACGTGCGCCCGGAGATGGAGAAGTACTTCCGCGACGTCTCCGACCACCTCGTCCACATCGTCGACCTCACGGAGACGTACCGCGATCTGACGAGCGGCGCGCGCGACATCTACCTCAACACGCTCTCACAGTCGACCAACGAGGTGATGAAGCGCCTCACCGTCGTCGCCACCGTCTTCCTCCCGCTGACGTTCATCGCCGGCGTCTACGGGATGAACTTCGCCGACAGCCGCTACAACATGCCCGAACTCGGCTGGACCTACGGCTATCCCGCCGCAATGCTCGGGATGGCGCTCGTCGCGCTCGTCATGTTCGCGTACTTCCGCGAGCAGGCGTACCTCTGAGCGTCCCCGCCCTCGTCCGCGCCTCCGTCCGCATCCGTTGCTGGGGTCGTATCCGTACCGCACCCGTGCTCACCCGAGCGCGAGCGGCCCCATCAGCACGCCCATCAGGTGGGCGCGTCGTGCGCCGAGACGGACCGGAAGCAGACCGACGAGCGCGCTCACCGCGAACAGGACGACGCCCGCGCCGCCCGCGAACGCGAACGAGAGGGCGACCAGCATCGCGAGGACCGACACCGAGAGGCGGGTGCTGTCGACGCGCCCGACGAGTTCCAGGTACCGGTCGCCGAGGGTGACGACCAGCGCGAACCCCGCCGCCGCCGCGACGACGACGGCGACGAGCAGTCGCGGCAGGTCGAGCGGGACGCCCGCCCGGTCCATCGCCACGAGCACGCCCGTCCGGGGCTGCCCGAGCGCCACGAGCGCGAACAGTGCGAATACGGTATTGGCCGTGTTCACGCCGCTGGTGGCGACGATGAACCCCCGGCCGCCGTAGCGACCGGGGACCGCGAGGAGCGCGAGCGTGGCCGCGATGGCGCTCGACACGCCCGGCACGTAGCCGACAACCGCGCCGGCGACGGTGCCGACGGTTCCCAGTCCCCCGACGGCGCGCCGCGAGAGCGTCACCGTCGGGTCGGCCTGGGGTGGGACGCCCGCCCCGCCGACGGCGTCGATGAGGACGGGCGCGCCGAACAGCCCCGCGAACAGCGGCAGGAGGACGTCGCCCGCGCCGAACGGTCCCGCGACGGGGTAGTCGAGGGCGACCCAGCCGAGGGCGGCGCTCGTCGCGGCGGCGAGCGCCCCGCCGACCCGCCGTCGATGGCTCCGTTCCGTGAGCACGAGCAGGAGCGCCGCCCCGCCGAGGACCAGCGAGAGGTGCGCGCGAATCGTCGGGTAGAGCGCCGTCATGAGCCACGTCATCGGGACGGCGAGCGGGACGGCCACGACGACGGCGGCGGCGCTCCCGAACGCCGAGAGGCGGAGCGCCTCGCCGCCGCGCCCCTCGAGGACGAGCCGGTGACCGGGGAGCGCGCTCGCGGCCATCGCGGGGTCGGGGACGCCGAGCGCCAGCGCGGGCACCACGTCGAGGAAGGTGTGGACGACGCCGGCCGCGAGCATCGCGCAGCCGACGAGGACGGGCGGGCCGGGGAGCGTCGGCGCGAGCACCGCGAGCACGAGCGCCATGTTGTTCGCGTGGAGGCCGGGGAGGAGGCCGCTCGCCGTCCCGAGGGCGACGCCGCCGAGGACGAACGCGAGCGTCAGTCCCGCCGCTCGCGGCGCGACGAGCAGGTGACCGGCGTCGGGGACCATCGCGCCGGAGTGGTCCCGGCATCGTACCTAAAGGCTCGGACCCGGACGCCTCGTGGTCCGTCGCCGTGGCAGCCGCTCGTCGGCGTGATAAACGTGAGAAGGTCGGTGTGAAGCCGAGCGAGTCGGCGTGGACCGGGTCAGCCGAAGAGGGCGCCGAGGCCCTCGCCGCTGGCCTCGTCGTCCTCGTCGTCGTCGCCGTCGTCGGCGTCCGCCTCGGCCTCCTCGGCCTCGGCTTCTTCCTCGACTTCCTCGCTCTCGGCGTCGGCCGCGCCGCCCGCGGCGGCACCGCCCGCGGCGGGCACGGCGGCCGCCTGCTCGACGGCCTCCTCGATGTCGACGTCCTCGAGCGCGGCGACGAGCGCCTTCACGCGGGACTCCTCGACGTCCGCGCCGGCGGCTTCGAGGACCTCGGTGAGGTTGTCTTCGTTGATCTCTTCGTCCGTTTCGTTCAGGATGAGTGCTGCGTAGATGTACTCCATTGGTCTAGGGTCTCGTTATCCGAACATCGCGCCGAGCGCGTCGCCACCGTCGTCTCCGTCGTCGTCGTCGGTGTCGTCGGCCTCGGCGTCCTGGTCGTCAGTCGATTCCTCGGTGTCGTCGGGCTCCTCCTCGGTCCCGGCCGCCTCGTCGGCGGGCGCGGCGAGGTCGGCACCGCGCAGTTCCTCGGGGAGCGCCTCCTCGTCGTCGATGCGGGCCGCGAGCGCGCGCATCTGCGCGTCGGCCTTGGCGACGAGGTCGTCGGCGATGTCGGGGCTCTCGATGGCCGCGTACACGCCGAGGCTGCGGGCTTCCGTGCTCGCCTTCGCGAGCAGGAGGTCCGCGGTCCGCGCCGTCGGGTAGACGGCGTTGACCGACAGGTTGCGGCCCGCGGCGACGGCGGACTCGATGTCCGCGCGGTACTCGTCGACGTCGATGGCGAGTTCCTCGGGTTCGAAGAACACGCCCTCGGAGTAGACGCCGCGCAGGTCGAGGCCGACCTCCTTCGGCTCGATGCCGAGTTCGCTCAACACGTTGGCGAGCTGCTGGTCGACCTCACCGCCGGCCTCGAGGACCGTCGAGTCCTCGAGGACCTTGATGGAGCCGTCCTGGATGCGGGCGTTGGCGCCCACCTGCTGGAGTTCGCCGACGAACGGCCCGGGGTCGATGCCGGTGTCACCCTCGGGGATGACGATGTCGTTCGGGGCGACCTCCCCGGCGTTGATGGGCGCGGGGGTCTTCGACGCCTCGAGTTGCCGGTAGAGGCCGAAGGGGTTGTCGTTCGTCCCGATGACGCCGACCTGCCCCTCGATGTGCTCGACGAGCGTCTCGAGGCCGTCGTCGACCTCCTCCAGCGCGCGGACCATCAGCGTGTTCCGCGAGACGCGGAGTTCCGCGGTGCCGTACAGGTCGCGGCGCATCGCCTGGAGCTGTCGGCTCGGGATGCCCGCGATGTTGACGACGCCGACGCTCTCGTAGGACTCGAGGGTGTCGACGAGCGCGTCGACCTCCTCGCGCTTCCACTGCGGGATGACTTCGGTCTTGCGCTCGGACTCTGCGGACATTTAGGCCACCTCCACCGAGGGGCCCATCGTCGTCTTCACGTAGACGGAGTCGATGTTGAGCGGCCCCTTCTCCAGGTCCGCCTCCAACCGACGGATGATGACGTCGATGTTGTCGGCGATTTCGTCGGCCGTCATGTCTTCTGCGCCCACGCGGGCGTGGAAGGTCCGCCGGTCCCGGCTGCGAAGCTGCACCGTGTTCTTCATCCGGTTGACGACTTCGACGATGTCGTCGTCCGGCTGCAGCGGGGTCGGCATCTTCCCTCGCGGACCGAGGACGGTCCCGAGGTAGCGGCCGATGTCTTGCATCATGTTCGCCTGTGCGATGAAGAAGTCCGTCTCGCCAGCGAGGTCCTTCGCGGCGTCGGTATCATCACCCAGGTCTTCGAGGTCGTCGCCGTCGAACACTTCGTCGGCGACGTCCTGTGCTCGGATGGCTGTCTCACCCTCCGCGAACACGACGATACGAGTCTCCTGTCCGGTCCCGCTCGGAAGGACGATGCCTTCGTCGACACGGTTGGACGGGTCGTTGAGATCCAGATCGCGCAGGTTGACGGCGAGGTCGACCGACTCACGGAAATTCCGTGGCGGCGCCTCGTCTAGTGCGCGAGAGACTGCGTCTTCTATTGCCTGATCTGCCATTGTTCACCTCCGTAGTCCGCCATATGGCTACTACGGCGTGAAACAGGCGTGAACCTGCCTCGTCTCCATCTCACCGGCGTCGCGGACTTAAACACGTCGAAGTAGCGGGACGCCTCACCCTCGCGGGACGCTCGTCGGTCGTGAGAACGTCGGACCGCAGAGAACCCGTCAGACGGCTTACGCCGCCGCCTGCTCGCCGAACTGCTCGTCGAACTCGCCGTCCTCGACGCGCTGTTTGAACGTGCGCGCGTCCTCGCCCTCGACGGTGACGCCGAGCGAGGCGCAGGTGCCCGCGACCTCCTTCGAGGCGCCCTTGACGTCGTAGGCGAGCAGGTCGGGGAGCTTCTGCTCCGCGATCTTCATCAGCTGTTCGATGGAGATGTCGGCGACGAACTCCGCCTGGGGTCGGCCGCTGCCGGTCTCGAACCCGAGTTCGTCCTTGACGAGCGCCGCCGTCGGCGGCACACCGACGTCGATGTCGAACGAGCCGTCGTCGTCGTAGCTGACGGTGACGGGCACCTCCGTGCCGTCGAACGCCGCCGTCTGCTCGTTTATCTCGCTGACGACCGCCTGCACGTCCACGGGGGTCGGCCCCAGTTCGGGACCGAGCGGCGGGCCAGGGTTCGCCTGGCCGCCGGGGACGAGTACTTCGATAGTTCCGGCCATGTTCGCTATGACCGCCCACGCCGGTTTAAGAATTGTCTTATCGCCGCCCCGTGCGTCCCGGCGTCACACACCGTGAGCGGGCGTCGCGCTCGCCCTTGCTCGTCGGTCGAACGAGGGTGGTGGGGTCGCTGCCGATTCCCTCTGACTCGCGCACACGAAGCCACAGCAACCGATTCGTCGTACTCCACCGGACGGGGCGACGCCACCTCGACCGTCGGGTCGGGAGACCGCCGGGTCACGGGGGAAAAACGGACGGACAGGCTTCGAACGACGGGAACCGTGAGCGGGTGCGATTACGGGACGAACACGCCCTTGCGTGCGAGCCAGTCGCTCGCCTCCTTGATCTCGACGGGAGAGCCGATGATGCGCAGCGCGTCACCCTGCTCGTGGAGTGTGAGGGTGAAGTCGCGCTCGATGGTCCGCCGGAGACCGTCCAGCGCGCCGACGGGCAGGACGATCTGGGTGCTGTCGCGGAACCGCTCGGCGTCGCTCATCGCCCGAACGACTCGTGGGACCGGTATATAACTGCCGAAGCGCAAGACAAGCCTTTTCGGGTGCGACAGCGGAGCGTTGGGTAATGGGACTTGAGGAGGAGATAGCGGCAATCGAAGAGGAGATCGCCACCACTCCGTACAACAAGTCCACAGAGGCGCACATCGGCCGGCTGAAGTCGAAACTCGCGCAGAAGAAAGAGAAACTGGAGAACCGCTCCTCGGCCGGTGGCGGGGAGGGCTACGCCGTCGAGAAGACCGGCGACGCGACCGTCGCGCTCGTGGGCTTCCCGAGCGTCGGCAAGTCGACGCTACTCAACGCGCTCACCAACGCCGAGAGCGAGGTCGGCGAGTACGAGTTCACCACCCTCGACGTCAACCCCGGCATGCTCCAGTACAACGGGGCAAACATCCAGATACTCGACGTCCCCGGGCTCATCGAGGGGGCGGCCGGCGGACGCGGGGGCGGCCGGGAGGTGCTGTCGGTCGTCCGCACCGCCGACCTCGTGCTGTTCGTCCTCTCCGTGTTCGAAATCGAGCAGTACGACCGCCTGCGCGAGGAACTGTACGCGAACAAGATACGCCTCGACAGTCGCCCCCCGAACGTCAGCGTCTCGAAGAAACACAAGGGCGGCATCAAGGTGACGACGCCCGGCGACGTCGGCCTCGACGAGGAGACCATCAAGGGCGTCCTCCGCGAGTACGACTACATCAACGCCGACGCGACGGTCCGCGAGCAGTTGACTATCGACCGCCTCGTCGACGCGCTGATGGCCAACCGCGTCTACCTCCCCTCGCTCGTCGCAGTCAACAAGGCGGACCTCATCGACCGCGACTACCTCGAGACGGTCCACGAGGACCTCAGAGAGCGGGACATCGACCCCGAGGAGGCGGTCTTCATCAGCGCCGAGGACGGACGCGGGCTGGACTCGCTGCGCGAGTCCATCTGGGAGTCGCTCGGTCTCATCCGGGTGTACATGGACAAACCGGGCCGCGGCGTCGACTACGAGGAACCGCTCGTGCTCCGCGAGGGCGAGAACACCATCGACGACGCCCTCTCGAAACTCGGCGGCGACCTCGACTCGCGCTTCCGGTTCGCGCGCGTCTCCGGCCCGAGCGCGAAACACGACGAACAGCAGGTCGGTCGCGAGCACGAACTGGCGGACGAGGACGTCCTCAGGCTCATCGTGCGTCGATGACCGCCTCCCCGTCGGCGCCCGCCTCGCCCGTGCGACGGCTCCTCGTCCTCCTCGCCCTCGGCGTCGTGCCGTGGACGGTCGTCCTCGTCGCGGGCGAGGCGACGCTCGTCTTCCCGTTCGGTCTCGTCAACACCGCGCCGCTCCACCTGACGACGCTCCCCGACTTCCTGACGTTCACGGGTGGCGGCGTCCCGACGTTCCTCCAGTCGTGGGTCGTCGGCGCGGTGCTCTACTGCTGCGCGCTCGCGAGCGCCGCCGTCGGAACGGTCTGGCGCGAGGACCCCCGGCTGACCGGCGGCCTCCTCGCGCTCGCGGCCGTGACCCAGTTCCCGCTCGTCCTCGGGTTCGCTCAGCGACTGGGGTACACGGCCCTCCCCGTCGGGACGCTCCTGTTGCTGCTCGCGGCGTGGTGGCTCTATTGGCCGGCGGTCCGCGGGTACAAAACGATTAGTGACTCCCCGGAGTAGGTCCGGTCGCTCATGGACGCAACCGTCGACCACACGATGATGCGCGTCGAGGACCTCGACGCGTCGCTCGACTGGTACACGACCCACTTCGACTACGAGGAGAAAGCCCGCATGGAGATGGACACGTTCACGAACGTCTATCTCGGGCCCGAGGACGTACACGAGGAGGGGGCGGTCCTCGAACTCACCTACAACCACGACGACCGGACCTACGAGATGGGTGACGCGTGGGGCCACATCGCCGTCCGCGTCGACGACGTCTACGACGCCTACGAGGAACTGATGGACGCGGGCGTCGAGGACTACCGCGACCCAGACTCCTGTGGGGGCCGCTACGCCTTCGTCACCGACCCCGACGGTCACGAGATAGAGATCGTCCAGCGCGACCACGGTGCGCGCTGGAGCATCGACCACACGATGGTCCGCGTCGAGGACGCCGACGCCGCGATCGGCTGGTACGTACGGACACTCGGCTTCGACCTCGTCCGACGCGAGGAGATGGACGACTTCGCGCTCTACTTCGTGAAGCCGGAAGGCGCAGCCGAGGAGGCGATGTCCATCGAACTCACCTACAACTACGACGGTCGCTCCTACGACTTCGGCGACGCGTGGGGCCACTTCGCCCTCATGGTCGACGACCTGGAGGACGCCTGGGAGACGCTCACGGCCCGGCACGCCGAGGACTACCGCGACCCCGAGTCCTGCGACTACGTCTACGCGTTCACCCGGACGAACGACGGCCACGAAGTCGAGGTCCTCGACTCCTGGCCGGACGCCGCCGAGTGACGCCCGCCGCCCGACGGGTGTTAATAGCTCACTAACCTGTCGTCCCCGTTCCCCGACACGAAGTTACCCACCGCTGAACCTGTTCTGCACGTCGGGACAATCCGCTAACAAGACGTTACATGACTATTACTTATACCGCTGGCGGGCACCATAGCAATCGAAGCCGGTGACAGTATACACGATACTACATTCATACAAACCGAAATGTTCTCGGTTCTGTGGGGTGTAGTGACGCTGCACCGAGGTACATCCAACAACCATGGCAATCACATCGAACCGGATTCGTAGCCTGTTTCTGGCCACGCTTATGGTCCTCTCCGTAACCGTCGGGTCCGTCAGTCTGGTCGGCTCCGCTACGGGTTCGACCCTCCAGCAGCAAGGCGAAGAGAACGAGACCGCGACCGTCGTCGGTTTCGAGGCAAACAACTACAACGCGTCGCGCGGTGACATCGCCGAGATAAACGTCGAACTCCCCGGCGTCAGCACCGCCTACGTCACCATCAACTCCGACGAGACGAACTACAACCCGACGCTGCGCGTCAGCGACGGGAACCTAGACGGACAGGTGACGGTGCTGCTCAACACCTACGCGACGCCCCAGGGGCCCGGACCGAGCTTCGGCGTCGGCAACAACGCCGACACCGTGGAGTACGTCGGCGGGAACGCGAACACCACCGAACCGCTCCCGACCGGCCAGTACGACCTGGCGGTCAGACCGGACGAAGGGGGTGATGTCGCCGACACGGCGAACTTCGAACTGACCTACGGTGGACCCACCTCCTTCGGTACGCTCACCGCCTCGGGTCAGTACAACCTGAGCGACTTCAACACGCGCGACGAGGTGTACAACCGCTCGTCCGCGACCAGCAGCATCGCTCAGGGCGACCTGGTCGTCCACCGGCTCGGCGGCTCCGGCATCACGGGCGCCATCATCGCCAACCAGGGGGAGGGTGAGTCACTCGAGAAGGCGTTCCTCGACTTCCTGAACGCCCGTCAGGGGAACGACGACGTGGCCCTCCTGACAGTCTCGCGGGCGCGCACGGGCGAGACGCTCCCCCTGACGGAGGACAACTTCAAGCTGGTGGTGAGTTCGACCCGCAGCGTCGTGTTCATCATCATCGACACGGACGACCTCCAGTTGAACAACCAGTACAACGTCCGGTTCGCCGTGTCGAGCGCCAGTGGCATCGTCGACCGGACCGCCGGCGTGTCGACGTCGTTCCGCGTCGTCCCCCGGACGGCCGAGTTCAACACCGAGATGGAGAACGGCCAGGAGACCGCCATCACCTACGCCGACCCCGGCGCGAGCCTCAGTGGCTCGACCACCGTCGCACCGGGGTCGGAACTCCGGGTGACAGCCGACGACGTCGACCTCGACGAGACGGTCACCGTCGACGAGGACCGTAACTGGGGGACGACCTTCGACCTCACCGGCGTCGAGGCCGGGTCCGAGTTCACCGCGACCGTCAGCGGCTCCGGCGTCGAAGAGACGAGCGTCCCCGCCCTCGTCAGGGAGGGACGACGCGCCTCCATCGACTTCAGCGACCAGTCCTCCGACGGACAGAACGTAACCGTCGACGAGGTGAACCTCTCGACCGGCGGCTACGTCGTCATCCACGACGAGACGTACCAGAACGGCGAGGAGATTTCGAGCGTCCGGGGCGTCTCCGAGTACCTCCGGCCCGGCGTCCACGAGGACGTCGAGATCAGCCTCGAACGGCCCTTCGAGCAGGGCGGCGACATCACCGCGATGGCGCACCTCGACACGAACGAGAACCAGGAGTTCGACTACGTCTCGAGCGAGGGCGAACAGGACACGCCCTACGTCGTCGACGACAACCCCGTCTCCAGTGGCGCGACACTGTCCGTCGACGGCTCCGGCGGCGGGAGCGACGAGTTCGGCCCCGGCTTCGGCGCCGTCGCCGCCATCGTCGCGCTCCTCGCCGGCGGCCTCATCGCACTCCGGCGCGACTGACCCGCGTATCGACCGACGACCTCCCTTTCTCTCGGCTTCACGCGCGAAGCAGTAGCGTCTCACCGACTCACACGCCGACCGCGAGTCGGCGCGTTCGGACCTCCCGGGAGCCGCGTAAGCACTCGTTTACACGCTCCGAGACGGTGTACGAAACTCGACACACCCTCCCCGGTTCCCCCCTACGCGGTCTGCCACCGCGGCCGGGGGACCAGTCCCGACCGAGCGGTTCGGTCCTCACGCTTGGGTCGGGGGAAATCCGGGCTTACGGCGCGGAACGTCAGTCCTACGTCAGACGGCCGACATCCGCTCGGCGGTCGTTCGCCCCGCAACGACACAAAGGCTATAGGTCTTGATTTCGGGAGTGTGAGGCCTTGTCATCGCGTTTGACTCACCAGAAAGCATTTATAACAATGAGTGTTGGTTCTGCCTGTACCCCTGCCCATGATGACAGTATTCCATTCCGACCACTCTCGCGGTCATGATACCGGGCCGCTCGGTCGGGTGGCGATACTGCCATCGATGGTAGACACACAACCATGACAGGTACACACAACAAGGTTCGCAGCCTGTTCCTGGCAAGCCTGATGGTCCTCTCCGTATTCGTGGGGTCCATCGCGTTCGCTGGAGCAGCGTCTGCGGCTAACGACAACATGAGCGACGGAGTAGTCTTCGTCGGTCAGGACGCCGTCTACGCGGCTGGCTCCGGTGCCAGCGGCGACGGCTTCACCCTCTTCACCGGCGACGGTGACTTCGAGGGTGAGTACGAAGCAGACAGTGAAGGCGACGTCATCATCGACACCGATGACTTCGAGACCGGGCAGTACGAACTGCGCGGTAACGGCGACACCATCGAGTTCTCGCTCCTCGAGCAGGACCTGAGCGCCGACTTCGAGGAGAACGACGGCGGTGACACTCACCTCGTTCTCGACTCGAAGCGCAGCGACTACGACGTGACCATCTCGTCGTCGGACGCCGACGTTCAGGACGTCTTCAAGAACGACGCAGACGCGACCAACGTCAGCGATGACGAGGTCGAGTACTCCGTCGACGGTCGAACCGGCGAGATTCTCGTCAACACGACCGAGCTCGAGAACGGTGACGAACTGACCATCGAGGTCGACGACACCGACGCGAGCGCGACGGCCACCTACGAACCCGACGCCGAGACCGACGACGACGCGAACTTCAACGAGTCCGTCGTCGTGCAGGAACGCGGCGACGTCGCTGAAATCGTCGTGGACTTCGAAGGCAACGCTGACTCCGCCAACCTCACCATCGGTGACGAGGAGGATGTCAGCTACGAAGAGACGGTCACTGTTCGAGACGAGGATGACGACGGCCAGGTCACCCTCGAGTTCAACACCTACGACCGCTCGTTCAACGCTGGTGACGACTGGGTCAACACGTCCGGCGGCGGCGACGACGTGCTCGACGCAGCCGACTACGACCTCTCGGTCGGATTCGGTGACGACAGCGGTGTCGAGGAGACCGACGTCGGCACGCTCGTCCTGCGCAGCGCGTCCGTCGACTCCTTCGACGCCATGACCGCCTCGGGTGACGCGAACCTGGACGGCGCTGACTTCGAGGAAGTCGAGGACGCCTCGCTCAGCGACGACAGCATCACGTACAACGCCGAAGACGACAAGTCGGACTACCTCGTCTTCCAGCTGGATGCGACGGGCATCCACGGCTCGTACGACACGGACAAGCTGTTCAACGGTGACGCGAACATCACCATCGAGCAGACGAACCCCGGCGCGAACCAGAACGCGAAGACTATCGACGCCAACGACGGCCACATCGTCACGGACGACGAGGGCCGCATGTACTTCGTCATCGACCCGACGGACACGACCGCCGAGCCCGGCGACGAGTACAACGCGACGTTCATGCTCGATGGCGACGGTGCCCTCACGGACGAGGACATGTCCATCAGCACGGACTTCTCCATCGAGGAGGGGACGCTCGACGTCGACACCCAGGAAGTCGACGACGAGGACACGGTCGTCGTCAACGCTGAGGACGACGCCTCCATCACCGGCGAGACGAACCTCGCGCCCGGTGTCGAGGTCGACGTCACGGTGAAGGCGACGGGCGACAACCCGTTCCTGCTCTCGGAGACGGCGACGGTCGGCGAGGACGGTACCTTCGCCGCTGAGTTCGACATGTCGGACATCTCCGCTGACACCGAGTTCGAAGTCTCCGTCCGCGGTCAGGGCGTTGCGAGCGGCCTCGGCACCACCGGCCTCGCCGGTGTCGTCCAGCCCGCAGAGACCGCCTCGGTCAGCATCTCGGACCAGGAGGGCGACGGTGAGACCGTCACGGTCGACTCGGTCGACCTCCCCGACGGTGGCTTCGCAGTCATCCACAACGCTGACGGCGACGTCATCGGCGCGTCCGACTACCTCGACGCCGGCACCCACTCCAACGTTGAAGTGACCCTCGACGAACCGCTCGAGGAGTCCGCGAGCGTCACCGCGATGGCGCACGAGGACACGAACGACAACGAGGAGTACGACTTCGGTAGCTCCGACGGCGCCGAGGACACGCCGTACACCGACGACGGTGACGCCGTCACCGCCGACGCCACTGTCACGCTCGCCGACGACGGCGACGACGATGACGACAACGGTACCGACGGCGACAACGGCACCGACGGTGACGACGCCGACGGTAACGAGACCGACGGCAACGAAACCGACGACAGCGACGACGATGACGACGACGACTCCACGGACAACGAAGGTCCCGGCTTCGGCGTCATCGCCGCGCTCATCGCGCTCATCGGCGCCGCGCTCCTCGCGCACCGCCGCGACTAACTGAACCGTAACTGACCACCGGACTCCGGTCCGGCCCGTTTCATTTCTTCGAACGCTACGCCCGCGAGCGACAGCGCTCGGCGGTCGGGCACGTTACGACCGACGACAAGACCTATACCCGGTTCTCGCCCATCGGTTGGTATGTTCGGTCCGTTGCTCTCCGCGCTGGAGTGGGCCCACCGTTTCGCGGACCCGCTGGCGTGGCTCGTCGTCGCGGCGTTCCTCGGCGGCGCCCTCCTCGAGGCCGCCGACCGCGACGCCCGCCTCCGACCGCTCCCGCTCGCCTACGTCGGCCTGCTGGCCGCGACGACGGCGGCCGTCGTCGCGTTCGACTGGAGCGCGTTCCTCACACCCGCGCTGCTGTCGCTCCTCGCGGTCGGCGGCGCGACCCTCGCGTGGACCCGCGGGGCCGACGGCGCGCGCTACCTCTCGGTCGGCGCGTGGGTGCTCTTCGGGGTGTTCTGGCTGACGCTCGTCCACCACTTCGCCGTCACCCAGCGCAGTATCGTCGAGGGTATCGGTGCCGTCGTGGCCGTCCCCGGCAGCCTCTACGCGGGCTACCTCCTCGCGAACGGGCGCGACTCGCTGTTCGTCCTCTCGCGGGCGGTGGCCGCGATGGGGCTCGTCGTCCTCCCCGTGGAGTCGCTGTTCGTCGTCCGGGCGTTCCTCATCGAGACGGTCACCGCCCAGACGGCGTTCCTGATGGAGTTGCTCGGCCAGACCCAGCCCGCCGACTTCACCGTCGAGAGCGGCACCGTCGTCGGCCGCGAGGACCTCCAGAGCACGTTCGTCTTCTGGGACGGCGACCACCGCATCACCTACACCATCCTGCTCGCGTGCACGGGCGTCGGGAGCATGAGCATCTTCGTCGGCGCCATCGCGGCCGTCCGGGCACCCCTCTCGCGGAAGTTCAAGGCCTTCGCCGTCTCCATCCCCGTCATCTACGCGCTGAACCTCGTGCGCAACGTCTTCATCTCCCTCACGTTCGGCCAGCAGCGCCTGCACGTCTTCCCGGACCTCGTCCTCTCGCTGTTCGCCGCCGAGGACCCCTATCGGGTGTCGTACTTCGTCGCCGACCGCATCCTCGCCCAGAGCCTCTCGGTCGTCGCCCTCGTCGCCATCACCTACCTCGTCGTCCGGGAACTCCCGGAGGTGTTCGTCATCATCGAGGACGCGCTGTTCATGCTCACCGGCAAGGAGTACGAACTGGCCGACTCGTTCGACGACGACGACCGCCGTCGTCGTCCCCCACGCGGCGTCACCAACGACGACTGACTCTCAGACGGTCCGTTCCTCCACCGCGTCGGCGGGCGCGCCCGCGAGTTCCGAGAGCGCCTCCGCCTCGAGCAGGTGGAGGTCGCCCGGCAGGACGAGCAGGTGGAGCGGGTCGCCGAACGCCCGGTCCGCGAGCGCGGCGAGTCGGTCGGCGCGAACCAGCGGGTCGGGACTCCCCGCCCGACAGACGGCGACGGCGAGCGCGTCGGGCAGGTCCTCGGCGAGGAGATTCGCGGCGACGTCCGCGGTCATGTACTCCCCGCGTTCCTGCTTGATGTCGAGGTAGACGAGGGTGTGCAGACCGCGCTCGCGGTTGTCGGCGACGGTGTCGAGGACGCTCCCCGGGACGCCGTCGGCGCCGTGGGCGTAGGGGAAGGGGAGCGTCGTCGCCTTCCCGAAGCGGTAGTTCTGGAGGCCGGTGAGCGAGGCGGCGGCGGCCTCGGCGGTCGTCCCGTGAATCACGCGCGTCTCGACACCGCGCTCTGCGGCGCGCAGGCGGAGGTCGACGTGCGTCGTCGATATCATCGTGTCGCCGGCGGTGAGGAAGACGGCGTCACCTGCCTCGGCGGCGTCGAGGACGGGGTCGGGGTCCCGCTCGACGCCCGTGCGGTCGCGCACCTCCACGTCGACGCCGTGGTACGCCTCGACGGCCTCGACGGTGGTCCCCATGAGTCGGCTGGTGTAGAACTCGGCGAAGACGCGGTCGGCGTCGCGGAGCGCGTCGCGCCCCTCGACGGTTATCGAGCGCTCGTCCCAGAGGCCGAGTCCGACGAACGTGAGCATACCCGCCCTCGCCGCGCGGGCGGGTTAAGCCTCCCGAGACGCGTCCCGCCGACCCAGAACGGCTTAACCCCCGCCGGGCGTGCCCCGGGTATGGACTACGTTCCCCTCGGCTCGACCGGGACGAAGGTGTCGGAACTCTGTTTCGGGACGTGGCGCTTCGGCCGGCGCACGGGCGACGTCCTCGAGACGGACCGCGAGGAGGCCCACGCGCTGCTCGACGCGGCGTGGGACGCGGGTATCAACTTCATCGACACGGCCAACGTCTACGGCGACCCGAACGGTACGAGCGAGGCGTACATCGGCGACTGGCTCGACGACCACGACCGCGAGCAGTTCGTCCTCGCCTCGAAGGTGTACTTCCCGTTCGACGAGGACGACCCGAACGGGCGGGGTCTCGGTCGCAAGCACATCCGCGCGCAGGTCGAGGGGACCCTCGACCGCCTCGGCACCGACTACCTCGACGTCTACTACATCCACCGCTGGGACGACGAGGTCCCCATCGAGGAGACGCTCGGGGCGCTCACCGACCTCGTCCGCGAGGGGCGGGTGAACCACCTCGGTGCGAGCACGATGGCCGCCTGGGAACTGACGAAGGCGCTCTGGACGTCCGACGTCGAGGGGTACGAGCCGTTCGAGGTCACCCAGCCGCTCTTCCACGCGGCCTACCGCGACGACGTGGCCGACTACCTCGACGTCTGTGCCGACCAGGACCTCGCGGTGTGTCCCTACTCGCCGCTCGCGGGCGGTTTCCTCACCGGGAAGTACGAGCGCGCCGACCCGGACGACCCGAACGCGGTGGAGGCGCCCGACGGGTCGCGCGCGAGCTTCGACGAGCGCTTCTCGGGGTTCTACGTCTCCGAGCGCGGCTGGCACGTCCTCGACGCGATTCGCGCGGTGGCCGACGAGGCCGACGCCACCCCCGCACAGGTCGCGCTGCGCTGGCTGATGGACCAGGAGGCGTTCACCTGCGTCCCCATCGTCGGCGCGCGGACCGAAGAGCAGTTGCGGGAGAACGTCGGCGCCGCCGACCTCTCGCTCACCGCCGAGGGGCGCGAGCGTATCGACGACGCCCGCTACGAGGAGGGCGAGCGCCGCTGGGGACACTGAGCCGGGAACGAAGCCGGTAAGCGCCTCGACCGGGTGGGTCGGACATGGACGTCCCGTGCGTGCGCGTTCGGCCGCAGGCGGGCGAGGAGACCCGACAGGCGCTCGCTGCGCGGGACCTCCTGGCCGACGACTACGAGATAACCGTCGAGGACGGCTGGCTCTACATCCCCGTGACCGACCGAGTCGAGGGGTACGACGTCGTCGCCCACGACGCCCCCTCGCGGGCGGGCCAGACGCTCCCGGGCGACCTGCTCGGGTTCGAACCGAGCTACGAGCGCCTCGGCGACATCGCCATCGTCGAGGAGGACGACCTCGAGCGCGCCCGGGCGATTGCCGACGCGCTCGTGGACTCGGACCTCCCCATCGAGAGCGTCCTGAACCGGGCGTCGAAGATAAAGGGCGACCTGCGGGTCCGCGACTGGGACGTGCTCGCGGGGTCGACGCGCACCGTCCACCGCGAGTACGGCGCCGAGTTCGAACTCGACCTCGCGCAGGTCTACTTCTCGCCGCGGCTGGCGACCGAGCGCCACCGCGTCGTCTCGCAGGTCGAAGCGGGGGAGCGCGCGTTCGACATGTTCGCCGGTGTCGGCCCGTTCGCGATACCGATGGCGCTCCGCGGCGCGACGGTCGTGGGGGCGGACCTCAACGAGGCGGCCGTCGAGTTCCTCGAACGGAACGCGGCGCGAAACGGGGTCGAAGCACGCGTCACGGCTATCCCCGGCGACGTGCGCGACGTGGAGGGGTACGACGACTGGGCCGACCGCCTCGTGATGAACCTGCCCCACAGCGCCGACGCGTTCCTCGACACGGCCGTCCGACTCGCGGGCGAGGACTGCACGCTCCACTACTACGACATCCAGCACGAGGACGACCCGTTCGGCCCGGGCGAGCGAGCGATTCGCGCGGCGGCCGAACCCGACTACGAGGTGCGCGTCGAGACCCGCCGCCGGGTCCGGTCGTACGCCCCCCACGAACTCAACGTCTGCCTCGACGTCCGCCTGCGCCGGCGCTAGCTCACTCGGGGACGCCGAACGCCTCCAGGCCGAGGCCGAAGAACGTCCCGACGAGCCAGATGACCACCGCCGCCGCGATGACGGCGATGACGCCGACGGCCGCGGCCGTGCCCCAGCCG
The DNA here is from genome assembly GCF_030553305.1 of Halomarina ordinaria. NCBI lineage: Archaea > Methanobacteriati > Methanobacteriota > Halobacteria > Halobacteriales > Natronomonadaceae > Halomarina > Halomarina ordinaria. The sequence goes on along the minus strand of NZ_JARRAH010000001.1, from coordinate 1,051,131 downwards.
CCGGGGTAGCGCCAGTTGATGACGCCGATCCACGCGACGACCGCGAGGAGCGGCCCGAGTAGCGGAATCCACCCGACGAAGAAGCTCACCAGCGCCCAGACGACCGCACCGACGAGCGCCGTGAAGACCGCCCGGCCGAAGCCGACGTCGCGGTCGATGATGAGGCGCGCGCCGATGTGGATGCTCAGCGCGCCGACCAGCAGGCTGACGAGGAACGCGAGCACCGAACTGGTGATACCCGAGGTACTCTGGAGGAGTATCCCCGTCACGTCACGGCCTCCACTTCAGTTCCAGGTCCAGTTTCTGGCGGTTCTTCCGGAGCATCGCGTCGCGCTCGGTGACGGTCACGTCGACGTTGACCTTGTCGCTCGGCTGGACCGTCACCTGCTTGTTCCCCAGATCGATGGTCGCGTCCTCCTCCCCGCTCGCGAACTCGTCGGCGATGGCGTGGAGGTACGCAGCGACCTCCTCGCGCGTCATCGTCGAGTCGTACGATGTCTTGCTCGTCATGACTGATGTGCCCTTCCGGCTACGACACGACGAGTTATCAAACTATCCGCGTTCGCACCCGTTTTCGTACAGAATCGCTGATATTACTCGGGGGAACGGCCCGTGTCACGTCCTCTCGATGTTTCGTTCCGGGACGGACGGCTGAACTCAACGAGTCGTTTCAGTAAGTTGTAGTGTCAGAATTGCTATCCCGTTAGACGTTTCAATACGTCGTGTGTTCCTCCACGAAGCGGTCGACGAGGGACGTACCACGACCTCGCAGTGGGGGACCTCGACGGCGACGGCGAGGACGAGTTCGTCGTGAGCGAGGGGGACTCCCCGACCAACGGGCGACACCCGGGGTACGTCGCGTGGTTCGACGGCCCCGACTGGACCCCTCATCTCGTCGCGGACGACCCGTTCTGCCCACACGGCCTCCAGCTCGACCACCTCACAGCGTCCGGAGCACGCCGTGACGACACTTCGGGCAGTCGCGCGACCCATCCGGGCCGAACCGGTGGAGGACGATACCGCAGGAGTCACAGGTCGTGAGCGACGGGTGGTCGCCGGCCGCGACCTGCGCCCCTCCTGCCGGCGGCCGCTCCCCCAGTGCGCGTTCCAGGCGGCCGACGCGCCGTCGTAGTCGGCGGACTTCCTCGTGAAGGTCCTCGCTCGTCTCGTCGCGGTCGGTCGTCCGGGCCGCGTGGCGCCGCGCGAGATACGCCTGTGACCCGCCGCTCCCGACGACGGCCACGTCCTCTCCGGCCTCCTCACCCCCCGAGCACGTCTTGATGTGCCGTAACAGTTTCTCGCTGTCCATCGTAACGCCACATTTGTGACACGTTAGGTTTGTCATCCACCCACACCCTGTTACGGTCCATGGCGACGGAGGGGTATATGCCGAGTGCTTGCTACGGCGCATACTAACACATAGCGTACATTTCGAACTCGTCGGAGGGGGTCGTCGCCGTCCCATCACGCGTCAAAAGTACGACCCATCCGTCGACGTCGCGCGACCCGTGGCCGGTCGCGAGGGACGTTCTCCCGTGGCGACGTGCGACAACCGTTTGCCTCCCGCCCGCGTCTCCCCGCCGTCATGCTCGCACGCCTCTTCGGAACGGTCGGTGCCCTCTCCCTCGCGCTGCCGCGGTGGGTCCTCGAACGGTGGTTCGAGTTCTGGCTCCAGCGGGTGTTCGTCGATTCGACGGGGTGTTCGGTGCGCCCGCGGGCGTTTCGAGTCGCACGCGCCGGCGGGAGCCTCGCGGTCACCGTGGGGTTCGAGCGACGCGGGCGACTCCCCGCGGCGCTCCTGGTCGGACTGCTCGGCGTCGTCGAACTCCTGGCGCCCGGCACGACGGCGAAGTGCGGCGTCCGACTCCTCTTCGAGACGCCCGAGGACGCCGAGGTGCGCGAGTGGGTCCGGCCGGCGGTTCGCGCGAAAGGGGGACTGCTCCTCCTGTTCGCGCGGAGCGGCCTCCGCCGGAAGCGTTCCCGCGAGACGAGCACCGACTAGGGGCGTCAGTCCCCGCGGCCGACACCCTGGTTATAGCTCTCCGGAGCGTACCCGTCCCATGGTTCGTCCGTCAGCCATCGCCGTCGGCGCGGTCGGTGGCCTCGTCGCCGCCGTCGGCACCTGGAACCGCTACCAGCGAGTCACGACCGAGGAGGTACCGTACACGGTCGTCGACCGTATCGACGACGTCGAACTCCGGCGGTACCCCCCGGCGGTCCTGGCGCAGACGGTGGCGCCCTCTGAGAACGCCGCGTTCAGGCGGCTGTTCCGGTACATCGACGGGGCGAACGAGGCGTCGACGGACCTCGCCATGACCGCGCCCGTGAACGTCGAGGGCCGCGGCGAGTCGATACCGATGACCGCTCCCGTCGAGGCGGAACGGGACGACGAGGGGGTCCGGATGGCGTTCTTCCTCCCGAGCGAGTACGACGCCGACTCCGCGCCACGACCCACCGACGACGCGGTTGACCTCGTACCGGTCCCCGAGCGGACCCTCGCCGTGCGGCGGTTCTCGTGGCGACCGACCGACCGCCGGGTCGCCCGCGAGACCGACCGCCTGCTCGCGACGCTGGCCGGCGCCGACCGCGACCCGGTGGCCGAGCCGTTCTTCATGGGGTACGACGCGCCGTGGACGCTTCCCTTCCTCCGGCGCAACGAGGTGACCGTCGAGGTCGAGGGCGAGGCGGTCGCCACCGAGTGAACGCGCCCACCTGCTCACCGAACGGTCACCGCCGGTCGGTGTTCTCCGCCCCCTGTCGGTCTCCCGCATCGTGGACTAGAGGGAAACGTGTCTGGACCGACGTTCGCGTGACCATGACACCCGACCGACGCAGGACCGAACGCATCGACACCGGCTCCATGGCCGTGCGACTCCCCGACGCCGCCGCCCGCACCCCGGGTGTCGCGGCCGCGACGCCTGGCGTCGCGTCGCGCACGCCCGGCGTCGCCTGGCGGACCCCGAACGTCGCCGCCCGGACGCCGAGCGTCGCCACGTGGCGTCTCTCGCTCCTCCTGCCCGAGGAGTGACGCTCAGTTGACGTCGCGGCGCGCGAACCACAGTTCGCTCACACCGACGAGCACGAGGGTGGCGACGAGCAGTGCTGCCGCGCCGACGAGGTCGTAGGTGCCCTCGACGAGCACCGCCGTCGGGTCGTAGTAGCGCATCGGGGCGAGCGCGCCCAGCCACGCGTAGTCGGTTCCGGCGACGACGGTGTCGACGAGGTAGAGGCCGAAGACGGCGGCGAGCGCGGCGCGCTGGGCGATACTCGCCCGGTCGAACACGACCGACGCGAGCAGGCCGACGGCCGCCGTCGACAGGAGGTAGGGTATCGACAGCGCGTGGACCGCGAGCAGGTCCGGCACCGAGATTAGGTCGTCGATGAGGAGCGTGGCGACGTAGACGACCACCGGGACGACGACGTTGAGGACGACCAGCGGGACGCACAGCGCGAGGAACTTCTCCGTGACCACCCGCGAGCGCCGGAGCGGGAGCGAGAGCAGGAGGTCCATCCGGCCGCGCTCGACGTCGTCCGCGACCACCTCGGCGGCGGCGTACGCGAAGTAGAGGCCGAGGAGGACGACCCAGCCGAACGCGTACAGTTCGACCGCGAGGAACCCCTCGATGGTGTTCAGCGTCGCGATGCCGAACGCCTCCCGGAAGACGGGCGGGAACGCCTCGATGTACTCGTCGAGGTCGACCGACGAGGAGACCGACGGGAAGATGCCGACGTAGAGCGCGACGAGCAGGCTCAACCCGACGGTGAGGGCCGCCGCACCCGTGAGGCGCCGCCGCCCCTCGTATCGCGCGAGTTCAAACATTCGCCGTCCCCTCCTCGGCGCGGCTCGCGTCCCGATGGTCCTCGGTGTCGCCGTAGAACCGCAGGAAGACGTCTTCGAGCGGCGCCTCCTCGACCGCGAGGTCGACCAGGTCGAAGTCGGCCAGGCGGTCGGTCAGGGCGTTGACCTCGCCGGTGTACGTGAACGTCACCTCCGTCGCCGCGTCGCCGTCACCGTCGTGTACCTCCAGGTCGTGGACGCCCGGAAGGGCGAGGTCGGTCGTCGCGAGCGGTTCGGCGCTCCGGGCGTGGACGGCCTTCCCGCTCCGGTCGACGAGGTCCTCGACGCGCTCGGTCGTGACGAGTCGGCCGTCCCGGAGGATGGCGACCCGGTCACAGATGCGCCGCACCTCGCCGAGGACGTGCGAGGAGAAGAACACGGTGACGCCGCGGTCGCGCTCCGCGCGGACGAACTCCTCGAACCGACGCTGTAACAGCGGGTCGAGCCCCGAGGTCGGTTCGTCGAGTATCACGAGCGCCGGGTCGTGCATGAACGCCTGGACGATTCCCAGCTTCTGTCGGTTGCCCGTCGAGTACTCGCGGACCTCGCGGTCGAGCGGCGGGTCGAACAGGTCGAGCAGGTCGTCGCGACGCGCGTCCCCCTTTATCGAGGCGTGGAGGTCGAGTATCTCCCGTCCCGTGGCCGTCTCGTCGAACGCCGGACTCGCCGGGAGGTAGCCGACCCGGCGCTTGACCTCGACGAGCGAACGCTCGTCGGTCACGTCGGCGCCCAGGACGGCGGCCCCGCCCGTCGTCGGGGACAGAAACCCCATCAGCGTCCGGATGGTCGTCGTCTTGCCCGCCCCGTTCGGCCCGAGGAAGCCGAACACCTCGCCGTCCTCGACGGCGAAGGTCAACGAGTCGACGCCGAGGACGCTCCCGTACTCCTTCGTCAGGTCGGTCACGTCGATAGCCACCATACCTCCCACTCGACTTCGTGACCAAATATCTCTTTCGTTTATGAAGTCATGAACGATGAACGTATCGTTTATCGAGTTCGCTCACCAACCGTCGACCATGCACGGGTTCAGCGACGAGGAGCGGGTGCGGATTCGCGAGCGGCTCCTGGAGACGGGCCGCGAGATGCTGCTCACGTACGGCCCGAAGAAGACGAACGTCGCGGACATCACCGAACCGGTCGGCATCGCCAAGAGCACGTTCTATCGCTTCTTCGACTCGAAAGACGAGCTGTACCTGGAGGTGGTCCAGCGCGAGTTCGACCAGCTGACCGCCTGTATCGACGAGGAACTCGCGGACGTCGAGGACCCGTGCGAGGGGCTCGAGCGCCTGTTCGGCTGTTATCGTGACTTCGCCGAGGGGAACCCGCTCGTCCAGCGGTTGCTCACGCGCGACGACTACCGGGAGACGTTCCGGAACGTCCCGCCGGAGACGGTCGAGCGCGTCCAGCGGGAGGCGCTGGCCGACATCGTCCCTCACGTTGAGAGGCTCCAGGCCCGCACCGACGGCCCGCTCGCACGACGCGACCCCGTCGTCGTGCTCATGCTGATGGGGACCGTCGGCCAGATGGTCCTCTATCGGGAGGAGTACGAGGAGTACGGCGAGGGGTACTACGAGGAGGTGCAGGACCTCCTCGTCACGTCGCTGGCGCGAGGGTTGACCGCCGGGTGAGGGACCGCCGGGGAGAGTGCTTCGCTCGACCGACCCGTCGTCCGGGGATGCGTCGCCGCGCGTCGGTCGCCTACCTGCCTGCGAGTCCTCTGACCACGGACGCGCCGCCGACGAGGACGAACAGGCCGCCGATGGCGACGAACTTCAGCGGGCCGTTCGACCGCCGGTCCGTCAGGAACGCCTCGCTCGGCGAGTCGGGGTCCACGTACGCGGTGACCGTGTCGCCCGTCTCGTACCCCTGCAGGGCCGACTCGGCCGCGGACCTCGTGTCGTACGTCGAGGTGACCGCGCTCGGGAAGACGTCGTCGCTCGTGTAGGCCGTTCCCTCGTACCGGTAGTCGAAACTCACCGTCGGCCTGTACTCGGGACCGCCCCGGCGCTGGGAGACGGACTCCGTTCCGGTCTCGGTGACCGTCGCGTCGACCTCGACCGCGTTCGCCACCGCGTCCGACTGCTGTGTGTAGTCGTACGCACCGACCCCGGTGACGAGGAGGCCGACGACCAGCGCCAGCGCACCGCCGCGAACCGGGTCGAGTTCTCTACCACCGATGGAGATGCTGAAATCCGGGGACACGCCGGAAGGTGACGACTGTTCCCTGTTAACGATACCGACGGCTCCGGTCGGAGCGTGTCCCTGCTCACGTCGTCCCCGGTACTGGCCGCCGTCCGGCGAGCGTCCCCCTCGACGCCGGTACTCAGACCAGCGCGTCGAGGTCGTCGATGTGTTCGCCGGGCTCGACGGTTCGCTCGTCGGGGTCGAAGTCGACGACGTCGTCCTCGTCGAGCCGGGGGAGGTCGCGGTGCATCAGCACTACCTGCAGGTGGTCCCGGGGGTCGGCGTCGGGCGGGTCGGCGCGTTCGACGGCGTCCCTGTCGGTCAGTTCGTCCACCAGCGCGTCGAGCGTGTACTCATCGGGGTCCGCTAACAGGAGGTCGACGACCGCTCGACGGCGCTCGCTCGCGAGGGCCTCGAACGCGTCGTCTCTCGACAGTTCCTCCGGCTGGAACCGGTCCATACTCGGGAGATACAGCGTCCAGATATTTAGTTTTGTGCTCACTTCACGGGAAAGAATTTATCTGGTGGGCTGCCGGTCACTTACACATGACCCGGCCCGTCGACGATACCGGCGCGTATCGGGGGGACGACCCGGAGACGAATCACTACACGCGCGAGCTCCCGAACGACGACCCCCGAAGCGTCGGCATCGTGACCGCTATCGCGGACGTCGCCGGCTGTGACCCGCTGGCGCTCCCGGAACTGCTCTACGACGTCGTCGACGTCGACGCGCTGGACAGCATCTTCCCTCCGGATACCGTCTCGCCCGACGGACGTCCGTCGCTCTCGTTTCGCTTCTGTGGCTACGCCGTCACCGTCTACCCCGAGGAGGTGGTCATCCTCGAACCGACCTCGGCGAGTAACTGCTGAGGCGAAAGAGGACCACGGGTCGACGCCCTCACGCCTGATAGAGGGCGGCCAGGTCCGACGGCGAGCGACACACTTCGAGGGAGTACGTCCCCTCGGTCAGCGATTCGATTCGGAACCAGTCGTCGCCCAGTGCCTCCACCGTGACGGACACCTCACGCGACGGTGGGGTGACTGTCGCCCCCCGTCCGCTGACCGACCACGTGTCCATACCGAAACGTTCGGCTCGAGAATATATAAAATCTCGTGCCTGTTCACGCGCGTGTCGTCTTCCCCCGCGTGGGTTGGCTGTTCGTCGCTCGGTCCGTCGCCGACGTCCGTTATTTACGGTTCGTAACTAGCCACACCATTCTGGACGGCGGGCCTGCGACGTTCGATGGGGACCCGCCGTACCGCTCCGTGTACACGCCGGGGAACTCACCGGCGCACAGGTCGGGGTGAGAGACGGGGGAGTACGCGCCGGGGCTCCGGCCGTCGTTACCTGTGCAGGCCCAAGACACACCCCGATACGTCGACTCGTCCTCGTGGAGGGACAGGGTCGGCGCGAGGCGTCCACCGGTCCCGTGTCGACGCCGGTGTGGACCTCACGGTCACAGGTGGGTCGACGGCCCGCGCCGACCCGGCGACCCCTCCCCGTTCTCGGCCTACGACTTCCCCTGAGCACCGCGACTCGACGAGTTCGTCGCTCCATCGACCGGGCGCTGTCCGGCCTCGCCCGGGTAGATGCGGCCGAGGGTGCTGTCGAGGGCCCGGCGGATCCGTTCGGAACAGGCCTGGTGAGAGATGCCGAGTTCTTCGGCCAGTTCCTCGAGGTTGACCTTGCGCGGGATGTCGAAGTAGCCGCGTCGGTAGGCCAGGCGAAGCGTGTCGCACTGGTCGTCGGTGAGGTGCGTCGGCGAGACGCCCTCGGCCGTCGCCACGTCCGAGACGGAGTCGACGGTGAAGTCGATGTCCGCGCTCCGGAAGGTCTCGACGGCCTCCGAGCACTCCTGGCGCGTCGGGTACAGCAGGTTGACGTGCCAGCCCTCCGCGGTCCCGCGAAACCCGAGCAGCGTCCCCCCCTCGCGGGTGAGCGTCTGGAACGTGACGCGGGGTTTCGGCCCCCACGAAACGTGATAGAGGCGGCGGTCGCCGGTCCGAGCGATTTCGGTGGCCGTCTCGACGCTCGAATCCGCGGCGATGGTCTCTTCGAGGTCCTCCTCGTACTGCGATTCCAGGTGGAGAAGCGGCGTCGCCACCGACCGGGCCGCTGCCGTCTCCTCGGCGGTCACGACCAGGTCTGGGACCGCAGTGAACGTCTCCGCGAGTGCCACGTCCGCGACGTCGATGTCACCCGTCACCAGCGTAGCCATAGCATCATCGAGACAACGCGCGCAAGTAACGTTTCTGGCCGTCGTTCCGGAAATAAACTCGTCGAGAGAGTTCGTACGAACGGGAGTGAGGACGCCGTCTGTCCGTCTCTCCGGCGGACTGATTCCGAGCCCCGGCGGTCGGGGGGCGTCAGCGGGTCCCGTTCTCGACACTCGCGTACTGGGTGATAAGCGGAGGGCCGGCGAACTCGACCGGCCGCTCGATGCCCCTCCCCGGCGAATCGAGGCTATCGACGTCGCAGGGCCGGCCGCCGAAGGAGCGCTGGCCCCGTCGGGGGCCTGCCAGTGAAGCGTCGAGACTGATGTGGGAACGCACCGAAGGAGGTTCGATGAGTGGATACGGTGAGAAGCCGACCGACACGGAGGAGCGCGAGGCCGAATCGCTCGCGGTCGGCCAGACGCTCTACACCGACGACGGAATCGCCGTCGGTCACGTCCGGAGTTTCGAGGAGGGGGGCGTCTTCGTGACCACCCGCGAGGGAGCGACGGGGCTCTCCGTCGAACACGCCCGGTCGGGCCACGAGTTCGGCAGCGCGGAACTGGTCTGGCGGTGTACGACCTGCGGGGAGATGGGCGAGATACGGGGCGGCCTCCCGGAGGAGTGTCCGAACTGCGGCGCCGAAAAGGAGGAACTCATGTACTGGCGCGAGGACTGACGGCCCTCCCCACCGGTCGACCGTCACGAGGGGACGAACCGACGATACGTCAGATACTACGGACACGTCGCGGACTAACTATATCGTGTCAACTAACCAAATACTTTAACGACTGACGGTGCAACGGAAGGTTGTGATGGAATTGTTCCAACAGAATAAGCGGGGTCGTTCCGCGGAGCGCGAAGAGACGAAACAGGCGGAGGACGCAGGGACCGACCCGGTACTGCTCGCGGCGGCCGGGTCGGTGCTGTTCTCCTGGTACCAGTTCTACGTTCGGGGCGACGCGGCGCGCGGCGTGTTCGTCGGCCTGTGGCCGCCGACCATCCTCGCGTTCGCGAGCTACTACAAGCAGACGGACATGTCCGACCGGATGGACCGCATCCGACGGATGATGTAACCCGGTACGGCTCTCGTTTTCGAGGTGCGCTCGCCGCCGACCGGTCGAACGCGGGCACACACTGAACCGGGTCGGACCCGTCGCCACCGCCGTGTCCCGACTCACGCTCACCGACGGCGACCGGACGCTGCTGGCTCGACTCGGGGTGGGTACCCGGACGGTCGAGGGACTGGCCGACACGCTGGAGGAGGCGCTCCGCGAGGAGCAAGCGCCCCTCATGCCCTCGCACGTCGGCGAGAAGTTCGACGAGCAGCGCGCCAGCGACCGAGCGCGCGACGGCGGAGCGCGACCGTCGGCGTCGACCCTCGCGTCCGCGTCCGCGTTCGCGTCCTCGTGTTCTTCCGCTTCGGTCGCGAACGTTCGGCCGTTACAGGTACTCCTTCGAGACGCTCGCCCCGATGGTGTAGTTCGGGTCGACCATGTTCCCCAGACGGACGCTCCCGACCTGTGTGAGGAAGAGGTAGGCGTCCCACGTCTCGAAACCGTAGTCCTCGACGAGCCAGTCGACGAGGTCGCGGTAGGCGATGCGGGCGGCGTCCTCCATCGGGCGGGCGCTCCCGACGCTCATGACGAACTCGTCGCTCTCGACGCGCGGCCACGACAGGTCCCAGTCCTCGACGACGTCGACGGTGATGGTCGTCTCCGTCGGGTGCTCGATGGCGACGCCACAGAGTTCGCCGTCGCCCTGGTTCGCGTGGCAGTCGCCCAGGTAGAGGTACGCCCCCTCCGTGTTCACCGGGAGGTACACCGTGTTCCCCGGACAGACGTCCGGCAGGTCCATGTTCCCTCCGTGGTCGTCGGGCGTCAGCGCGTCGACGGAGTTCAGTTCCGGCGCCGTGCTGATGGTCCCGACGAACGGCTCGTAGGGTATCACCCGCTCGTCGTCCCACCTGACGCCGTCCGTCGTCACGTCGAGTTTCTTCACGACCTCGGGGAGCGGGTCGTTCAACAGCGCCGTCCGGTCCGTCCCGGTCAGACCCCCGAACTCGGCTATCATGCACGTCGTGCCCCGGGGCTGGTCACCCCGCGGGACGATGTCCTCGATGGTGACCGCGAGCGCGTCGCCCGGCGTCGCCCCCTCGACGTATATCGGTCCGTTCTGCGGGTTGAGATAGTCGCCGAGCACCTCGCTCGGGGCGTCGTCCTCCGTCTCGATGGCCCCCTCGAACGCGTCGTGCGTCTCGACGGTCACCGTGTCGCCCGACTCGATGTGGAGGACGGGGTCGGGGTACGGCCCGACGGTGTAGTGGTACTCGCCCTGGTCGGCCTCCGTCAACTCGTGACTCGCCATACGTACACACACTCTCCGATGGCGGTGAAATAACTTCGGCAGGGGACGAACCGAACTGCAGCGTATGTGAGCGATACCGCCCGCTCTGGAGGAAGAATCGAGAGGAGAGCCGGTGGGGGGATTTGAACCCTCGACCTAATCCTTACGAAGGATTCGCTCTGCCAGCTGAGCTACACCGGCGCACCTGATACTGGTGCGAAGAACAGTATAAGGGTTGCGGAGTGCCGTCGCGGCGTGGCGGTTTCGCACGGTCCGAAGCTATATGTCGCGAATCGTCGAGCATAATTCATGAGAGATGCCGTCATCGTCGACGCGGTACGGACGCCCTTCGGAAAGCGCGGCGGCGAGTTCCGCGACACCCACCCGCAGGACCTCGCGGCCGCCCCCCTGTCGGCGCTCGAAGCGCGCCTCGGGTTCTCCCCGGACACCGTCGAGGACGTCGTCTACGGCTGTGTGACGCCGGTGGACGAGCAGGGCTTGAACGTCGCGCGCCTCGCGCCGATGGTCGCGGGCTGGGGCGACGGCGTGCCGGGCGTCCAGCTCAACCGGATGTGCGGGTCGGGCCAGCAGGCGGTCAACGTCGCCGCCGCGACCGTCGTGGCCGGCCAGCACGACGTGCTCGTCGCCGGCGGCGTCGAGCACATGACCCGCGTGCCGATGGGTAGCGACGGGTCGAGCGTCACGGACACCTACTTCGAGCACTTCGAGGAGCTGACGACGCAGGGCGAGGGCGCCGAGCGCATCGCCGAGGCGTACGACCTGACCCGCGAGGCGGTCGACGCCTACGCCGTCGAGAGCCAGCGTCGGTACGGCGAGGCGCGCGAGGCGGGCCACTACGACGACCAGCTCGTCCCCGTCGAGACGACGCTCGACGGCGAGGACGTCGTCGTGCGCGAGGACGGCCACCCCCGCCCCGGGACCGACGAGGAGACGCTCGGTTCGCTGCCGCTCGCGTTCCGCGAGGAGGGCGAGGGCGTCCTCCACGCGGGGAACTCCTCGGGTATCGTCGACGGGGCGAGCGCGCTCGTCGTCGCCAGCGAGGAGGCCGCGACGGCCCACGGCTGGGAGCCGAAAGCCCGCGTCGTCGAGACGGCCGTCGTCGGCGTCGACCCCGTGACGATGCTCACCGGTCCCATCCCCGCGACCGAGGAGGTGCTGGCGCGCGCGGACATGACCGTCGACGACGTCGACCGGTTCGAGGTGAACGAGGCGTTCGCCTCCGTCGTCCTCGCCTGGCTGGCGGAGACGGGTGCGGACCACGCGCGGACCAACGTCGGCGGCGGCGCCATCGCCCACGGACACCCCCTGGGTGCGACCGGGGCCGCCCTCGTGACGAAACTCGTCCACGACCTCGAACGAACCGGCGAGAGGGTCGGCCTCTGTACGATGTGCATCGGGTTCGGTCAGGGTATCGCGACCATCGTCGAACGAGTGTAGGGTCCGGTCGGGGTGCTGGCGATAGAACAGCAGTACCGTTTCATAATACCCCGAACTATTCGAGATTCACCTGAAAATTCCACCACTCGATGCCTCTTCAGTACTCTTTGAGGCCGATTATACGCCTAATAGCGAACTGCTAAGTATCGGCTCGGTCTCGGTACGTATGCGATGTGTGCTCAGGGTTCGATACACGATACGACACGGTGCTCGCGCTCGTCGGTCGCCGCGGCGCGCGCGGCGCGCGTCCCCGAGGACGCGACGCAACTGGGGGTGGTCGCGACGTAACGTCCCCTCGTGAGACCGACTCCGGTCCGTCCGACCGTGGTAACTTATTCCGTGGCCGCGTCGTCCCCCCCCTGGTGGCGCGGCCGTTCAGCTCTTTCCCGTCGCTCGCGCGGTGCCGTCGCTCTCTACAGCACCAGCGCGAGCACGACTCCGAGGAGGATGAGGACGAAGATGACGACCGTGACGAACAGGAAGAACCGGTCGGCTGCGTTCATGTCTCCGTCAGCGTCCGTCGCGATATTAAAACCCGCTCCTCCCTCAGTCGCCGTGTGCGCTGGCCTGCTGGTCGTCGTGCTCCTCGACGGCGTCGGCCTGCCTCGCGGCGTCGGCGAGGCGTTCGGTCAGCGTGGTGACCGCCACCTCGTGGTCTCGCTTCGAGCGGTAGACCGCGGCCGGCGACACGCCGAGTTCCTCGTACGCCTCGAGTGCGTCCGCCGGGAGGTCCTCGCGCCTCCGCATGTACCGCGAGACGCGGTCGAGCAACGCGTGGTAGTGGACGAGTTCCCGTTTGCGCATCGTGTCTCCCTCTAGGATTTAGGCACTCCTAAACCCTTCGCGGTGAACCGAAAATCAGCGACCGGCACCGGTCAGCAGAGGTCGAGCGTCGCGTAGACGTACCCCGAGTCGGTGACCTCGACGCCGACGCCGAGACGGCTCGCGTAGCGGTACGTGAGTTTGGTGCGTGCCTCCTCGTCCGCGGCCCACTGCGTGGCGACGGTCTTCGCGACCTCCCGTTCGTCGGGGGCCTCGGTCGTGTTCAGCGTCACGCGCGTAATCGTCTCCAGCTCGCGGCCCTCCCTGACGCCCGAGCGGGTGTCGTCGGGGACGCGACACTGGTCGTAGAGGTCGAACTCCTCGTAGCGCTCGACGGTGTCGTAGCCCGCGGCGGCGTGCGAGGGGTACCCCTGGTCGGCCATCCCCGCGCTGTGGAACCGGGCCATCTCTGTGAGCGCGTCGTACTCCGAGAGGGGGTCCCGGTCCGACTCCGCCCGGCCCGCGTTCACCGCGGCGACGATTCCGTCCTCTATCGCGACCGTGTCCACCTCGCTCGCGTTGAACGACGCGGCCGTCTCGTTCCGGTCTCCGTCGTCGCTCGCGTTCGTCTCCCCGTCGTCGGCCGGGGTCACCTCCTCCACGTCGTCCGCCTCCTCGGCCCCTTCCACAGGAGTGTCGGCCGAGAGTTGCCAGCCCAGAAAGCCGCCGACGGCCACCGACAGGAGGACGATGCCGCCGAGGACGCCGAGCAGTACCTTGTTCACCATCGTCCGTACCTGGCGGTCCAGATACATCTAAGTTTTGGATACTGTTATTAATTCTGACTATTACTGTCGAGGGTCTCGACGCGGGTCGGGTTGCTCCTCCCCCCCGTCCCGCCGGTGGTCGCGCTCGCCCAGCGCCGTGACGGCGGGCGTGCCCGTCACGGGGTTCGAGCGGACGGCGACCCGGACGTCGAACGCGCGTTCGACCACCTCCGTCGAGAGCACGTCGTCGGGCGGGCCGGCGGCGAGCACGCGCCCCTCGGAGAGGACGACCAGCGCGTCGCAGTAGCGGGCCGCGAGGTCGAGGTCGTGGATGGCCGCGAGCGCGGTCCGGCCGTCCTCGACGAGTCCGGAGACGAGTTCGAGCGTCCCGACCTGGTGGTTGATGTCGAGGCTCGCCGTCGGTTCGTCGAGCAGGAGGACGGGGGCGGCCTGTGCCAGCGCGCGCGCGAGGAGGACGCGCTGGCGCTCGCCGCCGCTGACCGCGCCCACCGGCCGGTCGGCGAGGTGGACGATGCAGGCCCGTTCGAGGGCGCGCTCGACGGCCTCGCGGTCGGAGGGTTCGGTCCGGTCGAACCGCCCGCGGTGGGGCGTCCGGCCCATGGCGACGACGTCGCGCACGGCGAAGTCGAACCCGAGGCTGGTGTCCTGCGGGACGGTGGCGACGAGGCGGGCACACTCGCGCGCCGAGAGCGACCCCACCTCGCGGCCGTCGACGGTCACCCGCCCGGCGTCGGGGCGTCGGACGCCGTTGAGCGTCTGCAGGAGCGTGGTCTTGCCGGCCCCGTTCGGCCCGACGACGGCCGTGAACGACCCCTCCGGGACCTCGAACGAGACGCCGTCCAGGACGGGCGTCCCCCCCAGGCTGACCGAGAGGTCCTCGACGGTTATCACAGCGCGTGCACCTCCCGTCTCCGGAGCAAGAAGAGGAAGAACGGGGCGCCGAGCGCCGCGGTGACGACGCCGACGGGGAGTTCCCCCGGCCCCGAGCGCGCGAGCGTGTCGGTCAGCACGAGGAAGACGCTCCCGGCGAGCGCGCTCGTCGGCAGCAGTATCCGGTGGTCCGGGCCGACGAGCAGGCGCATCACGTGGGGGACGATGAGGCCGACGAACCCGATGACGCCCACCACCGCGACGGCCACGGCGGTCATCAGCGTCGAGACGGCGAGCAGGACGCGCTTGGTGCGTTCGACTTCGATGCCGAGCGTGCGTGCGTCCTCCTCGCCCAGCAGGAGGACGTTCAGGTCGCGGGCGTACACCGCGAGGAGGGCGAAGCAGGCGAGGACGACCGGGAGGGTGAGTGTCACGTCGCTCCACGATGCCCCGTTGAGGTGGCCCATCAGCCAGTAGAGCGCGCGTTCGAGGCTGTCGCCGGCGCGTACCAGCAGGAACGACACCACCGCACCGAGGAACGTCTGGACGGCGACGCCCGCGAGCAGGAGCGTCGCTACCGGGGTCCGGCCGTCCTTCGAGGCGATGAGATAGACGAGCGCGGCCGACGCCAGCGCGCCCGCGAACGCGAGGAGGGCGATACGGACGCCGGCCGGGACGACACCGAGGACGGCGGGCGTCCCGAGGACGATGGCGGCCACCGCGCCGACGGCCGCGCCGGAGGAGACGCCGATGATGGAGGGGTCGGCCATCGGGTTGCGGAAGAACCCCTGCATCACGGTGCCGGCGGCCGCCAGCGCGAACCCGACGACGGCCGCCAGCGCGATACGCGGGAGGCGCAACTGGACGACGATGATGCGCGTCGTGCGGTCCACCTCGAAGGCGAACGGGTGGAGGTAGCCCACGTCGAGGGCCACCCACGTCGTCTGGCCGACCAGCGGGAGCGTCGCGGGCCGGGGCGACACCGAGACGGAGGCGGGGACCGCGAGCGCGTTGAGCATCGTCTTCGTCACGTCGAGCGCGCTCAGGTCGACCGAGCCGAGCAACACGCTGCCGACCGTGGACGCGAAGAGCGCGGCCGCTAACCCGACCGACCACGCGACGG
The DNA here is from genome assembly GCF_030553305.1 of Halomarina ordinaria. Lineage (NCBI taxonomy): Archaea > Methanobacteriati > Methanobacteriota > Halobacteria > Halobacteriales > Natronomonadaceae > Halomarina > Halomarina ordinaria. The sequence continues at coordinate 1,035,548 of NZ_JARRAH010000001.1, read as the reverse complement.
TACGTGCCCAGCGCCCCATATCACAAGCCGGGTTGGATTAGGCAAATACTTATTGAATACCGTCGCAGGGTGAGGCGTCATGCGTACACGGCTCTTCGTCGTGCTCGCGGTCCTGCTCGTCGGGTTGGCCCCGGCGAGTGCGGCCCCCGCGAGCGCGACCCAGCAGGACCAGACCGAGTGTTCCTTCCCGCTCAGCGCCACCGACGCGACCGGGGCGAACGTGACCGTCGAGGAGGAACCCGAGCGTATCGTCGCGCTCCAAGCGAGCACCGCCCAGATCCTCTGGGACATCGGCGCGAAGGAGAAGGTCGTCGGGATGCCCGTCCAGCCCTACACGGCCTACCTGAACGGCTCCGAGGAGCGAACCGACGTCACCACCGAGGAGGGCGCCGTCGACGTCGAACAGGTCGTCGCGCTCGAACCGGACGTCGTCATCGCCCCGGGGGCCATCGCCGACGAGCAGATAGAACAACTGCGCGACGCGGACGTCACCGTCTACAAGTTCGCCTCCGACAACAGCGTCGAGAGCATCTACGACCAGATTCGCCTCGTCGGGCAACTGAGCGGCGAGTGCGAGGGCGCCGACGAGACGGCTACCGAGATGCAGGAGGAGGTCGAGCGTATCGAGGACGCCGTCGCGGACGAGGACCGGCCCTCCGTCCTCTACACGTTCTACGGCTTCACCGCCGGCAACGGCACCTTCATCGACAACGTCATCACGGCCGCAGGCGGCCAGAACGTCGCCGCCGAGGCCGGTGTCGAGGGGTACCAGGAGATCAGCGAGGAACAGGTCGTCGACCAGGACCCCGAGTGGGTCGTGGTGCCGAGCGACGCGCCCCTCCCCAACGGGACGGCCTACGAGAGCACCACCGCCTACCAGGAGAACCAGACGCTCACCGTCGACGCCAACCTGATGAACCAGGCCGGCCCGCGCGTGGTCCAACCCATGGGCGAACTCGCCGAGGCGTTCCACCCCGAGGCGATGGCGCAGGCGGGTGACGCGAACGCCACCGACACGAACGGCACCGACGCGAACGCGACGAACGACACCGCCAACGAGTCCGGCGCGAACGAGAGCGACGGCGAGGACGGGTCCGGCGCGTTCGGTCCCGGCTTCGGCGTCGCTGCCGCCGCCGTGGCGCTCGTCGCCGGCGCGCTGTTGACGCTCCGGCGGTCGTAACACGACACCTCCGTCCGCCGACCGCTTTCACCCCGCTCGCCTCGACGCCGACGGTCCGGTCCCGCGTCGGTCGAGTCGTTCCGTGCGCTCGCGCCGCGGAACCGGGCCCCGTGGCCTTCGAAAGCTAGTTCACTCCCCCGCGGGCTATCGCATTCATGGTCGAGAACGTCATCTGGCCCGCCGCCCTCGACGCGAACTGCTCCCGGAGTGAGGGGCGGCGCGTCTCGCTCGAACTCGCCGTCGAGGACCCGACGGTCGACGAGATAGCCCGCGCCGTCAAACAGGTCGGCTACGACGCCGTCATCGAGCGGAACAAGACCTACTCCCGCGAGTACGAACCCCGCGGACGCGTACTGGTCCAGAACGCCGACGACGCGGGCAAGAGCGACCTCCTGCAGGCCGTCGCCGCCTACGTCGGTGCCCTCCGGGCATGAAGCGCGTCGGCGAGGTGGTCCGGACCGCGCAGGGACTGCTCGTCGTCCGGTCGCCGGACGACTCTCACCCCGGCATCGGCGCCGGCGTCCTCGACGAGAACCTCGACAGCGTCGGCCGCGTCGTCGACGTGTTCGGCCCGGTCTCGCGGCCCTACGTCGCCGTCACCCCCGAGTCGGACGTCACGCCGGCGTTGCTGCTCGGCGACGCGCTGTACACCCGCTGACGGGGGCGGAGCGCACTGGAGGGGACGGGGAAACACAACGCACAAACGACACCTCTCCCTCGCATCGTGTATGAACAGACGGGCCGCCGTCGCCGCGGGCGCGACGGTACTCATCTTCCTCCTGGTACAGGTCGGGGCGGTGGCGCTGGTCGGGCCGTTCGTCGACGCCGGCTACCAGACCGTCGAGGACCCGAGCGACCCGACGAACAGCCTCCTCTACCTCGGTGCCATCCTCGTCGCGACGGGCGTGATGCTCGCCGCGTTCAAGTTCGGCGTCGACGCGCTCATCCGCCTGCTGGTCGTCTTCTCCGGCGGCCTGCTCTCGTACTACGTCTTCTCCGTCCTCCTGCCGCCCGTCGCGGTGGTCGGCGGTGCGAGCGCCCTCGCCGTCGTCGCCTCCGGCCTGCTCGTCGTCGCCCTCCTCGTCCACCCCGAGTGGTACGTCATCGACGCGGCCGGCGTCGTGATGGGCATCGGGGGGGCCGCCCTGTTCGGCATCAGTTTCGGGCTGTTGCCCGCCATCGTCCTGCTCACCGTGCTCGCGGTGTACGACGCCGTCAGCGTCTACGGCACCGAGCACATGCTCACCCTCGCCTCCGGCGTGATGGACCTGCGCGTCCCCGTCGTCCTCGTCGTCCCGCTCTCGCTCGACTACTCCTTCCTGGAGGAGAGCGGGAGCGAGCGCGTCGAGGGGGCGACCGACGGGGGCGACTCGTCGGTCGAGGGACGCGAGGACGGTCCCACCGGGGACGACGAACCCGCGAGCGCCCCCGAGCGCGACGCCTTCTTCATCGGCCTGGGCGACGCCGTCATCCCGACGGTCATCGTCGCCAGCGCGGCGTTCTTCCTCGACACCCCGTCGCTCGGCGTCCCCGGCCTCCCGGCGCTGACCCTCCCGGCGCTCACCGCGATGGTGGGCACGCTCTGCGGCCTGCTGGTGCTCGTCAGGATGGTGATGGCGGGGCGGGCGCACGCCGGCCTCCCCCTGCTCAACGGCGGCGCCATCGGCGGCTACCTCGTCGGTGCGCTGGCCGCCGGCGTTCCGCTCGCGACCGCGTTCGGGCTCTGATTACCGCCCGGTCAGCGCCTGACTCCCCGGCGCGAAGTCGATGGGCTCGCCGAGGCCTTCCTCCTCGGCCTTCCGGTAGAGCAGGTACGCCGCGGCGACCGTCTCGATGCCGGTCCCGCCGCTGTCGAAGACGGTTATCTCCTCGTCGCTCTGTCGCCCCGGGACGTCCCCGGCCAGCACCTCCCCGAGGTCGCCGTGGAGGTGGTCCGCACCGACGACGCCCTCCTCGATAGCCTGGATGAGCGCGCCGGCGTCCTGCTCGGCGCGCGCGCGGAGGTCGAGGACGTACGTCGCGCGCTCGACGGTCCGGGCGTCGAGTTCGCGCTTCACCCGGTCGTACTGGCCCATCGCGGTGACGTGCGTCCCCGGTTCGAGGAGGCCGCCGTCGAAGACCGGTTCGTCCGCCGTCGTCGCCGTGACGACCACGTCCGCGCCCTCGACGGCCGCGTCCCTGGAGGCGACGGCGCCGACGCTGGCGTCGTACTCGCCGTTCATCTCGCTGGCGAACGCCTCGCGGTGCTCCTTGGTGGGGGAGTAGACGTTCACGGTCTCGAAGTCACGGACGGTCATCGTCGCCCGGAGCTGTCCGCGCGCCTGCGCACCCGTCCCGATGATCGAGAGCGTCGTCGCGTCCTCGCGGGCGAGGGCGTCGACGCCGACGGCACCCGTCGCGCCCGTCTTGAACGGGTTGAGGCTCGCCCCGTCGATGAGTGCGAGCGGGTCGCCCGAACGGGCGTCGAACAGCGGGAGCACGAAGTGGACGTCGCCGCCCTCGAACCCCGCGGCGTAGGTGTAACCCCCCATCGCACCCGTCTCGGGGAGGATGGCGAGGTAGCCCGTGAGCATCCCCTGCGGGGCGTCGTTGAGCAGTTTCGTCCGCGGTTCGGCCGGTCCCTGCTGGCGATATCCCTGGCGGACGGCGTCGACGAACTCCGCGGGCGTCGCGAGCCCCGCCACCTCGTCGCTCGTCAGAAACAGCGTCTCCGTCATGCCCGGGACAAGAGAGGGCTACGGCTTAGCGTTGGTGATACGACGAACGGCGAGACCGCGACTGGTCCGCGAACTGCGACGCGACGCGGTCAGTCGGCGCTGTACGTCGACTGGTCCGCGGTCGGTGCGTCGTCGGTCGGGCCGTTGACGAACAGCGCGTGACCGATGATTCCCACGGCGACGAGCGCCGCGAGCGGAACCGCCGTCGTGAGCGCGACCCCCGCGAGCGTGAGAAGGGCGGTGATGCCAGCGAGCGCGACCGGAATGACTCCCAGAACGATATCGTAGTACCCAGTCATAATATACCCTAACGTAGGGTGTTCTCTTACTAATAAATTTTGGTATAGTTCCCGATACCTTCGGAGGTAGCTAACGAACACGTCACATGAACTCTGAAGTGTGTTCCTCATAAGTTATCGGCTGCTTGTTCGTAAAAATCGCACCACTGCGACGGGTCGTCTACCAGTATATGTACTCATCGGTGTCGGCGACGCTTGACTGCGGGGAACGACGGCTTGAAATGGGTCGTATCGAGAGTGGTACTGTGAATCACAACGACCGATCGATAACCGGGCTCGTGATGCTCGCGCACTCGATGGTCCACACCTACGAGTTCGCGTTCCCCGTCCTCATCACCGTCTGGCTCGTGCAGTTCGACACGACCAGCGCGGTCCTCGGGGGCATCGTCGGCGCTGGGCTGGCGCTGTTCGGCCTCGGGGCGCTCCCGGCCGGCGTCCTGGCCGACCGCATCGGCTCGCAGTCGCTCATCGTCGCCAGCCTCGTCGGGATGGGGGGGTCGTTCCTCCTGCTGAGCGTCGCGCCCAACCTCGTCGTCGTCGCCGCCGCGCTCGTCCTCTGGGGTGCCGCGGCGAGCGTCTACCACCCGGCGGGGCTCTCGCTCATCACGCGAGGCGTCGAGGAGCGGGGGACCGCCTTCGCCTACCACGGGACGGCGGGGAACGTCGGCACCGCCCTCGGCCCCTTCCTCACGACGGTCCTCCTCTTCCTCTCGGGGGACAACTGGCAGGTCGCCGTCGCGCTGCTCGCGCTCCCGGCGCTGGTCGGCGCGGTGTACGCCGTCCGCGTCGACGTCAACGAGACGGCCGCGGTGGCCGCCGACGGCGGCACGAGCAAGGCCAACCCCGGCGTCGACTCCGTCGGCGAGTTCCTCGCCACGTCGAAGAAACTCTTCGTCGGCGCCTTCGTCGTCGTCTTCGCCATCGTCATGCTCTCGGGGGTCTACTACCGCGGCATCCTCACGTTCCTGCCCGAACTGCTCGGTGGCTTCGACGTCATCGAACCCGTCTCCCTGTTCGGCCAGGAGTTCACGCCCGCGAACTACATCTACACGTTCCTCCTGGGCGTCGGCGTCTTCGGCCAGTACGTCGGCGGCAAACTCACCGACCGCATCCCCCTCGAACTCGGGCTGGCGGTCGGCTACGGAGGACTCGCCCTCATCGCCGTCGCCTACCTGCCCGTCGCCGCCGTCGGCGTCGTCCCCCTGCTCGCGCTGAGCGCCGTCCTCGGCTTCTTCGTCTTCCTCGTCCAGCCGTTCTACCAGGCGACCGTCGCCGAGTACACCTCCCCCGACGCCCGGGGGCTCTCCTACGGCTACACCTACCTCGGCGTCTTCGGCGTCGGCGCGCTCGGCGCTCCGCTGGCGGGCACCGCGCTCCAGTACCTCGACGCGGGTGCGCTGTTCGTCATCCTCGCCGGTTTCGCCGGCCTCGCGTGCGCGCTCGGCGTGTTCCTGTTCAGTCGAGGACGCTGACCACGACCCGCCACGGTACCAGCAGGACGGCACCCACCCCGAGCGAGACGAGGAAGAACGTCACCGCGAAGTCCCCGCGAAAGAGCGGCGTCGCCCGGAGCGCCTGTCCCACGACGACCGCTCCGCCCCACGCGAAGAGGGCGTAGCCGACCGCCGAACGGACCGTCTCGCGCGCCTCGCGGCCGTACGCCCCGACCAGCGGAGCGACGACGAGCCACCCGAGGAGGAACGGGAGGAACGCCTCGAAGACGTAGCCCGGGTTCGCGAACGTCCGTTCGACACCGATGTGACTGAACTCCCCGAGGACGACGAACGCGGCGATGAGGAGCAGGTCGCCCGCCGCGAGCGCGAGCGTCGTCCGGGAGAGGTCGATGCGACCCCGCGAGGTGGCGGTCCGCGTGCTCATGCTCCACGTTCGGGGCGCCGTCGGCTTGAGTGCCCCGTTCGAGTCGTCCCCCGTCCTCGCTCCGACCCCGCTCCACCGCCGGGTACAAACCCGAGCGGCGAGAACCGGCGCGCATGGAACACGCGGTCCTCGGCTGGCCCGACGAGGGGCCGACGCTGCGCCTCGACCACCGCGAGTACGCCTACGCCGGGAAGTTCGTCACCGCCGCCACCGGGAAGGCTGCCGTGCTCGCCGAGGACGCCCCCGTCGACCAGCCGAGCGCCCGCGAGGGGTACGCCAGGGGGCTGCTCGCGGTCTGTTCGTTCAACGAGGACCGCACCGACCCCGACACCGCCTGGATTCGCTACGTCACCACCCGGCGGGACCGACGCGGGGAGGGCCTCGGGGCCCGACTCGCCGCCTTCACCGCCGACCGCCTCCGCGACCGTGGCTACGAGCGCGTCCGCATCGCCGTGAACAACCCCTACGCCTACCACGCGCTGTCGAAAGCGGGCTTCGGGTTCACCGGCCGCGAAACCGGCCTCGCGGAACTCGTCCTCGAACACCCGAGCGACCGGGGACGCTACGACGAGGGCCTCGCCGTCTACGCGGCGCGCGACCTCACACCGGAGGAGGCGGCGTTCGTCGAGGCGAAGCGCGCCGCCGGCCCCCCACCGGTCCTCCCGTCGGGGTGACTCCCGCGGCGACTCCTCCGCGAACTCGAACCGGCGCGCTTTCCTCGCGCGCGCCACGACCGGCGGTATGAACCCGTGGCTCGTGTTGCTGGTCGCCGGCCTGTTCGAGGTGGTCTGGGCGCTGTCGCTGGCCGCCTCCGACGGCCTCTCGAAGCCCCTGCCGACCGCCGCCACCGTCGTCGCGCTGTTCGTCAGTATGGTGTTGCTCGCGCGCGCCGTCCAGTCGCTACCCATCGGTACCGCCTACGCCGTCTGGACCGGTATCGGCGCGGTCGGCGCGGCCGTCGGCGGCGTCCTCCTGTTCGACGAACCCGCGACGGTGCTGCGCGGCGTCTTCGTCGCCGTCATCGTCGTCGGTATCGTCGGACTGGAGACGACGGCGTAGACCGCCACTGCCCTCAGGCCCCCTCGCCCCAGAGGTACTCGACGTCCCACCGCAGGAACTCCCCCGCGAAGTACCCCGCCGTCCCGGCCACGACGGCGGCGACCGCCAGCACCGACAGCGTGACCGGGTCGAACACGAACGCCAGTCGTCCCGGGATGGTGTGCCCGGAGAGGCCGAGCAGGCCCCACTCGGCGTTGAACGCGAACAGCGGCGCGAACGCCGCCAGCCACCCCACCACCAGCCCGGCCCGGCGATAGCCGGCGACGGCCGCCGCGACGACGCCGATGACCGTCGCCGCACCGGGGAGGACGACCACACCTCCGGAGACGGCGACGACGTCGCCGGCGTACCCGAGAAACGAGACGAGGCCGGCGGTGACGACCAGGAGGAGGTCGAACCGCCGACCCGACCGGGCGTCCGGGCGACCGAGGAGCGCGGGGCGGAGCGAGGGGACCATACGCCCGGTCGTTACGAATCGGCTCGCAAAAACGTCCCGCCGGCCCCGCGACGGCGACCGGTCGACGGGACGCGCGCCTCTCGGGAGATTCAAGCCTCGCACGCTCGTCCCCCCGGCAATGGGAAACGCAGACCTCCGACAGCTCGCGGCCCTGGAGGACGTCCCCCTCTCCTCGCTCGGGGGGAGCGTCGTCGCCGTGGACGCGCACAACTGGCTCTATCGCTACCTCACCACCACCGTCCGGTTCACGCGCAGTCGCGCCTACACGACGAGCGACGGCGAGGAGGTGGCGAACCTCGTCGGCGTCGTCCAGGGGCTCCCGAAGTTCTTCGAGCACGACCTGACGCCGGTGTTCGTCTTCGACGGCGGCGTCACCGACCTGAAAGAGGCGGAGGTCGACGAGCGCCGCGAACAGCGCGAGCGCTACGAGGAGCTACTGGCGGAGGCCCGCGAATCAGGCGACGCGGCCGAGATATCGACGCTCGAATCGCGCACCCAGCGCCTCACCCCGCTCATCCAGGAGACGACGCGCGACCTGCTCCGACACCTCGACGTCCCCGTCGTCGAGGCGCCCGCGGAGGGGGAGGCGCAGGCGGCGTACATGGCCCGGCAGGGGGCCGTCGACTACGTCGGCAGCGAGGACTACGACACCCTCCTGCTCGGCGCGCCCTACACGCTCCGTCAGCTGACGAGTTCGGGCGACCCCGAACTGATGGACTTCGAGGCCACGCTCGCCGAACACGACCTGACGTGGGAGCAACTCGTCGACGTCGGCATCCTCTGCGGGACGGACTTCAACGAGGGCGTCCCCGGCATCGGCCCGAAGACGGCGGTGAAACTCGTCCGCGAACACGGCGACCTCTGGGGGGTCCTCGACGCCCGCGACGCCTACGTCGAACACGCGGACCTCATCCGCGAACTGTTCCTCGACCCGACCGTCACGGACGACTACGACTTCGAGACGTCGCTCTCGCCCGACGTCGAGGCGGCCCGGGCGTACGTCTGCGAGGAGTGGGAGGTCCCCAACGAAGAGGTCGAGCGCGGCTTCGACCGCATCGAGGCGTCGGCGGCCCAGACCGGACTCGACGACTGGGTCTGACCGGCGACCCTCCGAGGAGCCGACCGTCTCCCCACCCGCCCCGGGTCGGAGAGTGTCCCGCGTCGCTGTTCGTCTCCGAAACTGTCAGACGAACGAACGAAGTGGGCGGGGAGCGTAGTCGAGCAGGCCATGACGGCTGTAAAAATCATCAAGGTGCTCGGCACGTCGACGGAGTCGTGGGAGGCCGCCGCGGAGGAAGCGGTCGCGGAGGCGAGCGAGACGATACAGGACATCTCCGGCGTCGAAGTCGAAGACTGGACCGCGGAGGTCGACGACGGGGAGATCGTCCGATACAAGACGACCGTCGAGGTGGCGTTCCCGGTCCGCCCGGAACTGCACACGAGCGAGTCGACCGGTCGGGGGGTCATCCAGCGACTGCGGCCGTCGCAGTCGGAGTGAGTCCTCGCGCTTTTCCCCCGCGGTGCCCCAGTGTGGGGTGATGACGCCCGAAGAGGTCGAACGACTCATCGAGGAGGGTATCGAGGACGCCGACGCGACCGTGACACGCCCGCGGAACCCGGACGACGACACGCACCTCGCCGCGGTGGTCGTCTCGCCCGCTTTCGAGGGCGAGACGCTCGTCGCCCAGCACCAGCGCGTATACGACGCCCTCGGCGACCACATGACGCGCGACATCCACGCGCTCGAACTGAAGACCTACACGCCCGAGGAGTACGCAGAACAGTAGTCGCTCAGTCCGCCCGCGCCCGGGCGCGCTCCATTTCTGCAAGCGAGCGATTGCGGAGCGTCCGCCCCGTCTCGCGGTCGAAGAGGTGAATCGCCGCCTCGGGGACGCGCGCGACGACGTGCTGGTCGCGCTCGACGTGTTCCATCCCGTCGACGGTAGCGACGAACTCCTCGCTCCCGTCGGGGAACGTGAGGTGGACGTTGTTCTCGTTACCCATCGGTTCGACGACGCCGGTGACGGCGGGGAGGTCGTGCGGCCCGTCGGCCGACGGGACGAACGAGACGTCTTCGGGCCGGACGCCGAGGGTGAGACGGCGCGTCTCGCCGAGGTCCGTCGCGACGTCGTTCGAGAGGGGATACTCGAACCCGTCGCCCGTGAGGGTGTCCCCCTCGCGCTCGACCGCGAAGAAGTTCATCGACGGTTCGCCGATGAACCCCGCGACGAACTCGTTGGCGGGGGCGTGATAGCACTCGAGCGGCGTGCCGACCTGCATCAGTTCCCCGTCGTTGAGTACCGCGATGCGGTCGCCCATCGTCATCGCCTCCGTCTGGTCGTGGGTGACGTACACCGTGGTCACGGCCAGTTCCTCCTGGAGGCGCTGGAGTTCCGTCCGCATCTGCGAGCGGAGTTTCGCGTCCAGGTTACTGAGCGGTTCGTCCATGAGGAACACCGCCGGGTCGCGGACGATGGCCCGCCCGAGCGCGACGCGCTGTTGCTGGCCGCCCGAGAGCTCGCCGGGGCGGCGGTCGAGCAGTTCCTCGATGTCGAGTTTCGCCGCCGTCTCCTCGACGCGCGCGTCTATCTCCTCGTCCGAGAGGTCGGTCGACTCCTCGAGGCCGAAGCGCATGTTCCCCCGGACGGTCATGTGGGGGTAGAGCGCGTACGACTGGAACACCATCGCGATGTCCCGGTCGGCGGGCTTCGCGTGCGCGATAGAGCGCTCGCCGAGGTCGATGTCGCCCTCGGTGAGGGTCTCCAGTCCCGCGATCATCCGCAGGGTGGTCGACTTCCCGCAGCCGGAGGGGCCGACGAGGACGAGGAACTCGCCGTCGTCGATGTCCATCGAGACGTCGTCGACGGCGACGACGTCCTCGAAGCGTTTCGTGACGTGGTTGAGCGTGAGTCCTGCCATCTACTGGTACCTCGGTTCGTGTCGTGTCATGTCTGTCCTGCGACTCCTCGTGCGAACTTGTCGCCGAAGATGATGTACACCAGAAGCGTCGGGAACGCCGCGATGAACGCCCCCGCCATCTCCGTGTTGAACGTGCTGACGAGCCCTCCACCCAGTTGCGCCAGGCCGAGCGTGACGACCGACGAGTCGGCACCGGAGAGGAGGATGAGCGCGAACAGCAGGTCGTTCCAGACCTGCGTGAACTGGTAGATGAGCGTCACCGCGAACATCGGTGTCGACAGCGGGAGGACGATGCTGCGGTAGACGCCGAACGTGCTCGCGCCGTCCAGTCGGGCGGCCTCCAGCATCTCCGACGAGAAGTTCTTGTAGTACGCCCTGAACAGCAACGTCGTGATGGGGATGCCGTACGCCGTGTGGGTGATGATGAGGTGGACGAGCGACTCGTAGCCGCCGAAGACGCCGAACAGCTCTATCGCGCGCCAGAAGCGTGCGAGCGGCACCAGCACGGCCTGATACGGGATGAAGATGCCGGCGACGAACAGCACGACGACAGCTACCTGGCCACGCCAGTCGACGTTCGTCAGGCCGTAGGCCGCGAGACTCCCGAACAGCGCCGAGAGCAGGGCCGCCGGTACCGCCAGCAGCACGCTGTCGACGAGCATCGGCCGCAGCGTCTCCCACGCCGTCCCCCACGCCGAGAGGGTGAACCCGTCCGGCCCCGGCGGTGCGAACGGGACGGTCCGGGCGAAGGCGTCGCTCGTCTTGATGGACGTCATGATGCCCGCCTCCAGGGGCAGGAGGTAGAACGCGACGAGTGCCCCGAGCACCGTGTAGAGACCGATTCGTCGGGCGGTCGGCCGACGGCGCTCGGTCTGTCGTTCCATCCCGTCGTCGGGTGTGTCGCCGGTCGTCGCGGGGTCCGCGGGCGCGTCGCTCACAGCGCACCCCGCCGGTACTCGGAGTAGAGGTACGGTCCGACCACGGCGAGCGCCATCAGGAACAGCACGACGGCGACCGCGGAGCCGTACGCCCACTCGCTCGAGTCGAACGCGACGCGGTACATCATCGTCGCCAGGATGTCGGCCGCGGGCCCTGGCGTCTTCCCGAACAGGGTGTAGAGGAAGTCGAACGCCTTGAGTGCGAACACCATCAGGACGACGGCGGCGCTCACCGTCGAGGCCCGGAGCTGCGGGACGACGACGCGACGGTACATCCGGAACGTGCTCGCGCCGTCGACGCGCGCCGCCTCGAAGTGCTCGGTCGGTATCGCCCGCAGGCCCGCGAGGTAGACGACCATCGCGTAGCCGCTGTACTGCCACAGCAGCGCGAAGATGACCGCTCCCAGCGTGAACTGCGGGTCGCCGAGCCAGTCCTGTGCGAGCCAGCCGAGACCGAGTCGCTCCAGCGTGACGTTCACCACCCCCGACTGGGCGTTGTATATCCACGCCCAGAACTTCGCCGTCACGACGAACGAGAGGCTCATCGGGAGGAGGTAGATGGTCCGGATACCCTCCTCGAAGCGTATCTGCTGGTCGACGAGGATGGCGAGCAACAGGCCGCCGACGAGGCAGATGCCCGTGAACGCCACGAGCAGGACGAGGGTGTTGCGAGCGGCGGTCCAGAACGTGGGGTCCCCGAGCAGCCGCGCGTACATATCGAAGTCGAGGTTCCCGTAGTCCGGGTCGACGAACCCCTGGGCGTCGGTCAGCGAGAGCAGGAAGTTCCAGCCGATGGCGCCGTAGACGAACAGTCCGACGAGGAGCGCGGGCGGGAGCCAGAAGGGGAGCGACGAGACGAAGTCCGAGCGGGCCCAGCGGCTCCGCGTTCCTTCGGCGACGGTCCCCCCGTCCGGACGGACCGCCTCCTCCCCCCCACGTCCGACCGCCCGCCGCGCGCGGTCGACGAGTTTCCGCAATCTGGTAGACATGCGTAGTGTGTCGAAATCGTGTGCTCGTCTACTGGTCGAACGCCGAGACGAACCCGGAGTAGGCGTCGTCGACGTTCCAGTTGGTCGTGAACGCCTTCGTCGCCTCCTCGAGGCTCGTCTGAATCCCGGGACGGACCGCGAGCCCGTGGGCGATGGAGGGCGGCTGGTCCGAGGAGTCCTGGAAGTCCTCGATCTGCTTGGTGAGGAACGGCCCGAACCCGTCGGTGGAGACGTCCGTCCGGGGCGGAATCGACCCCTTCAGCGGGTTGAATCGCTCCTGGGCGTCGACGGTGCCGACGTACCGGAGGAACTTCTCGGTGGCGTCGGGGCTCGGGTTGTTCGCCGGGAACGGGAACGAGTCCATGTTCAGCGCGTAGGCGCCCTCGGTCCCCGGGAACGGGACGTGGTTCCAGTGCTCCTCGAACTCGAAGTCGTCGGCGTTGCCGTAGGCGCCGGCGGCCCAGTCGCCCTGGTGGAACAGACCGGCCTCGCCGTCGATGACCATGGCGTTGGCCTCCGTCCACTCGAGCGAGGAGGCGTCCTCGTTGAAGAACTCGCTGTACTGCTTGACGATATCGAGCGACCCCTTGACGGCGTCCTCGTTGGCCTCGACCTCGCCCTCGGTGAAGGCGGTGTAGGCGTCGACGCCGTACTCGCCCATGAGCACCTGCGCCCAGAGCTGAAGGGTCGACCACGGCGTCGCGGTCTGATTCGCCATCCCGACCATCCCGGCGTCGCTTATCTGCTGCATGACCTCGACGAGTTCGCTCGGCGTCGACACCGACGTCGGGTCCGCGCCGGCCTCCTCGACGACCTCGACGTTGTAGAAGAGGTTGTTGAGGCGGTGGATGTTGAGCGGGACGGTGACGTAGGTGCCGTCGGGCTTGGCAGCCTGTTTCGGTCCCTCGAGGTAGGCGTCCTCCATGCCGTTCTCGCTCCAGACGGAGTCCGAGAGGTCCTCGAGCAGGTCGGCCTCGACGTACTCCTGGAGGGCGGCACCCGGCCACGTCTGCCACGTGCTCGGCGCCTCGTCGTTCTGGATGCGGGTCTTGATTTCGGTCTGGAGGTTCTCGCCGGCCCCGCCGGCGACGAGGTTGTTGTCGAGTTCGACGTCCGGGTACTCCTCCTGGAAGCCCTCGACGAGCGCGTTGATGGCCTCGTTGCCGTCGCCGTCCGCCCACCAGTGGGCGATTTCGAGTGTGCCCTCGGAGCCGCCACCGCCCGACCCGTTCCCACCCCCGTTTCCGCCACCGCCACCGAGACAGCCGGCGAGGCCAGCCATACCGGCGGTGCCGGCACCTTTCAGAACGGTTCGACGGGAGAATCGCGATGTGTCATCCTTTGTCATTATATTGCCACCTGTGACGGTCACTCGGACAGTATCGGACGATTCACTTAACACTTTCCAGTGTTAACTGGTGGGCGAGTTAATTTTTCCACGTCTAGAATCGCGTAACGAGGGTCGGTCGACCGTCAGACGCGGATGACCTGGACGAGCGAGTGGACGGGGACCCCCTCGACCTCGTCGACGCCTTGCTTGTCGACGAGAACGGCGCAGGCGACCGGGTTGCCCCCCCGGTCGCGGACGGCGTCGATGGTCTCGGTGAGCGTGGTCCCGCTGGTGACGGTGTCGTCGACGACGTAGCAGTCGCGACCGTCGACGCCGGCGAAGTTGCGCGAGAAACTCCCCCCGAGGTCCTCGATGTCGCCCTCTTCCCACTGGTGCTTTCGGGGGGTGTACGTCGCCAGGTCGGTCTCCAGTTCGCGCGAGACGGCGGTGGCGAGCGGCACGCCCGCCTTCTCGATACCGACGGTGACGTCGGCGGGGCCGTTCGTGTCGACCAGGAGGTCGGCGAGCGCGGCGCTCACCTGCGACATGCGCCCGGAGTCGGTGCCGATGGCGCTCCAGTCGACGTGGATGTCGTCCGGTTCACGTCGCGAGGTGGTCGGCGTGTCGCCGCGTTCGACCAGCCAGCGGGCGGTCTCTCGCGAGACGTTCAGTTCGTCCGCGATTTCGCCCTTGGAGAGGCCGCGTTCGGCGAGCGTTGCTGCGTTCTCGATGAGGTCGTCTACGTTCTTCATAGCGTGTCGAACTCGATTGCGGTCTTGAGTGCGGTGTCGTCGTCCGCGAAGGCGCGGTCGTACTCCTCCGGGGGGACGACGTGGGTGACGAGGGCGTCGAGGACCCCCTCCGGGAGCGACGAGAGCGTCTCGACGGCGCGTTCGAAGTGGTCGCGGTTGGAGTTGACCGTTCCGACGAGCGCCTTGTTGTGGAGGACGAGTTCGCGGTGGAGGCGTCCCCCGTCGACCTCGAACGTCCAGTCGCCCGGGACGCCGACCAGCGCGCCGACCCCGTTGGGAGCGAGCGTCTCTATCGTCTCGAAGGCGTGCTTCGCGTACCCCGTCGCCTCGTAGACGAGGTCCATCCCCTCGTAGGTCTTGGGTATCTCGGGCACGGGCGTCGTGCGCGAGTCGACGTACGTCGCGCCGAGGTCCTCGATGAAGTCGATGGTCGGGTCGGGACGCTCGCGTCGGCCGAGGCAGTAGGTCCGCTCGACGCGGTCGTCGAGCATCGCGAGCGAGAGCAGGCCGAGCGACCCGTTCCCGAGGACGAGCGCGCTCTCCGGTTCCCAGGTGAACGTCGAGCGCGAGGCGTAGGCGGTCGAGAGCGCCTTCTCGGTGATGCTCGCCTGCTCGACGAGGAAGCCCCACTCCGCGAGCGCGCGCGGGAGCGCGACGAGGTACTCGGGGGGGCTGGTGAAGTACTCGGCCATGTAGCCGTGGGCACCGACGATGCCCCGCTCCAGGTACTCTCCCTCCGGCGCCATGTCCGGTTCTCCGCGCTCGAAGTACTCGTTGGTTCCGTTCGGGGGGCGGCGGACCGTCGGTGCCACGACGGTCCCCTCCGGCAGCGCCGTCCCGTTCGCGTCGGCGACTACGCCGACCGCCTCGTGGCCCAGGACGAGGTCGTCCTCGCCCGCGGGGAGGTCGCCGTGCTCGCCCGCGACGACCTCGCGGTCGGTACCGTCGACACCGACGCGCAGCGTCCTGACGAGCACTTCACCCTCGTCGGGTGACGGGAGCGGTCGCTCACGCAGTTCTGGACCGGTACCGTCTCGGGTGATGGTGATGGCTCGCATGGACGTCCTCTCTATTCAAAAATACTTATTCTAATCCGAGTTAAATCTTTGCGTCGCGGTCGCCGCGCCCCCGAACCACACCGTTACGTCCACGGCGACCGACCCCCGTCCATGGACCGACCACCGCAGACCGGCAGCGCCGACCCGCTCTCCGTCCACGGCGTCGTCCCACCGACGGTGACGGCGTTCGACGCCGACGAATCGCTCGACGCCGAGACGACCGCCGCCCACGCCCGCTTCGTCGTCGACCGGGGCGCCCACGGCGTCTTCCCGCTCGGCACCAACGGCGAGTTCGCCCTGCTCACCCCCGACGAACGCGAGCGGGTCGTCGCGAGCGTCGCCGACGAGGTGGGTGGCGAGGTACCCGTCATCGCCGGCGTCGGCGCGCCGAGTACCCACCAGACGGTCCAGCACGCGGAACGCGCCGCGAGCGCGGGCGCCGACGGCCTCGTCGTCGTCACCCCCTACTACTACCCGGTGGACGATACCGGTGCCGTCGAACACTACCGCCGGGTCTGCGAGGCGGTCGAGAAACCCGTCTACGTCTACCACATCCCGAGCAAGACCGGCAACGCCCTCTCGCGCGAGGCCGTCGCCGGCATCGCCGCCCTCGACGGGGTCGCCGGCCTGAAGGACTCCAGCAAGGACGTCCCGTGGCTCGGCCAGGTCGTCGCCGAGACGCCCGACCTCACCTTCCTCGCCGGGTCGGACTCGCTGCTCGTCCCCGGTCTCGACCTCGGCTGCGCGGGCGCCGTCAGCGCCGTCGCCAACGCCTTCCCCGGCCTCGTCGTCGACCTCTACGAGGCGTACGTCGACGGCGACCGGGACACGGCGAGGGAACACCAGCGAACCGTCTACCGGGTGAGAGACGCCATCAAGCGCGGGCCGTACATGGCCGGCGTGAAGGCCGCGCTCTCGCTACAGGGGTTCGACGCCGGCCCGCTCAGAAGCCCCCTCCGGAGCATGGACGAGGACGACCGCGAGGCGCTCGAAGCGGACCTGCGGGACCTCGACCTGCTCTGAGTCGCGCGCCTCGTCCCTCCCGACGCCCCTTCTCCCTCACCGTTCCGGCGGTTCGTAGACGTACAGCAGGTCGTCGTGGACGACGTAGTACGCCGACGCGTCGGGCGACTCGACGACGGCGTTGTCCGTGTCGATGGCGAAGTCCACGAGGTCAGCGAGCGACTCGGCGTGGGCGCGCTCGCGCGCGAGGACGCTCTCGGGCAACCTGATGCGCGTTATCCAGTCGTCGAACTCGGCGCGCTCGCGCCGGTGGGCGAGGGAGGCGCGCTCGGTCGAGGAGAGACCCAGTTCGTCGCGCGAGGCCATCGCTCCGACGCCGCCGAGGACGAGCACCGACCCGAGCAACAGCAACGGCCCACCGGCCGCCTGCAGCGGCGAGGAGTCGACGGGGTCGCGCACCGTCTCGGTCCGCTCGTAGCGCTCGGTCGTCGGACCGGTCGCGTCGACGGCGGCCGTCTCGCCCAGTTCGACCGGGAGGGTGTACCGCTCCGTCCGTTCGACGGCTTCGCCGTCGACGGTGCCCGAGAGGGTGACGGTCGCCTCGACGACGACCTCCGACTGGCCGGGCGACCCGCCGAGTTGCTCGTCGATGTCGGCCGTCTCGTTGGCCGCCGCCGCGAGGTCGACGGAGAACGGGACCGAGACGCTCTCCCCCGGTTCGAGGCCGCTCGCGTTGGCCGACGTGCGGTCGCGGCGCTGCTGCCAGTACACCGTCGTGTCGGCCTCGCCGGGCGACTCCACCGACCGGATCACGAGTTCCGTCTCCGCGTCGACGTCGAGCTCACCCTCCCCGGTCGCAGTGTACCCGTAGTCGAAGCTCCCGTTCATCACCGGGGCGACGTTCGTGAAGTACACCGAGCGGTTGTCGAGGCGCGTCCCCACGTCGTAGACGGGGTTCTCGCGGGTGACGGTCGCCCCGTGGTCGAAGGCGGCGGTCGTCTCCCACGACGAGACCACCTCCTCTCGCTGTTCGGTCTCCGGTCCGGCGTGCGCGTCGTACGTGAGCCACCCGCCAAGGAGCGCGAGCACGACCAGCAGGGCGACGACCACCGCGAGGTTCGCCCCGACCAGTCTGCGCGCGCGAAGTTCCCAGTCTCCCATCTGTCAGTACGTTCGGTATTGTCCGGTTAGTTAATACCCGATTACTCACCGCTCACGGCGCCTGGAAGACCCGAGGAGGCGTCCGACCAGCGAGCGCCCGCGTGTCGGCCGCGACCGACGCCGCACCCGCCCGCCGTCGACGAACGGGAGCGTCAGCGCGAGGAACCCGCCGGCGAGCAGCGCGTCGATGACGACGACGGGCAGCCACGGGTGGACCGCGTACAGCCCCCCGACCACCGACGCCGGCAGCACCGCGAGGTAGCGGTACTCGACGACGTACTGCCGGTAGTAGCCCGTCTCGGGGGGAGCGGAGAGCGTCACCTCCGTCTCCGCCGTCTCGCCCCCGCCCACCCGCAACTCGGAGTCCGCGACGCGCACCCCGTCGCTCGCCGGTTCGAGGTAGACGTCGGTGGGGACGAGGCCGGCGTTCGGCACCGCGTAGGGCTGGGTCTTCGACTCGCCCGCCGGAATCACGTCCGGGCGCTCGGAGTCGAACTCGGCGCTCACCACGCCGAACTCCTGGGTCCCCGAGGGGCCGACCATCGCCGCCGTCGCGCCCACGACGAGCACCGCGGCGAATCCCACCAGAACGACGCGCGTCGAGACACCCGTCTCGCGCTCGCGCGTCCGCTCGCGGCGCTTCGTCTCGCCCTCTCTGTACCAGTCGACGACGTAGTAGACGGCCGTGAGAGCGAAGACGAGGTACCCGAGGCCCTGCGCGCCGAGCAGCGACCGGGTGCCCAGCAGGGAGGCGAGCGTCGTCTGCATCGTGACGAGGAGGTCCTGGAAACCCATCACGGCGGTCCCGAGGTAGGGGATGACGACCACCTCGCCGTTCACCTGGAGGGCTTTGGCGACGATTTGAGCGTCCTGCACCGGGGGTTCGGCGTCGTCCTGGTCGGTGAACGGGTTCGCGTCGCCCTGTGTCGTGTACCCTCGGTCGGTCTCGCCGACGACGCGGTGGGTGGTCAGGCCGCCGCCCTCGATCTCCTCGGCCTCGTAGGTGACCACGTCGCCCTGCTCGACCGGTCCGGTGAGTTCCGTGGGGACGGCGACGAACCCGTCGCCGGGCTCCATCGTCGGCTCCATGCTTCCGGTTTCGACGTAGCTGAGGAGGAGCGGTTGGCCGAGGGCCGGTCCCGCAAGGAGGAGCGCGGCGACGACGATGAGTACGAGGGTAAGCGATTGGCCGAGGGTTCTACGGACGTTCATAATTCGTGATTGTAGGTATGTTTGGTACTATTGACGTACCTTGATTTAAGATAGACTCTCTTTCTTGTATATATTTTGACATCATTGTTCGCCGGATAGGGGTCGTAAGAACTGGTCGTCAACTTTATTACAGATGTGTAAAAAATACAACGAACACGCAGCGTTATAGGTTACAGTCCGTCCGTGTCAGGAACAGCACCAGCGTAGATTCCGAATTCGTCCGGAACCGCGCTAATATCCGTCGTCACATCATCAGCAGCGTCTCCTTCATCTCTGAGGAAGAAGCTTATGTGGACGTATGCGTCGTTCCCAGGGTCAAGGTCAAGGTATCCCGAGTTCGGACTGCCGCTCGGACCGTACCCGGTATCTGCAAGGGGTTGTGGTGAGTTCGGGAAATATGTCTGGTCACCTAAGTTCGTGGTGTCGTCTGTATCCTCGCTGTACTTAAACACCATCGGCGAGTCTCCCGGGATATCTTGTAGAGTAACTCGAATAGTGTTAGTACCGTTGTTTTGGATACGAAAAACGTTGTGGAATGCTGTATCTGAATCAGGATTCAGACCCTCTCCATTCTGATCATTCGATCCATCAAATACAAGTTGTAGTTTGTTACCATTTTCGGTAGCGTAATCGCTAATTGATGCATCCAACCCAAGGTAAGCTGAACTATCACCAGCGACGTTCACGCTAATTGAACGGTCGACTCGTGCTGTTGTGAACGCACCCGTACCCATTGCAGCCGCCCCCGCAGCGGCGAGCGAACCCGCACCGATCAGGAATTTTCTCCGTTGCATAGTCTGTCATCGGACGCCCCTCGCGTCCACCACACACCCTCTCACCCACCGGATTAGGTATACAGACCCCGGCGACGTCCAATGACCGCCATGAGAGGACAAAACACACCCCGTCTGCGATTAAACGACCGCTTGCAGAACAGTCCTCGGTCCGCAATCGTCGTCGAATCGAGTAAGTCCGACAATAATTTCAACCCATTGACGGTGAAACTGTACCTCTGCTGTAATTATCTCTATAATTAAGTCCGTCTACTCGACGATATCCGTCGTTCATGACTGTGACGGCGGGGGGTCGCCGATGAGCGAGTCGCTCTCCTCGACTCGCTCCGCGGGGCCTGACGATTCGGGCGAATCGCTCTCGGAGGACGACGTGTTCGAGGTGTTGAGCAACGGGCGGCGGCGCTACGCCTACCACTACCTGAAGCAGGCGGGCGAGGAGGTGGACATCCGGGAACTGACCGACCACGTCACCGCGCGGGAGTACGACAAGCCGCCGGAGGCGCTCACCGCGACGGAGCGCAACCGCGTCTCGACGGCGCTCCACCAGTTCCACCTGCCGAAGATGGACGACTGCGGGTTCGTCGAGTACGACGCGCGGCGCGGGGAGGTGGCGCTCTCCCCCTCCGCGAGCGACCTGGAGGTGTACGTCGACGTCGTGCCCGGGCGGGACGTCCCGTGGAGCCGGTACTACCTGGGGCTGGCGGGGGTCAACGCGGTCGTGCTGCTCGGCACCGCGGCTGGGGTCGCGCCGTTCGGCGCGCTTCCGGTCGTCTCGTGGTTCGCCTTCGCCGTCGCGTCGCTACTCGTCTCGGCGCTCGTCCACACCTACTACACCCGTCGCCTCGACCTCGGGGCCGACGACCCGGCGGAGCGAGCGCGCTGATGCGTCGCTTACGTCTCGTCCTGCTCGCACTCGGGGCGCTCGCGCTCGTGGCCGGGACGGGGGCGATGTCGAGTACGACCGCCGACCGGGGCGTCTCGGTCCAGGTCGCCGACGACGAGGACGCCCTCCTCGGCATCGAGACCGAGGGGGTGGTCGTCAGTGCGCCGCCAGCCGACAGGGGTGGCGACTCCGACTCGAACGACGGCGGGGAGAACGGCAACGCTGACGACGCGCCCGGGAACTCAGGTGACGCTCCCGGTCGGAACGCCTCGAACGCGAGCGACGCGTCCGGTGCCGACCGGACCACCCTGCTCACGCTCACGAACAACGCGCCCGGCGCGCTCGACGTGTCCGTCGACGTGGCAGGGGGCGGGGACGACGAACCGACCGTCCAGGGGCTTCAGGCTCCGGACACCCTCGACGCCGGTGAACGAGTGCCCGTCGAGGGGACGGTCGTCTGCGGCGGCGAACGGGGGGAGTACGACCTGACCGTCGACATCGTCGCCGCGGGCGACGGACTGGAGATAGACGCGACGCGGGAACTGACGGTCGAGTGCGGGTCGTAGGCGGCGAGCCTCAAACCTTTACTAACGTGCGAGTAAATAGGCGGCTATGACGCGCGACTACGCCTCGCTCCACGACCCGAACGCGGAGTACACGATGCGGGACCTCTCCCGCGAGTCGATGGGTGTCTCGACCGACCGCGGACGGCGCGACGTCGAGATAACCGACGTCCAGACGACGATGGTCGACGGCAACTTCCCGTGGACGCTGGTGCGCGTCTACACCGACGCGGGCGTCGTCGGCACCGGGGAGGCCTACTGGGGCGCGGGCGTCCCCGAACTCATCGAGCGGATGACGCCGTTCGTCGTCGGCGAGAACCCCCTCGACGTCGACCGCCTGTTCGAGCACCTCGTCCAGAAGATGTCCGGCGAGGGCTCCATCGAGGGCGTCACCGTCACCGCCATCTCGGGCATCGAGATCGCCCTGCACGACCTGGCCGGGAAACTCCTCGACGTGCCCGCCTACCAGCTCCTCGGCGGCAAGTACCGCGACCGGGTGCGGGTGTACTGCGACTGTCACACCGCCGACGAGGCCGACCCCGAGGCGTGCGCCGACGAGGCCGAGCGCGTCGTCGAGGACCTGGGCTACGACGCACTGAAGTTCGACCTCGACGTCCCATCGGGGCTGGAGAAGGACCGCGCCAACCGCCACCTGCGTCCCGGCGAGATTCGGCACAAGGCCGACATCGTCGAGGCGGTCACCGAACGCGTGAAGGACCGCGCGGACGCCGCGTTCGACTGTCACTGGACGTTCTCCTCCAACAGCGCGAAACGCCTCGCGCGCGCCATCGAGGAGTACGACGTCTGGTGGCTGGAGGACCCCGTCCCACCCGAGAACCACGACGTCCAGCGGGCGGTGACCCAGAGCACCACGACGCCCATCACCGCCGGGGAGAACGTCTACCGCAAGCACGGCATGCGCCGCCTCCTCGAGGAACAGGCCGTCGACATCGTCGCTCCCGACATGCCGAAGGTCGGCGGGATGCGCGAGACGCGGAAGATCGCCGACATGGCCGACACCTACTACGTCCCGGTGGCGATGCACAACGTCTCCTCGCCCATCGCGACGATGGCGAGCGCCCACGTCGGCGCCGCCATCTCGAACTCCCTGGCGGTCGAGTACCACTCCTACGAACTCGACTGGTGGAGCGACCTCGTCGAGGAGGACGTCATCGAGGACGGCTACATCGAGATACCCGAGGCTCCCGGACTGGGCGTCACGCTCGACCTCGACACCGTCGAGGAACACATGGTCGAGGGTGAGGAGTTGTTCGACTGAGCCAGGCGAGGTCGAACGCGCACGCGCCCGGCACACCGATTGTCGGCTCGCTGTCAGAGTAAAGGTAAACCGTTTGATTTTTGCTCCCGCATCCGACTGAAGTAACTGGAGGCGGCTTCACCAGGAGTGTGGACGCACGCCATCGTGGCATCTGGGTAGTCTCCGGTCGTCTCCGTTTTCGCCGTCTCGTGCACGCGAGCCGACGGCTCCCCGACCGCCGGCGACTGGCCGACGCCAGCATCGACGCCGTCGTGACTACGCGGCGACAAACCGACACGCCGTGCGACGACACCGGGCGATTGGCTCCCCGTCGACGGCACGGCGACGAGCGCCGCCGTTGCCGGTCCACACCGCCCTCCGAACAGCTCCACACGATCGGGATACCTCCCCGCCGACGGTGACACGTGCTACACTTTTACTCACTTATAAGTAAGAAAATATTTACCCGCCGACGAGCACCTCAGCGTGATGATTTCCCTCCAGCACATCCGACGGGTTTCACGGGCGGTGAGATGATGATATGGCAAGACCTCGTGTTCCTGTGTGGGAGCACGCTCTCCATCGTGACGCTCGCGCCGACGCTCCGTGACACGACCTCGCGTATCCCGCTCGCGACGACGGCCCCCTCGGCGGTCCTCGGCGTCGTCTACGCGGTGACGTTCTTCACCCTCGGCATGTCCTTCTCGGCCGTCGGGTCGCTCGTCGCCGGCGCGATGTGGACGCTCATCGGGGCGTTCCGGTCCCCACACCGGTTCAACGACGCGCCGAGTGCGACGGCGTTTCCCGCCCACGCCGACGACTGAACACTCCTACGACCGTCGCTCGTCCGTGTCCGGGCCCGGAGCGATGCGGTCGTCTCGTATGGTGGGACCCACTTCTCTCAGCGCCGCACGTCGCGCTCGCCTCCGTCGAGGAACGCCGCGAGTTCCTCGCGCGTCGGAAGTCCCTCTACGTCGCCGGTCACCTGCGTCGCCAGCGCGCCGACGCCGTTGGCGCGCTCGGCCGCCGCGACCGGGTCGCGCCCGTCGAGTCGCCCCGAGAGGTAGCCCGCAGCGAACCCGTCGCCCGCACCGACGGGGTCGACGACCCGCTCGACGGGGACGCCGGGGACGCGTTCGCCGCCGTCGCCCGCGTCGACGTACGCTCCCTCGGCGCCGAGTTTGACGACCACCTCGCCCGCCCCCCGCTCGCGGAACCCCCGCGCTATCTCCTCGGGGTCGTCGGTACCGAGCAGCACCTCCCCCTCCTCGACACCGGGGAGGACGACGTCCGCACTCCCGGCGAGCGGGAGGAGCGTCTCGCGCATCTCCTCGACCGACCACAGCGTGAACCGGAGGTTCGGGTCGAAGGAGACGTGCACGCCGGCGTCGGCCGCCCGCTCGACGAGGTCGAAACAGAGGTCGCGACACGACGACGAGAGCGCGGGGGTGATGCCGGTCAGGTGGAGGTACGTCGCGCCGTCGAGGAGTTCGTCGGGGAGGTCCGCGGGTTCGAGTCGGCTCGCGGCGGAGCCGTGGCGGTAGTAGAAGACGCCCCCCTCACCCGTCGCGCGCCGTTCCTTGAACATCACGCCGGTCGGGGCGTCCGGGTCGAAGGTGACCCACCGCGTGTCGACGCCCGCGCCGCGGACCGTGTCGCGCACGTACCGGCCGTGGGGGTCGTCGCCGAGTCGGCTGGCCCACGCGGCGTCGTGGCCGAGGCGCGCGAGGCCGACGGCGACGTTGCTCTCGGCGCCGCCGACGCGCTTCCCGAACGACGAGACGTACTGGAGCGGGCCGGTCTCCTCGGGGTTCATCAGCACCATCGTCTCGCCGACCGTCACGGCTTCGGGGGCGTCTGCGGGCATAGTACGGTATTCCGAGGAACGTACAATTCGACGTGGGGTAAATATTTTGCCACGGACGTCGGACCACCGTCCATGGGTTCAGACGACCTCCGGGGACGGATGGAGGCCATGGGCGACCGTTTCGACTTCGGCGAGTACGAGATCGAGGCGTACCTCGCCGTCCTCGACCACGGCGAGGTCACCGCGAGCGACATCGCCGACTACACGAGCATCCCGCAGCCGCGGGTGTACGACACGGTCCGAAAGCTGAGCGACCGCGGGATGGTCGAACTGCGCGAGTCCCGCCCCATGCGGGTGGTCGCGCTCGACCCCGCCGACGTGTTCCCGGACGTGAAGCGCTCGCTCGACGTGATGGTCGAGGAACTGGCGACGCGCTACACCGCCCCCGCCCGCGACACGGAGGCGGTCTCGCTGGTGAAGTCACGCCCGAGCATCCTCCGCTACCTCGAGTCGGTCATCGAGAGCGCGGAGTACGAACTGACCTGTTCGCTGACGCCGGACCTCCTGGAGCGCTTCGAGGGGTTGCTCGCGACGGCCATCGAGGACGACGTGACCGTCGAACTGCTCGTGACGCCCGCCGCCGACACGCCCTCGCCCGAGGAGTACGACTACGCGGCCGTCGCGACGGTCGCCCGCGCCCGTCGCGGCCTCACGACGCCCGTGATGGCCGTCGCGGACGGCCAGCGCTCCGTCTACGCCACGCAGGACGCCCTCGACGGGGGCGAGGAGCGCTACGGCGTCATCTTCAACCGGTCGTCGCTCGGCTTCCTCGTCTCGGGCTTCTTCAGCACCGTCCTCTGGACGACGGCCGAACCGCTCGTCGAGCACGCCGGTCGGCGACCGTTCCCCCGCCAGTACGCCTCGATACGGCGCTGTCTGGCCGACCTGGAGGACGAGACGCGAGCGCTCCACGCGCGCATCCGGGGCCGGGACGTCGTCACGGGCGACCCGCGGGTCGCCGTCGGGCGCATCGCCGACCTCGCGCTCGAACCGACCGCCGAACTCGCGACGCTGACGCTCGTCACCGACGACGACGAGGTGACCGTGGGCGGGCGCGTCGCCGCGCTGGAGGACATGGAGGCCCACGAGATCGTCGTCGACACGGAGCCACTCGAATGAACAACTACGACCGCCTCTACGACCTGTACGACGAGTTCGACGCCGCGACGCTGTTCGAGTACCAGCGCTTCGTCGACGTCTTCCCCGCGGTGGGGTCGCGCGTCGCGCTCGAACACTGGCGTCGCGCCAGCGACGAACTGGAGGCGCGCAAGGACGAGATTCGGGGCGCCTTCCCCGCCGGCGAGACGTTCGCCGCCATCGCCGCCCACGCCACCCGCGACGAGGCGTTCACCGCCCTCGACCTCCACGGCAAGTACGACCGGGCCGTCAACGTCCTCGTCCTCGACGTGGACGAGACGCTCCGCTCGGCCGGCCAGACGGACAACGAGATCCCCCGCGAGACGCTCCACCTCATGACCGAACTCCACGAGGACGGCATGCCGGTCGTCATCTGTACCGGCCAGACCCTGGAGAACGTCAAGGGGTTCATCACTCAGGGGCTGGGCAACGAACTCGTCCACTCGGGGACGCTGAGCATCGTCTACGAGGCCGGTAACGGCGCGTTCACGCCCGGTCACGGCGCGGACACCAAACGCCTGCTGTACGAGGACCTCGACGACGACGTGCGCGCGGTCTTCGACGAGGTCCGCTCGCGGGTCGTCTCCGACGCCCCCGAGGACATCCGGCGGGGCTGTCACCTGCAGGGCAACGAGTTCAACGTCACGCTCAAACCGAACTACCAGACCGGGAGCGCGCCGGCCGTCGACGTCATCGACCACGCGCTCTGTCACCTGCTCGACCTGCTCGGCGAGGCCGTCGAGGACGCCACGTCCGGGCAGGCGCGGGCGTTCTACGCCGACGCCGACCCCGAGATTCGCGCGGTGCTCGAACGCCGCGGCGGCGTCCCCGAGGTCGACGCCGGCGACCTCTCACCCGCCGTCGTCGACACCTTCGAACGTCTCGACGTCGGGTACTACGAGGGCGACGCCGCGGAACTGGGGAGCCTCGAACTCGACAAGGTGGCCGGCGTGCGCGCCGCCTTCGAGGTCCTCGGCATCGACGACCCGTTCGCCCTCGTGATGGGCGACTCGAAGAGCGACCTGCGCGTCATGGAGTGGGTCGAGGAGGCCGACGCCGGCATCGCCGCCGCCCCCGAACACGCCTCCGAGGTGGTCCTCGAACACGTGCTCTCGACCGACGAACTCGTCTTCGACCGCAACGACGCCGCCTCGATGCTCCGGATGACGTACGTGCTCGACCGACTGGCGAACCTCTCGTGAGGCGTGTCGGCCGAGGGTGACCGACACGACACGCTCGGGGGAGGGAGCATCGAACGAGCGGAAAGGAAGGGGAGAGAGAGAGAGAGTAGTCGTTACTCGCGGAACTCGAAGCGGACGCGGTCGCCGTTCGAGAGGCGGGTGTCGCCGAACACTCGCTCCCAGCGGCCGTCGTCCTGTCGGAGTGCGACGGTGTCGCCCCGGAGGCGGTCGCCCTCGAGGAGCGCGGGTCGGACCTGCACGCCGTGTCGGTCGGTCAGTTCCTCGACGAGGTCGACGACGGTCGGGTTCGGTCCGAGCGCCATCCGCGAGCGCTGGACGCCCGTCCGCGCGACCAGCCACCCCGCGAACTCGACGCCGACCCCCACGTCGGCGACCGCTTCTCTCTCCCCGCTCGTCGTTCGCAGTCCGGTGCTCATGGGTACTCCTTGGCACGCGGGGTAAAAAGGTTTACTCACTCTCGAAATAATATCGCTCGCCCCGTCCGCGCCGTGGTTCGGCGGGTTTCGGTGGGTTTTACCCCGCCTCCGCGAGACGCCTCACGCGATGAGCGACAACGAGTATCGGACGGAGCGCGACAGTCTCGGGGAGATGCAGGTACCGGCCGACGCCTACTGGGGCGCCCAGACCCAGCGGGCCGTCGAGAACTTCCCCATCTCGGGTATCAGGTTCAGCCGCCGGTTCGTCCGCGCGCTCGGTATCGTGAAGAAGGCCGCCGCGCAGGCGAACGTCGAACTCGGCCACCTCGACGAGGAAATCGGTCAGGCCGTCGTCGCCGCCGCGGACGAGGTCATCGCGGGCGACCACGACGACCAGTTCCCCGTCGACGTCTTCCAGACGGGGTCGGGCACGTCCTCGAACATGAACGCCAACGAGGTCATCGCCAACCGGGCGGCCGAGATGATGGGCGAGGACGTCGGCTCGCGGGCGGTCCACCCGAACGACCACGTCAACTTCGGCCAGTCGTCGAACGACGTCGTCCCGACGGCGATGCACGTGAGCGCGCTCGAAGCCGTCGAGAAGGACCTCGTCCCCGCGCTCGGGGCGCTCCGCGACGACCTCGCCGCCAAGGAGGAGGAGTTCGACGACATCGTCAAGACCGGTCGCACACACCTGCAGGACGCCACGCCCGTCCGCCTGGGCCAGGAGTTCGGCGGCTACCGCGCGCAGGTCGAGAAGGGCATCGAGCGCGTGCAGACGACGACCGACCACCTCGCCGAACTCGCCCTCGGCGGCACCGCCGTCGGCACGGGGCTGAACACCGACCCCGCGTTCCCCGAGGTGGCCGCCGAGTACATCGCCGCCGAGACGGACCTCCCGTTCCGCGAGGCCGACGACCACTTCGAGGCGCAGGCCGCCCACGACGCGATGGCGGAGGGTCACGGCGCGCTCCGGACCGTCGCCGGGTCGCTGAACAAGATCGCCAACGACCTCCGCCTGCTCGCCTCCGGCCCCCGTAACGGCCTCGGCGAAATCGACCAGCCGGAGAACCAGCCCGGCTCGTCCATCATGCCCGGGAAGATCAACCCGGTCGTCGCCGAGGCGGTCAACCAGGTCCACAAGCAGGTCGTCGGCAACGACGCCACGGTCGCCGCGGGCGCCGCGGAGGGGCAGATAGACCTCAACCTCTACAAGCCCGTCGTCGCGCACAACTTCCTCGAATCGGCCCACCTGCTGACCAACGCGAGCGAGGTCTTCGGCGAGCGCTTCGTCGCCAAACTGGAGGCCGACCGGGAGCACTGCGAGACGCAGGTCGAGCGCTCGATGGCGCTCGCCACCGCGCTCAACCCCCACATCGGCTACGACAAGGCCGCCGAGGTGGGCAAGACCGCGCTC
The DNA here is from genome assembly GCF_030553305.1 of Halomarina ordinaria. Taxonomy (NCBI): domain Archaea; kingdom Methanobacteriati; phylum Methanobacteriota; class Halobacteria; order Halobacteriales; family Natronomonadaceae; genus Halomarina; species Halomarina ordinaria. Next base: position 1,007,099 of record NZ_JARRAH010000001.1, on the reverse strand, counting down.
AAGGAGGACAAGACCGTCCGTCAGGTCGCCATCGAGAAGGGCTACGTCAGCGAGGCGGAGGCCGACGAAATCCTCGACCCCCGCGCCATGACCGAGCGCGGCATCCTCGGGCAGGACTGAACCGCTCCGCACATCGGCCGGATTTTTATCGCTCGCCCTCCCATCCACGCCCAATGAGCGACGCCGACTACGACTACGAGGACCTCGGCCTCGTGGCGGGGCTGGAGATACACCAGCAACTCGACACCGAAACGAAGCTCTTCTGTCACTGTCCCACGGAGCGCCGCGAACCCGAAGAGGCCGTCCGCACCGTCTCCCGCTACCTCCACCCCACGCGCAGCGAACTCGGGGAGATAGACGACGCCGCCCTGGAGGAGAGTCGCGTCGAGCGCGAGTTCGAGTACCTCGCGTTCGACACCACCTGCCTCGTCGAGGAGGACGACGAACCCCCCCACCGCATCGACGACGAGGCGCTCGACGTGACGCTCGAAATCGCGCAGTTGCTCGACGCGACGCCGGTCGACACCGGCCACGTCATGCGCAAGATAGTGGTCGACGGCTCGAACACCTCCGGCTTCCAGCGCTCGACGCTCGTCGCCACCGACGGCGAGATAGCGACGGAGGCGGGGCCGGTCGGCATCGCCGACCTGCTGCTCGAAGAGGAGAGCGCCGGGCGCGTCGAGGAGACCGACGCGGGCGTCGTCTACGGCCTCGACCGCCTCGGCATCCCGCTGGTCGAGATCGGCACGAAACCCGACATCCGCTCGCCCGAGCAGGCCCGCGCCGCCGCCGCACGAATCGGGATGCTCCTGCGCTCGACCGGCCACGTCAAGCGCGGACTGGGTACCATCCGCCAGGACGTCAACATCTCCATCGCGGAGGGCGCGCGCGTGGAACTGAAGGGCGTCCAGAGCCTCGACGACATCGACGACATCGTCCGCGAGGAGGTGGGCCGGCAGGTGGAACTCGTCGACATCGCCGAAACCCTCCGGGAGCGCGAAGCGAGCGTCGGCGCGCCCGTCGACGTTACCGACGTGTTCGCGGACACCGACAGCGGCGTCATCGCGGGCGCGGACGCCGTCGTCGCCCTCCCCCTCTACGGCTTCGACGGGCTGGTCGGCCGGGAGATTCAGCCCGACCGCCGCCTCGGGACGGAGTTCTCCGACCACGCCACGCGCTCCGGTGCGGGGGGCATCTTCCACACCGACGAACTGCCCGCCTACGGCGTCACCGACGAGGAGGTGGCGGCGCTCCGCGAGGCCGTCGGCGAGGGTGAAGCCGACGCGAGCGGCGGTCAGCCGCGAGCGGGCGAGGACGACGCCGTCGCGCTGGTCGCCGCCTCCCGCACGGTCGCCGAGCAGGCCATCGACGCCGTCGCGGTGCGCGCGCGCGACGCCGTCGAGGGCGTCCCCGAGGAGACGCGCGACGCGAACCCCGACGGCACCTCGCGGTACCTCCGGCCGCTCCCCGGCGCGGCCCGGATGTACCCGGAGACGGACGTCCCGCCCGTCTCGCTCGACCCGACGGCGGTCGAGACGCCGGAACTGCTCACCGAGAAGGTCGACCGCTACGCCGAGGAGTACGGCCTCGACCCCGGCCTCGCGGAGCAGGTCGCCTTCGGACGACGGATGCCCGTCTTCGAGGCCGCCGTCGCGGACGGCATCGACGCGACGCTCGCGGCGGGCACCGTCGAGTCCACCGTCACGGAACTGCGCCGCGACGACGTGCCCGTCGACCGCCTCCGGCGCGAGCACTTCCTCGGCGTCCTCGCGCTCGTCGATTCGGGCGACCTCGCGAAGGAGGGCGTCGGCGACGTCCTCCGGACGCTGGCGGAGCGCCCCGAACTCGGTGCGGAAGCGGCCGCCGAGGAGGCCGGCCTCGCCGGCGTCGACGAGTCGGCGGTCCGCGAGACGGTCGCCGAGGTTGTCGAACGGAACGAGGAGCAGGTCGACGAACAGGGGATGGGCGCCTTCTCCGCGCTCATGGGCGAGGCGATGGGCGCCCTGCGCGGGAAGGCCGACGGCGAGGTCGTGAGCACCGTCCTCCGCGAGGAGATACAGAAACGCGCCTGAATCGAGTCGGTCTCCACCCGCCGCTTCCTCGCCCGCTACTCCCGGTCACCCATCAGCGACTCCGCGCGGCGGAACACGCCGTGGAGCGTGCTCACCTCGCGGGTGGTCGGGTGGGCGCGCCCGAGGAGGCGCCGCCAGAGGCGCAGCGTCTTCGGGCGCTTCTCCTCGACGAGCGCCCGGTCGACGAGCGAGGCGAACTGCTCGTGGAGTGCCTCGACGTCCGACTCCGGCGCGCGGTCGATGTCTGTCGGGAGTTGCGTCTCCTCGACGGTGAGCGTCCGGAGTTCGTAGAGCACGACCGTCGCTGCCTGTCCGAGGTTGAGAACGGGGTACTCGGCGCTCGCGGGGATGGAACACACCTCGTCGAGGCGCTCGAGTTCCTCGTTCGTGAGGCCGACGCGCTCGCGTCCGAAGACGACGCAGGTGTCCGCGTCGACGCCGGCGAGGGAGTCGGCGAGGTTCCGGGGCGTCCGGAAGGGGTAGCGGACGTGGTGGCGGGCGTCCTCGTTGGTCACGGCGGTACAGCCGACGGTGTGGAAGTGCTCGACGAGGTAGTCGAACGACACCTCCCGTGCGTTCGGGAGGACGTCCTCGCGGGCCTGGCCGGCGAAGCCGTACGCCTCGCCGTCGGGGTCGAGGTCCGGCGGGTCGACGAGGTAGAGGTCGGTGAGCCCGAAGTTCTTCATCGCGCGGGCGATGGTGCCGACGTTGCCCGGCGTCTTCGCGTCGACGACCGCGACCGAAATCATACGTCGAGGTCCGAGAGGTCGATACCGAGCGCCTCGCGCTCCTCCTCGCTCATCGCCGCCAGTTCCTCCTCCAGCGCGTCGAGTTCGGGGTTCGGGCCCGGCTGTTTCACGTCCTCCGGGTCGGTGTCGACGTGCTCGGTCCCCTCGTACCCATCGGGCGCGCGTCCGCCGTCGGCGAACCACTGGTGGAAGGCGTTCTGCATGTGTCGACTGCCGGCGAGTTCGTGACCCATCTCCTCGCGGAACCAGTAGAGGAAGTCCACCTCGTGGCGGTCACACAGGAGCACCTCGCCGAGCGGTTCGCCGTAGACGACCTGCGCCTGACGGGCCCGCCGGCGCTCCTCGTCGCCGTGGACCAGCCAGCAGCCGTCGCACGGCTTGGTCACCAGCAGCGCGAGGCGCGCGACGCGTTCGCGGTCGTCCTCCGGAATCCGTGCCATCGGCTTCAGGTCGCCGTCCTCGTCGAGGACGCTCTCCTCGTCGAACCGCCACCCGCGAAGCCCGATGCTCACCTTCGACATACCCGAGCGTACCCGTCGCTGGGGCAAAAGCGGCGTGCTCTCGACGCCGTCCTTTCGAATTTGACATATATTTATATGTGAGTGTCATGTACGGCTGACAACGATGCCAGCCCCGGGTGGTCCATGACCGATTCGCACGACACGAGCGTCGACGCGGCGGCGGGGGTCGACGGTGCGCTGACAGTCCACGCACCGAGTCCGCTCACGAGCGCGGGGTTCGACGTCCTCCCGGCGCAGATAGCCATCCTCGACGCGACCGGCACCGTCGTCTACACGAACGAGACCTGGCGTGCGTTCGCCACGGACAACGGGTTCGTCGGGGAGGTCGACTGCCTGGGCGAGAACTACCTCTCGGTCTGTGCGACGAGCGACGACGGGACCGCCCGCACGGCCGCGACGGGCATCCGGGCGGTGCTCTCCGGCGACCGGGAGGAGTTCGCCGTCGACTACCCGTGTCACAGCCCGGAGGAACGTCGCTGGTTCACGATGCGTGCCATCGGGTTCAGCCGCGCCGCCGAGCGGTTCGCGCTCGTCTTGCATCTGAACGTGACCGAGCAGAAACTCGCGGAACTCCGTGTCAGACGGCAGAACGACGAACTGGAGACGCTCACCAGCATCGGGGGGCTGGTCCACGAACTCGTCCACGCGGTGTTCGACCGCTCCTCCCGCGCCGACCTGGAGGCGACGGTCTGTCGCGAACTCGTCGAGTCGCCGTTCTACCGGTCGGTCTGGACCGTCGAGCACCGTCTCGACGAGGGCGTCGCCCTCCGGACGGCGGCGGGGGTCGACGACGCGTTCCGCGACGCGCTCGCGGACCGGGGTGCGGAGGGTGGATGGGTCATCCGGGACGCCATCGCCACCCGGACGCCCCGGGTCCGACGCGACCCGGGGTCGCCCCCCGAGGACCCCGTCGAGCGGGCCATCGCCGCGTCCGGCCCCGTTTCGTACGTCGTCGTCCCCATCACGTACCGCGACTGCCGGTACGGCGCGCTCGTGGTCGAGTCGACGCGTCAGCGTGCCTTCAGCGACCGCGAGTGCGCCGCGCTCGCCACCCTCGGCGAGACGATGGGCTACGCGAGCAGCGCCATCGAGCAGCGAACGCTCCTCTACGGCGACAGCGTCGTCGAACTCGAACTCGCCTTCGATGGCTCGGACACCTTCCTCGCCGACCTCTCGACGTACACCGGCGGGCGCGTCGCCCTCGACGGCTTCGTTCCGGTGACCGACGGAACGCTCCTCGAGTACGTCACCGTCGAGGGGGCGGACCCGGGGGCGGTCCTCGCGTTCGCCGAATCGTCGCCCGCGGTCGACCGCATCGCGCACGTCTCCGGGACCGACGGGGCGCACCGCTTCGAGGCGACCGTCTCGAAGCGCTCGGTCGCCCGCTCGCTCGTCGCCCTCGGCGCGGACGTGTCGGGTGCCACCACCGAGGACGGCCGCCTCGTCGTCGTCGCCGAGGTCGCCGTCGGAACGGACGTCAGGGCGTTCGTCGAGGGGCTGGAGCTTCGCTACCCTGCCGTCGAGTTGCTCGCGAAACGCGAGGTCGACCGCCGCGGCGTCCCGGGGACGAACGCCGGCGTGGACCTCCTCGCGGACCTCACCGACCGCCAGCGCTCCATCGTGGAAGGTGCCTACCGGGCGGGCTACTTCTCGTGGCCGCGCGAGAGCGCCGGGACGGAGGTGGCGTCGTCGTTCGACATCTCCGCACCGACGTTCCACCAGCACCTCCAGGTGGGCCTCGGCAAACTACTGGGGGCGCTGTTCGACCCCCGAGAGATGTAGGTAGCGACCGGGACCGAGCGGACCCAGAACCACACGGTCCGAAGCGACCGGGTCGGCGGACGGAATTCACCCCCTACAGAAGCCTCAAACGGTGAGATAGCGCCCCGCGAACGTGCCCCGACCCCTCTTCGGTGGCCGCCAGTCGTGGGTTCACGGACGAACTGGAACGACTCACTCTCACGACGAGCGGGTGAACTCGCGCAGGCGCTCGACGCGCTCGTCGGTCGCCGGGTGGGTCGCCAGCAGCGGGCGGAGGACGCGGACGTTCAGCCGCCGGCGGAACCGCCTGACGGGGAGACGGAGACTCCAGAGGATGGGCCGGCGTTTCTCGTAGGTGAGCGCGGGGCCGGGGTCGCCCCGGGGGGACGGGACGACCGACAGCGCCGCGAGGCCGCGCGCCCGCGCGTCCGTCTCGGGGGTCGCGCTGACGTCGTCGGCCAGCGCGTCGAGCGCGCTCGCGAGCGCCGAGGGGTCGCCGAGCAACGCCGTGGCCCCCCGGTCGGCGGCGAGTTCGCGGCTCCGCGACAGCGAGGCGACGAGCGTTCGCCCGGTCCCCCACACGACGTACGTCGCGGCGCTGCCGGCGAGGAGGACCGGGTGGACGCCAGCGCTGCTGCGGAGCGCCGCACCGAGCGTCCGCGCGCTGGAGAGCGGCAGTTCGACGAGCGTCATGACGGCGGCGTCGCGGTTCTTCACGTGCGCGAGTTCGTGGGCGACGACGGCCTCCAGCTCCTGTGTGTCGAGGACGTCGAGGAGCCCCGTCGAGACGACCAGTTGCGCGCCGTCGGTCCGCAGACCGGTCGTCATCGCCAGTGGTGTCTCGCGCTCGGCGACGTGAATCGCCGGGACGGGGAGGTCCGCGGCCTGTGCCACCCGCGTGACCGTCGCGTAGAGGAGGGGGTACTCGCTCGCGTCGACCTCGTCGGCGTCGAACGCCTCCGCCGGCGGGTCGGCGAGCGTCCGCCGGAGGACGACGGCACCGGCGACGAGCGTGACCGGGACGCCGACGACGGTGGCGGTCGTCCACGAGAGCGAGAGGTCGACGACGCCGGCACCGAGGGTCAACAGGAACCCGATACCGACGGCGACGCCGGCGCCGAGCGCCACGGTGAGGGCCGCGAGCGCGACGAGGGTGAGGGCCATGCGCGCCTGGAGACGGCGGTCGAGGGACCAGTCCATGTCGGCTTGTTAGTATCTTCGAACTAAAGTGTACCGTCGATGACGGGTGACGGGACGCGAGCCGTCCTCCGCATCTGCCCGGACCGGTTGGGCTTTTGGCGCGCCGCCCCTCGTGACGGTATGCGGAACGTAGACGCGGCAGGCCTCGGTATCGGGGACGACTACCCCCCGCGCATCATGGGCGTCCTGAACGTCAGCGAGGAGTCGCCGTACGAGCCGAGCGTGTTCGACGACCCGGGCGAGGCCGCCGCCTACGTCGACGAACACCTCGTCGACGAGGGGGCCGACATCGTCGACGTCGGCCTCGAATCGGCCAACAAGGACCTCTCGGTCCTCTCGGCGAGCGAGGAACTCGCCCGCCTCGACACCGCCGTCGAGACCATCGAGAGCGTCTCCGGCGACGCCGTCTTCTCCATCGAGACGCGTTACCACGAGGTCGCGGAGGCGGCGCTCGCGCGCGGGTTCGAGATGGTCAACGACGTCTGCGGGTTCGCCGACCCCGAGATGCCGCGCGTCTGTGCGGAGTACGACGTCGCCGTCGCCAAGATGGCGAGTCCCCCCGACCTCGACCGCCCCGGGGCCGTCGAGGCCGTCGACTGGGCGGCCCGCAGTGACCGCGCGACGGACGACTGGAGCTACGTCGACGACGTCTACGAGGCGCTCTCGCTGAACGGGTTCACCGACAAGACCATCGTCGACCCCGCCTTCGGCGGCTGGTCGGCCGAGAAGACGCTGGCGGACGACCGCGAGACGTTCCGTCGCCTCCGGGAGTTCCGCGGCCTCGGACGGCCCCTTCTCGTCTCCATCAACCGGAAGAACTTCCTGCGCGAGGTGGCCGGTCGCTCGACGGCCGAGGCGCTCCCGGTGAGCCTCGCGGCGACGGCGATGGCCGTCGAGCGCGGCGCGCACGTCGTCCGGACCCACGACGTCGCCCAGACGCGCGACGCGGCGCTCGTCGGACGGGCGTTCACCCGCCAGCGCCACCGCGACGCCGCGGTCGGCGTCGAGGAACTCGACGTGACGACCGCTCGCGAGGCCCGGCGACACTTCGGCCGCCTCGACTGCGAGGGGATAGCGGCGACCGACGCCGTCGTCCGGGTCTTCGAGGTGACCGGCCTCCCCCCCGAGTCCACGGCGGCGCTCGTCACCCGAGCGCGCGACGCCGGCGCACACTTCGAGTCCGGGACGGGCGCGCCGGCGGGCGTCCTCGTCGGGACGGAATCGTCGCTGACCGCCCTCGCGGCGGGCGAGAGCGACGCCTCGGCCGACCTCCGGCCGGTCCTCGACGCGGTCGGGGAGGCCGTCGAATGAGGCGTTCGAAGGCACGAAACCGTGACCCACGAGCGCCGTGGCGGACTTCTAGTACGAGAAAGCTTATGTCATGTCCGTAAATATGAACGGATGCGAGCCAGACGGCCACGCGGGTAGGGGTACTTCAGTGGCTGTCTGGCCCACCGGTATTTACTCCGAGGTGGACTCGTGCTCGTGAGCGACTGGCTCCCCGTCTACGAGGCCATCCTCGACGACTTCGGCTTCGACCGGGCCGGCGACGAGCGCGTCCGCGACCGCCTCGCCGCCCTCACCGACCCCTTCGACCTCGACCGCCTCGCGGGGTTCGAAGGAGCGTCAGTCGCCATCGCCGGCGGGGGGCCCTCGCTCGACCGCGACCTCGCGGACGTCCGGCGGGCGGACGTGGTCGTCGCGGCGTCGAACGCCGCCGCCGTCTGTCGCGACGCCGGTCTCGACGTCGACCTGATGGTGACCGACCTCGACAAGGTCCCCGCGGCGGCCGTCTCGCTCACACGGGAGGGGACGCCCGTGGCGGTGGCCGCCCACGGCGACAACCGCCCCGAAATCGAGGAGTGGGTGCCGCGGATGCGCACCGAGAACGTCCTGCCCACGACGCAGGCCGAACCCGTCGGCTCCGTGGTGAACTTCGGGGGGTTCACCGACGGCGACCGGGCGGCGTTCCTCGCCGACCACCTCGGCGCCCGGACGCTCACCTTCGCCGGGTGGGACCTCGACGACCCGTCCGTAGACGCGATGAAACGCCGAAAGCTCGTGTGGGCCGAACGCCTCCTGCGGTGGCTGGAACTGCGCCGCGACGAACGGTTCGCCCTCCTCGACGGCCGCCGGGAGGGGATCGACACGAGCGCGCTCCCGGTCGAAAAGTAGCTCTGCGCCGACGGCGCCCTCCTACGGGACGAGGACGACCTTCCCGCTCGTCTCGCGGTTCTCGATGGCGCGGTGGGCGTCCGCGGCCTCGTCGAGGGGGAAGGTGTGGCCGACCTGCACCGAGAGCGACCCGTCGGCGAGCAGTTCGGTCAGGTGGGGGACGGCCTGCATGACGCGCTGGGGGGCGCGCTGCATCCCCTGGCCGAGGTGGTAGCCGACGACCTCGACGTTGTTGAACAGGAGCGTCGCCGTGTCCGGGTGGCCCGGTTCACCGCTCGCCGCGCCGTAGACGACCATCCGACCGAAGTGCGTCAGGCAGTCGAGACTCCGCTGGGTCGTCTCGCCGCCGACGCCGTCGAGGACGAGGTCGACGCCCTCGCCGTCGGTCAGGTCGTTCACCTCCTCGGCGAAGTCCGTCTCGGTGTAGTTGATGGGGTGGTCACAGCCCAGCTCGGCCGCGAGGTCGAGCTTTTCGGCCGTGCTGGCCGTCCCGAACACCTCGGCGCCCGCCTCGCTGGCCAGCTGGACGGCGGCGGTGCCGACACCGCCGGCCGCGGCGTGGACGAGGACGCGGTCGCCGTCCTCCAACCCGCCCCACTCGAACAGGCAGTTGTGGGCGGTGAGGAACTGCACCGGGAAGCCGGCGGCCTCCTCGAAGCTCATCCCCTCGGGGACGTCGAACAACCCGCCCGCATCGGCGACGGCGTACTCGGCGTACCCGCCGCGGCCGACCATGGCGACCACGCGCTCGCCCTCCTCGCGGTCGACGCCCTCGCCGACGGCGTCGACGACGCCCGCGGCCTCCATCCCCGGCGAGTAGGGGGGCGTCGGGCCGCCCTGGTAGTGCCCCCGGCGCTGCATGATGTCGGCGAAGTTGACACCCGCCGCCTTCACCTCGATACGGACCTGTCCCTCGCGGGGGTCGGGGACGTCGCGCTCGACCGTCTCGATAGTGCTCGCGTCACCGAACTCGGTCACCTCGATGGTCTGCATGGTTCCACCATCCGACGGCGGACACATAAGCGGTGCCCGCGCGTGCGTGGGCACGGAGACCGCCGCGCGCCGGCCGCCGGCCGCGCCGCGGGATACACTTATCCCCCGCGGTCTGCCCTGTCGACACATGACGTACGACTGCTCGTTCCTCGCCGACCTCGACGTGGCGTGCTCGTTCGACGACGACGACCGCGAGAGTCACGCGACCGACTGGGGGACCGCCGAGGGCGACGAGGGGGTGACGCCGGACGCCGTCGTCTGGCCGGCGTCGACCGACGAGGTGGCGACGGTCCTCGCCAGCGCCGACGAGCGGGGCGTCCCCGTCACGCCCTACGCTGCGGGGACGAGCCTGGAGGGCAACGCCGTCCCCGCGCGCCGGGGCATCAGCATGAACGTCACCCGGATGGACGCCGTCCTCGACGTGCGACCAGAGGACTTCCAGGTAGACGTCCGGCCCGGACTCGTCGGCCAGCGCATCGACGAGGCCGTCGCGGAACACGGCCTGTTCTTCCCCCCGATGCCCGCCTCCGCCGACATCTCGACCATCGGCGGCATGATAATCAACGACGCGAGCGGGATGAAGACGGTCCGGTACGGCGAGGTGGGCGACTGGGTGCTCGAACTCGAGGCCGTCCTCGCCGACGGGACGGTCCTCGAGGTCGGGAGCAAGGCCGTGAAGACGTCGGCGGGCTACAACCTGAAGGACCTCCTCGTCGGGAGCGAGGGAACCCTCGCGGTCGTCACGCGCGCGACGCTCCGCCTCGCGCGCCTCCCCGAGCAGGTACGGGGCGGGCGCGCCGTCTTCCCGACGCTCGACGACGCCACCGAGGCCATCTCGGCGACCGTCCGCGCCGGCGTCGACGTGGCGACCATCGAACTCGTCGACGAACTCAGCGCGGCGATGGCCAACGCCTACGTCGGGACCGACCTCCCCGACGCCCCGATGGTCTTCTTCGAGATTCACGCCGACCACGGTATCGAGGAGGAACTCCGGCGCTGCCGGGAGGCGTTCGAGGCCCACGGCGTCGAGCGCTTCGAGGCGGCCGCGGACGAGGCGGAGATGGCGACGCTCTGGCGCGCCCGCCGGGAACTCGCGCTCGCGCTCCGCAGCTACGACGAGGTGCTGACGCCGCTCGCGCCGGGCGACGTCACCGTCCCCATCGGGAAGTACCCGGACATCGTCCGCTACGCGAAGTCGCTCGCGGACGAGTACGACCTGCTCGTCCCCACGTTCGGCCACGCCGGCGACGGCAACGTCCACTACTCGGCGTTCGCCGACCCGACCGACCCCGAGATGGTCGCGGACGCGAAAGCGGTGTACGAGAAGGTGGTCGTCAGGGCCATCGAACTCGGCGGCACCGCCACCGGGGAACACGGCGTCGGCCTCGGCAAGCGCGAGTTCCTCGAACTCGAACACGGCGTCGAGGGCGTGGAGGCGATGCGCCGCGTCAAGCGCGCGTTCGACCCGAACGACACGCTCAACCCCGGGAAGATGTTCCCCGAGACGGTCGACGGCGGGCGCGTGCGAGTCGACCCGGCCGACGACTGAGCGGGCGAGTGCCCCCGGGGGAGACCGCTCCTCGCGTCAGTCGTGGACCAGCACGTCCAGTACGACGGGCCCCTCCGTCGAGAGCGCCTCCTCGAAGGCCGCCTCGATGTCGTCGCGCTCCTCGACGAGGACGCCCGTCGCGCCGTGGCTCTCGGCGTTCTTCGGGATGTCCACCGGCGGCTCGAAGTCCATGCCGACGTAGTCGTGGTCCGCGTCGTCGCCGCCGAAGATGGCGTTCGTGTTGTCCTTCAGGATGCGGTAGTTGCGGTTGTCCGGGACGACGACGGTGAGGTCGACGTCGTGGCGGGCGGCCGAGTAGAGCGTGTGGGGATAGTAGAGGTACGACCCGTCGCCGACGTAGCCGACGACCCGGCGGTCGGAGCCGGCCTCCCGCTCGGCGATGGCGGCGCCCACAGAGGCGGGGAGACCGTAGCCGAGGCCGCCACCCTTGTTCGAGAGCAACCCCTCGGCCTGCATCGGCCACCGCAGGAGGAGTGGGTACTTCGCGGTGATGCCCTCGTCGACGACGAACGCGTCCGGCGCGACGGACTTCAGCGCGTCGACGAGTTCCGCCTTCGACGCCCGCGGGTCGTCCGGGTCGGCGTCCCCTCGGCCGATCTTGTCCATCGTCCCCGCGAGCGACTCCTTGACCTGCCGGACCTGCTCGACGCGCTCCTCGCGGGTCGCCTCGTCGACGCGTTCGCCGACCCGGTCGGCGAGGTCCGCGAGGACGGCGCCGGGGTCGCCGATGACGGCGGCGTCGGCCGGGTGGTGCTTCGCGAGGTCGCGGGCGTTCGTCCCGACGTGGACGCACGTCGCGCTCTCGGGGACCAGCGGGTCCTCGTGGCGCAGGAGCGTCGTGTTGGTCGAACAGCCGACGAACGCGAGCGTGTCGCTGTTCATCAGCATGGAGGCGAACCCCTCCTGGGGCGGGATGTGGGACACCCACTGCTCGTGGTCGGTCGGGAAGTTCACCTCGCAGGCGAGCATCTCGCCGTGGACGCGCGCGCCGCACGCCTCGGCGAGGTCGACCGCCGCCGCCACCGCCTCGTGGCCGGAGCGGGCGACCTCGTCGCCGAGGACGAACACGGGTGCCTCGGCGTCGGCCAGCAGGTCGGCCGCCTCGGCTATCTGCGCCGCGTCGCCACGGCCGCCGGTCGGAATCGGCCCGAGCGGTTCGGGGTCGAGGTCCGTCTCCGCGAGCATCACGTCCATCGGGAGGCCGAGGAAGACGGGCCCGGTCGGCGGCGTCAGCGCGATGCGGAACGCCCGCCGGAGCAGCCCCGGCAGGGCGCGCACGTCCGTCACCTCGGCGTCGAACTTCGTGAACTGTTTCACCATCTCCCGGAGCTCCCCCGACAGCAGGGGTTCCTCGTGGCGGAAGTCGAGTTCGTGGTTGCCCGCGGTGACGACGATGGGGGCGCCGACCCACCGGGCGGCGTAGACGTTGCCGAGGCCGTGGGCCAGACCGGGGGTGATGTGGAGGTTGACGACGCCCGCCGGGAGGACGTCCTCGTCGTGGTGGGAGTGATAGCGCCTGGTCTGGGCGTAGCCCGAGGCCATCCCCACGGCGACGTCCTCGTGGAGGCCCAGGATGTACTCGAGGTCGCTCCCCGACAGCGCCTCCAGCACCGGGAGTTCGGTGGTGCCGGGGTTGCCGAAGACGTGCGTGACGCCGTAGGATTCGAGCGTGTCGACGAACAGGTCCGCGCCGGTGTAGCCGTCTGTGTCTGTCATTGACTGTGGTGGTCGCGTGGCGGTGATAAAGCTGTGCGCGGGAGGGGGGTCAGCGCTCGCGCGTCGACGTCGCCACCGCGGGCAGGCGACCCTGCTGGGCCAACCCGAGGGCGAGGACGACGAGCAGCGCGCACCCGGCCTGGACCATCAGCATCGGGGCGTAGAGCGCACCGACCGCGAGCGCGAGGTAGGCGAGTCGCGGCGCGCCCCCGAGGGTGTTCGCGCCGTCGTAGCCGATGGTGGCTGCGACGAGCGCGACGACGCCGATGGCGACGACGGCCGCGTGTATCGGCGTCGCGGGGAACGACCAGATGATGAGGCTCTCGTTCGTGACGAACGCGAAGGGGATGAAGAACCCCGCCGCGCCGAGGCGCATCGCCTGCTTCCCCGTCCGGAGGAAGTCCGCGTCGGCGATGCGCGCGCCGACGGCCACCGCCACCGCCACGGGCGGGGTGATGGCCGACAGCATCGCGAAGTAGAACACGAACAGGTGGGCGACGAGTTCCGGGACGCCCACCTCGATGATGCCCGGCGCGACGAGGATGACGACGAGGATGTACGCCGCGGGCGTCGGCATCCCCAGCCCGAAGACGATGCTGAGCACCATCGCCATCAGCAGGACGGCGACGAACACCCCGCCGGCCAGCCCGACCATCCGGAAGCTCACCTTGTTCGCCAACCCCGTCTGGGTGAGCATCTCGATGATGATACCCATCGCCGCGAGCACGCCCACCAGCGGCGCCATGTCGAGCGCGCCGTCGCGCAACCCGGCGACCGTGTCCACCAGCGTCCCCCAGAGCGTCCCGAGGCTCGCGCCCTCGACCGCGAGGTCGCGGACGAAGACCGTCGGTACCATCACCAGCGTCGTGTAGAGCCCGGCGCTCAGCGGCGTCAACCGGTAGTAGACGAGCGTCACCACCAGTACAGCCAGCGGGACCGCGAAGTGGACGCCCTTCAGGAGGACCCGCGGGTCGAACGACCCCGTCCGCTCGGTGGTCCAGCCGTACCGGAGGACGGCGAACTGGACGGCGACGCCGACGCTGAAGTAGAACAGTATCGCGGGTATCAGCGCCGCCTGCAGCACGTCGACGTAGCTGATGCCGAGCAGGTCGGCCATCAGGAACGCCGCGACGCCCATCACGGGCGGCATCATCTGGCCGCCCGAGGAGGCGACGCTCTCGATGGCGGCCGCGAAGTCGTCGCGGACGCCCTGGCGCTGCATCATCGGGATGGTGAAACTCCCCGTCGTCGCGGTGTTGGCCGCCGCGCTCCCCGTGATGGAGCCCATCGCCATGCTGGAGACGACGGCCATCTGGACGACGCCGGTCTTGAGTCTGGAGCCGGCCTCCTCGCCCACGTCGAGGACGTAATCGAGCGCGCCGTACGCCTGCGCGAGGCCGGCGAACATGATGAAGACGGCCACCCAGGTCGTCCCGACGCCGAGGATGAACCCGTAGGTGCCGGACAGCCCGATGGCCCCGTACCGGGCGACGTCGGTCAGGTCCATGCCGGTGTGGCCGAGAAAGCCCGGGAGCCAGGGGCCGACCAGCGCGTAGGCGATGGCGGCGAGCACCACCGATGTGATGGCCCATCCGTAGGCGCGCCGGGTGGCGTCGACGACGAGCGCGACGATGACCAGCCCCACGAGGTGGTCCATCTGGGTGTACCCCACGACGACGGCGTCCTCCAGCAGGCGGTCGAAGTTCGTCTCGACGTACGCCGCCGCGAGCAGGGTGACGACGGCCGAGACGAGCGTCAGCAGCCAGTCGAAGCGCCCGACGCTCCGCAGCCCCGAGAGGGCGCTCCCCTCGGGCGTCGGGTCGCGTTCGCGGTAGGCCGTCACGTCCTCGGTCCCGTACAGGTGTTTCTGGGTCTCGTAGAGGTAGAACAGCGCGAGGCCGACGCCGAGGAAGACGTTCGAGTGGCGCGTCCTGACGAGCGTCTGGAACCGCGCGTGGTACAGGGTGTAGACCGTGAGGCCGACGCCGAGGAGGCCGATGAGCAGCCACAGGGCCAACTCGCCGGCGCTCCGGCCCTCCACGACGCCGCGGAACGTCGCCCGTACGCGCGCCATCCCGCCGGCGTGGGCCGTCTCACTCATCGCCGCGTTCGTACTCGTCGCTCCAGACCCCTTGCTCCTCGTAGAAGTCAGCGGCGGCGGGGTGGAACGGCATCTCGTAGGGGTTCGCGAGGAACTGTTCGCCCTCGGCGAGCGGCGCCATCAGCTGGTTGCGCTCCTGGAGCGCCTCGCGGTTCCCGTAGACGGTCTCCAGGTAGGTGTAGATGGTGTCGTAGTCGGCGTCGTTGCGGACGACGAAGTTGTACGACAGCGCGGGCGTCCGGAGGGGCTCGGGGAGATAGGCGTACCCGTCGAGCTCCCCCGTCTCGATCTCGCTGATGACGATGGCCGGGTCGTCCTCCAGTTCGCCGATGACCTCGTCCGGGAAGTCGAGCACCCGGAGGTCGGTCGTGGACTTCATCTCCTGGAGCCAGCTCGGCTCGACGGAGAAGTTGACGAACGTCCCCGCCCCGACGTCGAGGCGCCCCTCGTTCATCGCGCTGCCCTGACTCCCGTAGTCCGTACTGACGCGCTCGTAGTCCTCGGTGACGTAACTCAGCGCCTGTTCGAGCATCTCCGCCGTCCCCGAGCCCCGGGGAGTGGGCGAGACGCGGCTGCCGGACTCGATGTCGGCGACGGTCTCCCAGCCCTCGTTGGGCGTACAGAGGAACCAGCCGAGGTCGTAGAGGTGGTGGACCTGGTTCGGGGTGAACGAGATGTCGCCGAACGGGTCCTCGCCCTCCATCACCTTGTTCGCCGTCCAGTTCTGGATGTAGACGATGTCGGCCTCGTTGCGGTCGAGCGCCCCGATGTTCGCGTTGGTCCCCTCGCTCGGGCGGGCGTCGACGCTCACCTCGTCGGCGTTCTCCGACACCACCGCGCTGATTCCCTGACTCATCGCGTAGGCGGACGTCGTCTCCGTCGACGTGAGCATGACCAGGTCACCGGACGCGCCGGACCCACCCGACCCGTTCTGCGTGCTGTTCCCGCCGCCACTGCCGCCGTCCCCCTCCAGACACCCGGCGAGCGTCAGGGCCCCCCCTGCGCCGAGTGTCGTCTTGAGAAACGTCCGCCGTGAGCTCCGTTCACGTGAAGCAACCATACTCCAAAGGCTAACAGTTTATCCTTATAATTCTTCGTATATCTCACATCGTTCGGGAGGGAATTGGTATCAGTTACCAGCTGTAGGAGAAATTGTATAATATCAGAAGACTGTCTTCTGGATTCCTCAGTTCGGCGCCAGCGCGTCGATGGTCGCCGTCACGTCCTCGCTGTCGGCCCCCCGCGGGAACGAGACGGAGACGGCGTCGACGCCGGGGACGGCCTCGAAGCGCGCGATGGCCTCGCGGGCCTCCTCGGGCGTGCCGGCGACCGCCAGCGCGTCGAGCAGGTCGTCGTCGATGGCGTCCATCGCGGCCTCGCGGTCGCCCGCCTGCCAGGCGTCGTACACGTCGTTCGCGGTCTCCTCGTGGCCCTGTCGGGCGAGCGAGTCGCGGTAGAACGTCCCCATCCCGCCGACGTAGAACGCCGTGTGCTGGCGGACCAGTTCGCGCGCCCGTTCGCTGTCCGCCAGCGCGCAGCAGGTCAGCGAGAGGGTCACCCGGACGTCATCGGGGTCGCGCTCCCCGAGGTCGACGCCGCGGTGGAGGTCTGCGAGGCGCTCCTCGAGTCCCTCCTCCGTGAACAGGAGGGCGTGCCAGCCGTCGGCGAAGCGCCCCGCCAGTTCGACCGCCTTCGGCCCCATCCCCGCCACCTCCACCGGTGGGACGGGGTCGGGCGGCGCACAGCGCAGGCGGAAGCCCGAGAGGTCGAAGTACTCGCCCTCGTACTCGACTTCCTCGCCGGTGAGCACCTGCTTGACGACGTCGACCGTCTCTCGCGTCCGCTTGAGCGGGTTGCCGTACTCCACGCCGTGCCAGTTCTCGATGACGATGGGGCCGCTCGGCCCGAGGCCGAGGCGGAACCGTCCGTCCGAGACCTCCTGGAGGGTAGCGGCGGTCTGGCCGACGAGCGCGGGCGAGCGCGAGTAGATGGGCATGATGCTCGTCCCGAGGTCGACGGTCTCGGTGTGCTCGGCGATGCTCGTCAGCGTGACGGCGGCGTTTCGTCCCCACGTCTCGGGGAGCCACACGGCGTCGTAGCCCAGTTCCTCGGATCGTCTGGCCTGCTCGACGAACGTCCCCACGCTCGACTGCGCCGAGACGGGCAGGAAGGTGTCGCGGTCGGTCATAGTTCGGGGGTCTCCTCGATTCGCGGGACGCCCCGCGCGACGATAGTCTCACCGACGACGTACGAGGAGGCCTCGCTGGCGAGGAACTGCGCGAGGTCGGCTATCTCCTCGCTCAGTCCCATCCGGCGGTTCACCTCCTCGCGGTCGACGTCGTCGGCCGTGACGCCCATCTGGCTGGCGACGCCCGGCGTGGCGACGAAGCCCGGGGCGATGCAGTTGACGCGGATACCGTCCTCGGCCCACTCGGTCGCGAGCGTCGTCGTCAGGTTCACGACGCCGGCCTTCGCCGCGCCGTAGTGGCTCATGTACGGCGAGCCGTCGGTCCCGGCGACGCTGGCGAGGTTGACGATAGTCCCCCCGCCGTGCTCGCGCATGTACGCGCCGGCCACCTGCGAGCAGTGGTAGGTGCCGTGGAGGTTGATGTCGACGATGGTCTTCCAGCCGTTCTCGCTGATGTCGCCGAAGCCGGCCATGAACGACGCGCCCGCGTTGTTCACGAGCACGTCGAGCGCGCCGAACTCGTCGACGGTCGCCGCCACCAGCGCCTCGACCGCCTCGCGCTCGCGCACGTCGCACTCGACGGCCAGCGCGTCGCCCGTCGCCCCGGACTCGCTGATGCCGTCGGCCACCTCGTCGACCGACTCCTGGGAGCGCGAGGAGACGACGACGTCCGCGCCGTCCTCGGCGAACCGCTCGGCGATGGCCCGTCCGATGCCCTGGGAGGACCCGGTGACGACGACGGTCTTCCCCGCCACGCTGAACTGGTCCGTGCTCATCGGCTCTCACCCTGGCTCTGGATTACCATTGTTCGCGATACCAACCGTGCGGGATAACATTAGTGCGGCGGTTGCACTGCTCACTTTCCAGTTCACCAGTCGAGTCGCCGCGAACGCCGACGGAAACACCACCCTTATCGCTCGCCGTCCGGTCTTCCCGGTGATGACCGACCGCCGGAGCGAGGCCCTTTCCGCCGTCCACCGCGTCGAGTTCGCCGTCGACTGGCCGCCGGGACACGTCGCCAGCTACCTCGTCGACTGCGAGGAACCCACCCTGGTCGACGCCGGGATGCCCGGCCCCGACGGCGAGGACGTCCTCCGCGAGTCGCTCGCGGCCGTCGACTGCGACCTCGCCGATGTCGACCACCTCGTGCTCACCCACCCGCACGTCGACCACATCGGGCAGGTGGGGGCCGTCCTCGACGGCGCGGACCCGACCGTCTACGCCCCCGCCGGGGTCCGCGAGCGCTTCGACCGGGACACCGAGGACCTCGAAGCGACCGTCCGCGAGAACGCGACGGCCGCGGGTCTCACCGGCGACGAACTGGAGCGAGCCGTCTCGATGGCCGTCGAGTCGCTGGAGCGCAACCGCACGCTCCTGCCCCCCGACGCGGTCGACGTCTGGTTCGAGGACGGCGACCGCCTCGAGATAGGGGGGACGCCCGTCGACGTCGTCCACACGCCCGGCCACCAGGCAGACCACTGCTGTCTCCGCGTCGACCTCGGCGACCCGGCGCTCGTCTCCGGCGACATGGGTATCGAGCCGTTCCGCCCCGTCGCCATCCACGCCGGCCTCGACGACGGGGTCGCCGAGGCCATCGGGGCGTTCTACGGCGCGCTCGACACGCTCTCGACGCTCGAATCCGAGGTCGAGCGCGTCTACCCCGGCCACGGCCCCGTCCACGCCGACCTCGCGGGGGCCGTCGCCCGCGACCGGTCCTCCCTCGACCGGATGCTCGACCGCACCGAGTCGCAGGTCGCCTCGGGGATGGAGACGGCCGTCGAGGTGGCCGAGGCCCGCGCCGGCGACCGCGACATCGCCTACATCATCGCGGAGGTGGTGGGCGCGCTGCACCACCTCGAACGCGAGGGGCGCGTGGCCGCGTCCGTCGTGGACGGCGTCCGCCGCTACCGATAAGCCTCAGTAGCCCCCGCCCTCCCTTCGAGTATGGCTGACTACGACGGCGTCTTCTTCGACATCGGGGGCGTCCTGCTCGACCTCCCGTCGGTCCGGACGGGCTACGTCACCTTCCTCGAACGCTTCGCCGCCGAACAGGGCATCGACGACACCGACCGCCTCGTCGCCGACTGGCGCGACGCCCTCGGGTCGTACTTCTCCGGGCGCGAGGGGACGACCTACCGGACCGCCCGCCCCGGCTACCAGCGGGCGCTCGACGAGGCCGTCGGCCGCGAGGTGCCCGAGGAGGAGTGGTTCCCGCTGTTCGCGGCGACGACCCTCGAGAGCGTCCAGCCAGCCGACGGGGCGGAGGAGGTGGTCTCGACGCTCGCGGAGACGGGCCACTACCTCGGCGTCATCAGCGACATCGACACCTGGGAGGCCGAACGCATCCTCGGGAAGTTCGGCGTCCTCCGACACGTCGACCACGTGACGACCAGCGAGGAGGTCGGCCGGACGAAACCCGACCCCGCGATGTTCGAGACGGCGCTCGGGAAGGCACCCGACGCGCTCGCACCCACCCGGTCGCTCTACGTCGGCGACCGCTACGACCACGACATGCGCGGCGGGAGTCGGGCGGGGTTCGTGACGGTCGCCCACGGGGGGAGCGCCGCCGAGCGCGCCGCGACCGACCCCGACGACGCCGTCGACCACGTCGTCGCCGACCTGCGCGGCCTCCTCGACCTCGCCGGCGCGCGGCGCTGACCGCGGGGTAAGTATATCACGAACGTTGCCATCGTTTCGGACGCAATGGACTTCGGACTGGACGACAGGACCGCCCTCGTGACCGGGGGCGGCGGGCGCATCGGGAGCGAGGACTGCCGCGTACTGGCCGCGGAGGGCGCCGAGGTGGTCGCCCTCGACGTGAACCTGGACGCGGCCGAGGCCGTCGTCGACGACGTGGAGAGCGCCGGCGGGACGGCCCACGCCGTCGCCTGCGACCTGACCGACCGCGAGGACGTCCGCGACACCGTCGCCGCTCTGGAGGAGGAGACCGGCGGCATCGACATCCTCGTCAACAACGCGGCGATGGTCGACGCCCGCTCGCAGGTGAAGGACTACGACGACGAGGTGTGGGACCGCGACGTCGCCATCAACCTCACCGGGGCGTACAACGTCACCCGCGAGGTGTTCCCCCACATGCTGGACCGCGAGTGGGGTCGCGTCGTGAACATGTCCTCGATGGCGGGGTGGCAGGGTGGGTTCGGTCAGGTGTCGTACGCCGCGACGAAGGCGGCGCTCATCGGCTTCGGCAAGACGCTCGCGCTCGAGGGCGCGCGCAAGGGCGTCACGAGCAACGTCATCGCGCCGAACATCGTCGTCGACGAGTTCGCCGACATGTCCATCGAGGAGCTGGAGGCGTTCGACTCCTACTTCGCGCGCATCGCGAAGGCGACGCCGATGCGCTCGCTCGGGCGCGAGGCGGACGTGGCGAACCTCGTCGCCTACCTCTGTTCCGAGCAGGCGGGCTACGTCACCGGGCAGGTCGTCGGCGTCACCGGCGGCATCGACCTCTTCAGTTTCTGAGCTAGTCGTCGGCGGCCGTCTCCTGCTTCGGGCGGTCGTAGACGGCCTCGACGCGGTCGGCGTACCGCGCGCGGATGTTGCGTCGCTTGAGCTTCAGCGACGGGGTGAGCAGGTCGTTCTCCGGCGTCCACTCCTCGGGGACGAGTTCGAACTGCTTGATTCGCTCCGCCTTCCCCAGCCCCTCGTTGACCCGTTCGATGGCCTCGCCGACGTAGGCGCGGACGCGCTCGTCGTCGCAGAGCGCCTCGCGGTCGGCGGGCAGGTCGACCCCCTCGCGCTCGGCCCACGAGCGGACCGCCTCGACGTTCGGGACGACCAGCGCGCCGACGAACTTCCGGTCGTCGCCGAGGAGCATCACCTGCTCGACGCGCTCGACGGTGGCGAACCGGTCCTCGATGGGACCGGGCGCGACGTTCTTGCCCGTCGAGAGGACGATGAGCTGTTTCAGGCGGTCGAGGAAGACGAGGTAGTCGTCGTCGGTGCGCTCGACGATGTCGCCCGTCCGGAAGAAGCCGTCCTCCGTGAACGCCGCCTCGGTCTCCTCCGGGCGGTTCCAGTAGCCGTCGGTCACGTTCGGTCCACGGACGAGCAACTCGCCCACCTCGCCGCCGGCGACGGTCTGGGCGCGCTGCTCCTCGGGGACGGCCTCCCCGTCGATGCGGACCTCGATGTCGGTGAGCGCCGGGCCGAGCGTCCCCGCCCGGATGTCCTCCGGCGGGTTGCAGGAGACGACGGGTGCCGTCTCGGTGAGGCCGTACCCCTCACAGACGGTCAGCCCCATGCCGATGAACAGGCGTGCGAGGTCCTTCGAGAGGCTCCCTCCCCCGCTGATGAACAGTTCGATCTCGCCGCCGAGGTTCTCGCGGACGGTGCTGTAGACGAGGCGGTCGGCGAGCGCGTGCTGTGCGCGCAGCGCGAGGCCGGGGTCGTCGGTCTGCGCTCGCTGCCGGGCGACGCCGACGGCCCACTCGAAGATACGGGCCTTGGCGTCGGACTCGCTCGCCTGTTCGCGCATCCCCCTGAAGATGCGCTCGTAGATGCGCGGGACGCTCGTCGCGCCCGTCGGTTTCACGAGCGCGATGTCGTCGGCGACGGTGTCGGTGCTCTCGGCGTAGGCGACACACGTCCCGCTGGCGAACGGGACGAAGTGCCCCGCCGTGCGCTCGAAGACGTGCGCGAGCGGGAGGAACGACAGCGTCGTCGAGTCGCTGTCGATGGTCGGCACCTCCGGCGGGCGGTCCGGGCGCGGGCCGAAGCGCCGGCGGACCTGGTTGACGTTCGCGCGGAAGTTGCCGTGCGTGAGCTGGACGCCCTTCGGTTCCCCCGTGGTCCCCGAGGTGTAGATGAGGCTGGCGAGGTCGTCGAGGTCGCGCGCGTCGAGCCAGGAGCGGTAGGCCTCCTCGTCGAAGGCCTCGCGGCCGCGCTCGTGGACCTCGCCGAGCGTGTGGACGTCCTCGCGGTCGTCGTACCCCTCGACCTCGTCCAGCACGACGACGAACGAGAGGTCGAGGTCGTCCTCCACCTCGAGCAGGTCGGCGTTCTCGACGACGACGCCCGACGCGCCCGGGTCCGAGAGGAGGTAGCGCACCTGCTCGGGCGTCGACTCGACGTACACCGTCGTGACGACGCCCCCGGCGGCGAGCAGCGCGAAGTCGCTCTGGGCCCACTCCATGCGGGTGTTCGCGAGGATACCGACGCGGTCGCCGGTCTCGACGCCGAGGTCCCGAAAGCCCGCCGCGAGGTGACGGACGACGTCGCGCATCTCCCGGTAGGTGAGCGTCGCGTAGTCGCCCGCCGGAGCCGCCTCCACGACACCGCTCGCGACCAGCGAGCGCTCGTAGACGCCGCCCTTGTAGCGCTGGGCCGGCCGGTTCGCGTTCCGCCTCGCGCTCGCCTCGAAGAGGTTCGGGATGGTGTCGTCACCGATGACCTCGTCCTCGTAGCGCGCCTCCGCCGCCGCTCGGTCGTCGCTCATCTCCCCACCTCGTCGCGGTCGTTCTGGTCGGTCATTGACGGCCTCTTACACGTTCATCCGTTATCATTCCACGTGAACTGCTCGCCGCGGACGACCGGTTGTTCGCGCGTCCACTCCTGCGACGGCCTCACGCCTCCCGGCACAGCACGCCCGCGAGAGGAGCCTCAGGCCTGCGGGCGCTGGCGGCGCTTCTCGACGACGCGCCGCGTGGCCGGCATCGCGAGGAACGTGAGGAGCGCGTCGAGTTCGGTTCGCCTGACCCTCCCATGGTGCCCAGCGAACGAGTGCTGCACGCCCGATTCGTCGAGGAACGGGATGGCCTCGACGAGGTCCGCGTGCTCCTCGATGGCCTCGGCGACGACGTCGGTCGAGCGGACGGGTTCGGCGTGGTCCGGCCACGGTCCGTCCGTCGTGCGGGACGCTGGCGGGTCGAGTACGTTTCGGTCCTCGAGCACCGCCGCCGCCAGGGTACCGAGGTACTGGCGCGGGAACGACGCCGAGAGGGGGACCTGCCGTTCGGCGTCCGGCACTGCCGCCAACCGCGGGTCGAGTCGCTCCAGCGTCCCCCCGACGAGGTTCCGTCGGAGGCGGACCCGCGTCGGCACCGTCAGGTGGAGGTCGACGACCCGCGTGTCCAGGAACGGGTCGTGGTGGGGGAGCACCTGGTCGAGCGCCTGCTGGCAGAAGGCGCGGGCGTTCGCGTGCGGGTAGTACGACCCGAACCGGACGAGCGCGTCGAGGGAGTCGTACTCGACGCCGTAGGAGCGAACCCCGTCGCGGGTCGGGGTGAGGTTCTCCCGGAGGAGGTTCGTGCCGTCGCTCGCGCCGGCGAAGTACGGCGGGACGGGCCGTCGGTTCTCCGCGACGTACTCCTCGACGGTGTCGGGGACGTCCGCGAACGGGAGCGGGAGCGTCCCGAGCGGACCGAGCCGACACGAGCGCGAGGGGAGGTGGCGGCCGGAGAACAGCAGGTCGAACGTGTGACCGCTGACGAGCGTGTCGACGTCCTCTCTGAGCCGTTCGGCGAACCCCATCGCGCGTCCCTCGTGGAACGTCCCGACGAGGTTCGTGAGCCGAGCGGGTCCCGCGAGCAGGTCGAGGGAGTACTCCCGGTCGGGTGCGAGCCGTTCGAAGGGGACGTCGGCGGTCCGTGCGATTCGCCCCGCGGTGCGTGCCTCGCGGTTCGTCCGGCCGTCGAGGTGGTACGTCGTCGGGTCGCGCTCCATCGCGGCGAGGACGAGTCGCGAACCGCCGCCCCCGCTCTGGAAGAGGCCGTACTCGCCGGGGTGGGCCGTGCGCTCGTCGACCGCCCGCGACAGCACCGTGGCGAGGCGGCGCGTGAAGTACGACACCGGGCGGTCGACCGGCCGGTACGTCGGCGTCCAGTAGGACCGCTGTCCCACCTCCAACCCGTCGAGGTCGACCGTCAGCACCGCCCCCGGTGCCATCCGCTCCACACCGGCGAACGGCGTGCGGGTCCCCGGTGTCGTCTGATAGGTGAAGTACGTCCCGAGGGCGTTCTCGTCGAACCCGGGGGTCCAGTCGGGGTGGGTCGTGAGGCTCTGGACCGCCGTCGAGACGAGCACCGTCTCGCCGGCCCGGGCGTAGTGGAGCGGCATCGTCCCGAAGCGGTCCGTCGCGAACGTCACACGATCGGCCGCGTCGTCGACGACGGCGAGCGCGAACCGGCCGTTGAGCCAGCGGACGAAGTCGAGGCCGTAGCACTCGTAGAGCGCCGCGCAGTACGCCGAGAGCGACTCCGTCTCGCAATCCGCGCGCGGAACGTAGCCGTGGGGGTGGTCGAGGCCGGCGACGTCGCCCCACGCGAGGACGGTCCCGTGCGCCGTCCGAACCGGTCTCCCCCCGGTGGCGGGCGTGTGGGTGACGCTCGCGACCCCGACGTCGCCGTCCAGTACTCGGGCGGTCGACTCGGACCCGAACAGTTCGAGGCGCTCGGCGAGTTCGTCGACGAACCCGGCGTCGGCACCGAGACTCGCACAGACTCCAACCATACGCGCGACTACCTCACAGGGCGCTATAACTATACGACGAGTAAACAAAACCGGAACGGTACAGTCAGAAACGGGAAACAATCAGCCGCTTTCGAACGACGTTCGGTCGTACCGCCCGGTCAGTCGCCGCACACGAACTGTCACTCCGGGCGAACGCTCCAGACGCATCGGGTGAGGGTCACGCGGGGAGTCCGGTTTACCCGCCGGATAAGTCGCCCCCGTCGCGCCGCCCCTCCGCCCGCGGTACAATCACGGGGGGAGGCAAGTCGTCGAGACGGACCAATGCGGTGCTGTCAGGACGGTCCCCGTCGCCGACCTGAAAGCCGGTGTTAACGTCCGACCGACGAACGCGTTCGTGCCGGCGTCCCTCTCGAACCGGTGACTGACAGCACCTCGCACACTTATTACGCCCGCCCGCACAGCCCGGGGCATGGTCGACCGTCCCTCCGAGCCGTACGGACAGGACCGCCAGCGAGACGTCTACGCGACGGGGATGCTCGCTGACCAGCCGCCCGAGTACCCGGTCCGGTACGAACGACTGCGCGAGGCCGCCCTGGAGGCGATGAGCGACGAGGCGGCCGCCTACGTCGGCGGCGGCGCGGGCGGCGAGCGGACGATGGACGCTAACCGACGGTCGTTCGCGGACTGGCGGCTCCTCCCTCGACTCCTCCGGGACGTCTCGGAACGCGACCTCCACGTCGACCTCCTCGGCCGGACGCTGGACGTGCCGTTCGCGCTCGCGCCGGTCGGCATCCAGACCATCGTCCACGAGGAGGGGGAACTGGCGACGGCCCGCGCCGCCCACGAGACGGACGTCCCGATGTGTCTGAGTTCGGTCGCCTCACAGCCGATGGAGGCCGTCGCGGAGGAACTGGGCGAGACGCCGAAGTGGTTCCAACTCTACTGGTCGTCGGAACCCGCCATCATGGAGAGCTTCGTCGGGCGCGCCGAGGACGCGGGGTTCGACGCCGTCGTCCTCACCGTCGACGTCCCCATCCTCGGGTGGCGCGAGCGCGACATCGAGCGGGGCTACCTCCCCATGCTCGCCGGCGAGGGGATGGCGAACTACTTCTCCGACCCCGCCTTCCGCGCGCTGCTCGACGTCGACCCCGAGGAGAACCCCGAACTGGCGACCCAGCGGTTCCTCGACGTGTTCGGCAACCCGGCGCTCGACTGGACCGACCTGGAGGACCTCTGCGCGATGACGGACCTCCCGGTGGTGGTGAAGGGACTGCTCCACCCCGACGACGCGGAGCGAGCCGTCGAGTGCGGCGTCGACGCCGTCGCCGTCTCGAACCACGGCGGCCGACAGGTCGACACCGCCGTCGGCGCGCTCGAAGCACTGCCGGGCATCGTCGAGCAGGTCATGGGCCGCGTCCCCGTCACCGTCGACGGCGGGGTGCGCCGCGGCGCGGACGTGGTCACGGCCCTGGCGCTCGGTGCGGACGCGGTGATGGTCGGCCGGCCCTACGTCTACGGCCTCGCGCTCGGCGGACAGTCCGGCGTCGAGGCGGTGCTCGAGAACCTGCGCGCCGACCTCGACCTCACGCTGGCCAACGTCGGGCGACCGAGCGTCGCCGAGGTCGACGAGTCGCTGGTCGTCCGCGCCGACCGTCTATAGCCGGTCGGGGGCGAGTTCCTCCAGCGTGCGCTCGGCGAGGTGGCCGGCACTGTTCGGGACGGTGACCATCGGCCGGTCGACGGCGTCGAGGGCCACCACCTCGCGCAACTGTTCCCGCGCCGTCTCGGGCGTCCCGGCGACGCCGAGTGCGCGCACCATCTCGTCGGTGACCGCGTCGGCGGCCGCCTCCCGGTCGCCCGACCGCCAGTGGGAGGCGACCCGCTCCCCCCCCTCGGGGAACCGTTCGGCGACGGCCCGTTCGTACCCCTTCCCGTTGCCGACGTAGTACGCGAGGTGTTTCCTGACCATCCGCTTCGCCTCCGCCTCGTCGTCGCTGACGCACGCCGGCAGGTACGGCGCGACGGTGATGTCGTCGGGGTCCCGCCCCGCCTCCTCGGCGTGGTCGGCGATGTAGTCGAAGGCGTCGGAGAGGTCGCGGAAGGGGACGTTGTGGGGGATCCAGCCGTCGCAGAGGCGGGCGACGACCCGGCGGTTCGCCTCGCCGAGCGCCGCGTGGTAGACGGGGACGTCCACGCCGAGGGCGGGGAAGTCGGCGGCGTGGAACGTCTCGCCGTCGTACTCGACGCGCCCCTCGCCGGTGAGGAACTCCTTCGTGAGTTCGATGCACTCGTGGGCGTGGCGGATGGGGTTCGGGTCCTCCCACGTCTGGCCGTGGAGGTCCTCGACGGCCTTCTGCGTGCTCGTGCCGACACCGAGGGTGAACCGGCCGTCGGAGACGCGGTCGAGCGTCGCCGCCGTCATGGCGAGCACCGCCGGGGTGCGCGAGTAGACGTTGAGGATGGCCGTCCCCAGTTCGATGCGGTCGGTGCGGGCGGCCACGTCGGCCAGCCTGACGACGGAGCTCTCGTGCCAGAGTTCGGCCACCCACGCCGACTCGTAGCCCAGTTCCTCCGCGCGGACCGCGAACCCGGTCGGGTCGTCGACGAACGGCGGGACGAGGATGCCGTGTTGCATGCGCCCACCCACCGCGGCCTACGGTATAAATCCCGCTCAGCGAATCGCGCCAGCATCGCGCAGGGCCGCGAGTCGCTCCGCCGAGAGGCCGGCCTCGGACAGCACCTCGTCGGTGTGTTCGCCGTGGCCCGGCACCCACTCCCCGCTCCCGGGGCGGTCGACGACGGCGGGGAAGCCCAGTCGGGGCGACCCGTCGCCGCGCTCGACCATCCCGCGCTCGACGAACTGCGGGTGCTCGACGGCCTCGCCGGGGGTGTAGACGCCGTCGACGGTGCCGTCGACGTCGCGGAACGCCTCGACCCACTCCTCGCGCGTCCGCGTCAGGAAGGTGTCCGCGAGCGCCTCGCGCAGCGCCGCCAGTTCCGCCTCGTCCTCGGTGCCGTGGAGCGAGCGGAGGTCCTCGCGTTCGACCGCCTCGCAGAACGCCGCCCAGAACGGCGGTTCGAGCGCGGCGAAGGTGACGTAGTTCCCGTCCTTCGCCTCGTAGACGTCGTACCACGGGTACGCGCCGGTCAACGGCGTCTCCCGGGGACGGGGGTCGTCGCCCGCCAGTGCCTGCGGTGCGAGCGCCTGCGAGAACGACAGCACCACGTCGGTCATCCCCACGTCGACGTACGTCCCCTCGCCGGTGTGCTCGCGCGCGAGAAGCGCGCTCGCGATGGCGAAGGCGGCGAACAGGCCGCCCGCGAGGTCCGCGACCTGATAGCCGGGCATCACCGGCGGGGCGTGCGTCTCCGGGCGGGTCATGTCGAGGAGGCCCGCCCGCCCGACGTAGTTGAGGTCGTGGCCGGCGCGCTGGGCCTCCGGCCCCGTCTGCCCGTAGCCGGTGAGCGAACAGTAGACGACCTCGGGGTTGTGCTCGCGCACGGTCTCGTAGTCCGCGCCGAGGCGCTCGGCGACGCCCGGGCGGAACTGCTCGAAGACCACGTCGGCCTCCTCGACCAGCGCGGCGAGCGCCTCGCGGCCCCCCTCGCTCTTGAGGTCGAGACCGACGCTCCGCTTGCCCCTGTTGACGGCGTCGAAGACGGCACCGACCCCCTCGTCGGTCCGTGGTGGCATGTGTCGCGCGTAGTCGCCCGTCCCCGCGTCCTCGACTTTCACCACGTCGGCGCCCAGGTCGGCGAACAGCTGGGTCGCGTACGGGCCGGGGAGCAGTCGGGTCAGGTCGAGGACGCGGATACCACGGAGGTCCATACGACGGCGACTGCCCCCTGTGACTTAACGTTCGGGCAGGGGGCGAGGGATGAGGGGGGTGACGGGCGACGCTCGGGACCGGGGGGAACGACTATACTGTTGGTGTGCAATCACAACCCACGCCATGATGGACGTCCAGCTCACGCTCACGGGTATCCTCGACCGTGCGGTCGACCTCTTTTCCGACCGCGAGATAGTCACGAAGCGCCCCGACGGGAGCGTCCACCGCTACACGTACGCGGACGCCTACGCCCGCACCTGCCAGCTCGCCCACGCGCTCGACGACCTCGGCGTCTCCGAGGGGGGTCGGGTGGCGACGGTGGCGGTGAACCACTTCCGCCACCTCGAACTGTACTTCGCGCCGCCGTGTTCGGGCCGGTCGATACACATGTGCAACATGCGCCTGCCCGACGCCCACTTCCAGTACATCGTCAACGACGCCGAGGACGAGGTGCTGTTCGTCGACCCCGCCTTCATCGAGAAGGTGGAGGCGAACGCCGACGCCTTCGAGACGGTCGAGCGGTTCGTCGTCCTCGCCGACGAGGTGCCCGAGACGTCGCTCGACGCCGTCGCCTACGAGGACCTCATCGAGGGGCGCCCCACCGAGTACGACTGGCCCGACCTCGACGAGGACGCGGAGTGCGGCATGTGCTACACCTCGGGGACGACGGGCAAGCCGAAGGGGGTCGCCTACACCCACCGGGGGGTCTACCTCCACAGCCTCATGTGCGGACACGTCGACGCCAACGGCGTCAGCGAGTCCGACGTCGTCCTCCCGGTCGTCCCGATGTTCCACGCCAACGGCTGGGGCCTCCCCTACGCGGCCACGCTCGTCGGCGCGAAGCAGGTCCTCCCCGGCGTCCACACCGACCCGGGGTCGGTCGCCGAACTCATCGACGAGGAGGCGGTCACCCTCTCGGCAGCCGTCCCCACCATCTGGCTGGAGATGGCGGACTACCTCGACGAGCACCCCGAGGTCGACATCTCGAACATCGACCGCCTCACCGTCGGGGGGAGCGCCCCGCCCGAGTCGCTCATCCGGAAGTACGACGAGCGCTACGACGCCCCCATCATCCAGGGGTGGGGGATGACCGAGACCACCCCGCTCGGGACGCTCAGCACCCTGCGAACGGAACTGCGCGACCGGCCGAAAGAGGAGCAGTACCGCTACCGTGCGATGGCGGGGCTGCCCGTCCCCGGCGTCGAGGTCCGTATCCGGGCCGAGGGCGAGGACGAGGACGTCCCCCGCGACGGGGAGTCGATGGGCGAATTACAGGTCCGCGGGCCGTGGGTCGTCGGCGAGTACCACAACCGTCCCGAGGCCACCCGCTCGGGGTTCACCGAGGACGGCTTCCTGCGGACCGGCGACATCGCCACGATGGACGAGATGGGCTACGTCGACGTCAAGGACCGCACGAAGGACGTCATCAAGTCGGGCGGCGAGTGGATATCGAGCGTCGAACTGGAGAACGAACTGATGGCCCACGAGGCCGTCGCCGAGGCCACCGTCGTCGCCGTCGACCACGAGAAGTGGCAGGAGCGCCCGCTCGCCTGCGTCGTCCTCCGGGAGGGGCACGACGCCTCCGAGGCGGCCCTCCGCGACCACCTCGCCGACCGCTTCCCGTCGTGGTGGCTCCCCGACGTCGTCGAGTTCGTCGACGAGATTCCCCGCACCTCGACCGGGAAGTTCGACAAGCGCACCCTGCGCGAGCGCTACGGCGACGTCGTCCTGGAGGAGGGGGACGTGTAGCTCACACAGGATTAAGTCGCTCCGCCCGCAGGTCGTCGTATGGCAACACAGGACGCGTCCTCCTCCGGCGTGAGCTTCGAGACCACCGAGGAGTGGCGGCTCATCGAACAGAGCCTCGACGACTTCGTCGAGCGGGAGGTCGACCCACTCGAGGAGGAACTGGGCGAGACGTGGTCGAACCCACGCCGCCGCCACGAGGCCGACGGCCGGGTCGTCCCCGAGGTGCGCGAGGCCATCGAGACGATACGGAAGAAGAGCGCCGAGGCGGGCTTCTACGCCATGAACCTGCCCGAGGAGGTCGGCGGCGAGGGCGTCTCGAACGTGACGTGGTACCGCGCGAAGAAGCACGTCGCGAGCCACGGACCGGGGCTCTCGCGGCACGTCCTCGCCGGCCCGGAGGGACCGAAACCGCTCCTGCTGGGGGCCGACGAGGCGCAGCGAGAGGCGTACCTCCTGCCGACGGTGCGCGCCGAGACGTCGACCGGGTTCGCCCAGACCGAACCGGGCGCGGGGTCGGACTCGCCCAACATGGCGACGCGCGCCGAGCGCGACGGCGACGAGTGGGTCATCAACGGGACGAAGCAGTGGATAACGAACGCCCCCGACGCCGACTTCCTGCAGGTGTTCGCCCGGACGACCCCACAGGAGGAGGCGGGGCGCTACGGCGGCATCACCTGCTTCGTCGTCGAGGCCGACGAGTACGAGGTCGGGAGCTTCAACAACGCGGTGGGGTCGGTCGGGACGCAGGCCGAAGTCCACCTCGACGACGTCCGCGTCCCCGACGACCGGGTACTCGGCGGGGTCGACGAGGCGTTCTACGACGCGATGGCGTTCCTCTCGCTCGGGCGGATGGAACTCGGCGCGGAGGCGGTCGGCAACGCCGAGTTCCTCCTCGACCGCGGGGCCGAGTACGCCCGCGAGCGCGAGGCGTTCGGCGAGCCCATCGGGACGTTCCAGGGCGTCTCGCACGAACTCGCGGCGGGGCGCGCGAAGGTCTACGCCGCCGACGCGGCGGGGCACAAACTCGCCTGGAAGATGGACGACGGGCAGCAGACGGTAGAAGACTCCTCCATCTTCAAGTGGCTCTCGACGCAGGCGCTCTGGGAGGTGGCCGACGCCACGGTCCAGGTCCACGGCGCGAGCGGCCTCTCGGAGGACAACCCGTTCATGGACGTGCTCCACTACGCGCGCATCCTCCGGGTCGTCGAGGGGACCGACGAGATTCAGCTCAACACCATCGCCAAGCAGATGGGCGTGCTGTAGTTACAGTTGAGCGACCGCCTCCTCCACCTCCTCGCGCGGGACGGGTGAGATCCAGTCGTCGGCGACCCACGCGTAGGTCACGGTGCGGTCGGCGTCGAGGACGAAGACGGCGCGCCACGACGTCGTCGTGTTCGCCATCCCCTCGCGTTCGACGAGGAGGTCGTACGCCTCCCCGACCCGTCCGTCGACGTCCGAGAACAGACGAAACGGACTCTCCAGATACCGGAGGAAGGCGTTCTGTGCGTAGGGGCCGTCGCGGGTGACGCCGAGGACGGGCACGTCGAAGTCGGCCCAGCCGGCGCGCTCGTAGCGCTTCCACCAGTTCTCCGCGATGGCGGAGAAGGAGAACGCCGAGAACACGAGGACGCACCCGCCGTCGAGCGCCTCGTCGAGGCGCGTCGAGCGGAACGTCTCGCCGGTACAGAGCAGCGACTCGAAGTCGGGGGCGCGCTCGCCAACGGTCGGTGGCATGGTCACCACTCGTCCCCGGGGAGGAAAACTCCACGCCCCGGAGCGCTTTTGCCCCCGGCGGCCGTCACCGGGCGTATGACACGCACGCTCTACCGACTCGAGGGCTGTCCGTACTGCGAACTGGTCGTCGACGAACTGGAGGAGATGGACCTCGACTTCGAGAGCGTCTGGGTCGAAGGGCTCCACTCGAAGCGCGACGAGGTCAAGCGCGTCTCCGGCCAGCGCGCGGTCCCCGTCCTCGTCGACGACGAGCGGGGCATCACCATGTCCGAGAGCGCGAACATCGTCGACTACCTCCAGCGCTCCTCCGGCGAGAACTGAGCGTCGGGGTCCGAGGCCGTGTTATTTCAGTCCGAGTGACACACATATATATGTCCCTGTGAGAAACGACGTAGCCGAGGATGCCTAGTTGCCAAAACTGCGATTCGTTTGTGACTGAAGCGTACGTGCGAGTGTTCGCCCCCCAGGGGATGGAGTCGGTCCGGGTGTGCCCTCGGTGCGAAGACAAACTGAGAGACGGGGCGGAGATCCGACAGGCGCGGTCCTCGCGCGGGAACTGACTGTCCGGCCTACTCGTCGAGGCTGTGGGGGTCGAGGCCCGGGTCGTCGACGGCCGGCGCCCCGAGCGCGAGGATGACCCCTTCCTCCTCGCCGACGTTCCGGTGACCGTGGCCGGTCATCGGGCCGGCGACGTAGAACGTCCCCGGCCCCGCCTCGACGAACTCCTCCTCTCCTGACTCTCCCACCTTGAGCGAGAACGTCCCCTGCACGATGTAGTACAGTTCCTCCTGCTCGGCGTGGGCGTGGTACTGTATCTCCTCACCGGGGTCGAAGTACCAGAGTTTCACCTTCAGGTTCTCCGCCTCTAGCGCCTCGTCGACCGCACGGATGTCGAGGTCCGGCGGTATCTCCTCGATGTCGGAGAGGTCGGTGACCGGTACGTCGTCGGTGTGGACGATTCGATAGCCCATGGCAGCACCACCCACGGACGGGGTGTGTAAATAGCTAGTAGTCCCGGACGGCGTCGACCAGCGCCGGGAGCGCCTCGGTGACGTCCGCTCGGAAGTCGTACTCGGCGCGCCCCGACAGCGCGGTGCGTTCGTGGTTGACGAGGAGGAGCGTCGTCCCTCTCGCGGCGGCCTCGCGGGGGAGGCTGGCGGCCGGTTCGACCGAGAGCGACGACCCGGCGACGAGGAACGCCCCGGCGTTCTGCGCCATCGCGTGGGCGCGGTACCAGGCGTACTCGGGCAGTTGCTCCCCGAAGAGGACGACGTCGGGCTTGTAGAGGCCGTCGCACGCCGGACAGCGCGGCGGGAGGTCGCCGTCGCGGACGGCGTCGAGGGCGTCGCGAGCGCCGCAGTCGACGCAGACGACGTGCTCGCCGTTGCCGTGGAGTTCGACGACCGACTCGCTCCCGGCGGCCTGGTGGAGGCCGTCGACGTTCTGCGTGACGACCCCTTCGAGGACGCCCTCGCGCTCCAGCGCGGCGAGCGCCTCGTGGGCCGCGTTCGGCTCGCGCCCCTCCCCGAGGAGGTCGTCGACGAGGTCGAGGCGGTCGGCCCAGAAGCCCGCCGGGTCGGCCTCGAAACGGCTGATGTGGAAGTCTTCCGCGTCGTACCGCGCCCAGACGCCGTCCGGACCGCGGAAGTCGGGGATACCCGACGCCGTGCTCACGCCCGCACCCGTCATCGCCACGGCCGACCCGGCGTCCGCGAGCGCACCCGCCGCGAACCGGAGCGTCCGGTCGTCGATACTCGCGTCCTCGTCCATGTGAGTGACAGTCGATGCAGGCGCAAAAGCCCGCGGGCCACGGTGTCCGGGCGCGCACTGTCACCCGGAGGGACGCGTCGCTCGCGGCGGCGACGGCGAGAGGAGGGGGAGGGACTCAGAACTCGGGGAGGTTCGCCAGTTCGCCCTCGTCGACCTCCTCGAAGGCATCGCGGGCGATGACGCGCTTGTGGACCTCGTCGGCGCCGTCGACGATACGGAAGGCGCGGACGGCCTGGTAAAAGTCCGAGATGGGGAGGTCGCGGCTGATGCCCGCGCCGCCGCAGGCCTGTAGCGAGAAGTCGATGGCCCCTTGGGCGGTCTTGGCCGCGAACACCTTGCACATCGAGACGGGGATGCGCGCTTCCCCGCCCTCGGTTATCTCGCGGGCCGCGTGGCGGACCATCGTGCGCGAGGCGTGGAGTTCGGTCTCGAAGTCGGCCACCTCGAAGCGCTGGGCCTGCTTCTCGTCGAGCGTCGACCCGAACGCCTCGCGGTCGGCCATGTACGCCTTCGCGATGTCGAGCGCGCGCGTCGCCATCCCGGTGAAGCGCATGCAGTGGGTGAGACGGGCGGGGCCGAGGCGCTGCTGGGCGTGGGTGAACCCCTCGTTCAGCGTACCGAGGAGGTTCTCCTCGGGGATGCGGACGCCGTCGTACTCGATTTCGGCGTGGCTGCTGTGGATGAGCCCTTGGCTGAGGTGGGGGATGTCGCGGACGATGGTCACGCCGTCGGCGTCGGCGGGCACGAGGAACAGCGACGTCCCGGCGTAGGGGTGGGCGTCCATGTCGGTGCGGGCCATCACGATGAACACGTCCGCCT
The DNA here is from genome assembly GCF_030553305.1 of Halomarina ordinaria. Lineage (NCBI taxonomy): Archaea > Methanobacteriati > Methanobacteriota > Halobacteria > Halobacteriales > Natronomonadaceae > Halomarina > Halomarina ordinaria. Next base: position 972,723 of record NZ_JARRAH010000001.1, on the reverse strand, counting down.
CGCTGCCCTGCGTGGTCCACCACTTGTGGCCGTCGAGGACCCACTCGTCGCCGTCCTTCTCCGCTTTCGTCTGCATCATCTTCGGGTCCGACCCCGCCCCCTGCTTGGGTTCGGTCATCGAGAACGCGGAGTTGATGTCGCCGGCGACCAGCGGCCGCAGGTACTCCTCTTTCTGCTCCTCGGTCCCCACCAGTTCGATGGTGTGCATGTTCCCCTCGTCGGGCGCGTCGACGCGCATCGCGGGCGCGCCGAGGACGGAGCGTCCCGCCTCCTCGAACAGGGGGAGGACGTCGCGGAAGGCGACGCCCATGCCGCCCCACTCCTCGTCTATCTGTGGGCAGAACACCTCGTACTCGCGGGCCTCCTCGCGCAGGTCGGCCACCACCGACGAGGGGACGTCCCCCTCCTGCTGGTGCTCCCGCTCGGTCGGGATGACGACCTCGTCCATGAACGCTCGCGCGCGGTCCCTGAGTTCCCGCGCCTCGGGTGAGTCGTGATACTCCATGTTCGAACCTACGAGCACACCATTGTAAATTCATAGGGCGCGACGGACCGAACACCGTTCGGTCGAATCGCGGCGTGCGCAAACTTATTCGTACTCGGACCGCGACAGCGTGAACAATGGGAGGTACGTCACATGAGCGAGGGAAGTGAGGAGTACTTCGAGCGCATCGTCGACACGGACCGACTCGCCGACTATCTCGAGGACGAACTCGGCCCCGCCGAGGAGTACCACGTCGAACACCACCAGGAAGGTCACTCGAACGAGACGCTGTTCGTCACCTGGGGGGAGCGCGACCTCGTCATCCGCCGGCCGCCGCCGGGCGAGGTGGCGGACAACGCCCACGACGTCCTCCGCGAACACCGCGTCGTCGACGCCCTGCAGGGGACGGACGTCCCGCTCCCGCCGACCGTGCTCGCCTGCGAGGACCACTCGGTCATGGGCAGCGACTTCTACGTGATGGAGCGCGTCGAGGGCGACGTCCTCCGAGGGGGCGAACCCGAGCGTTTCGCCACCCCCGAGGCGCGCCGTCGCGTCGGGGAGGAACTCGTGGACACGCTCGCGCGCATCCACGCCGTCGACTACGAGGCCGTCGGCCTCGGCGACCTGGGCTACCCGCCGGGGTTCACCGAGCGGCAGGTGAAACGCTGGTCCGAACAGCTCACGTGGGCGTTCGACGTCACGGCCGAGGAACGGGAGGTACCGACGCTGTACGACGTGATGGAGTGGCTCACCGAGAACGTCCCCGAGGGGACGCCGACGGCGCTCGTCCACGGCGACTACAAACTGGACAACGTGATGTACGCGCCCGGCGACGACCCCGAGGTCGCCGCCGTCTTCGACTGGGAGATGAGCACGCTCGGCGACCCGCTGACCGACCTCGGCTGGATGCTCAGCTACTGGTGGGACGAGGGCGACCCGGACCCGCCGGCGGCCACCGACACGCTCACGACGAACTTCATGACGCGCGAGGGCTACCCCACCCGACGCGACCTCGTCGAGCGCTACGAGGAGCGGACCGGCTTCACCTACGACGAGGAGGCCGACCGCTTCTACCGGACGCTCGCGGTGTACAAACTCGCCGGGCTGGGCGAGATGTTCTTCCGGCGCTACCTGGAGGGGAACTCCGACGACCCGATGTACCCCCGGATGCGCGACGGCGTCCCGCAACTCGCGGCACGCGCACAGCGCATCATCGACGGCGAGGAACCGCTCTGACCCGTCGAAGGTAACGCTATAAGGCACTCGACGGCGCACGTATCGTAATGGCGGTCATCGACGGCTACTGGCTCTCCCTCCATCGGTTCTTCCTCCTCGGTGCGGTCGCCGTCTCGCTCGGCGTGTTCGTGCGCTTCCTCGACGACGAGACGAAACGCCGGGTTCGGGGCCGCCTCTTCCTCGGCGTCCCGTGGGGGACGCTCGTCGTCGCCGGCGTCGTCGTCTGCGTCTACCTCTTCGTCCAGAACGGCCTCGCACATCCCCGGTCGCCGACGGTCGTCCCCTACCGGTCGTGGTCGTACTTCTACCCCCTCGGCGTGCTCGTCTCGTCGTTCGCCCACGCCGACCTCGGCCACCTGCTCGGCAACCTCGTCGCGACGCTGACGCTCGGGGCGCTCGCGGAGTACGCATGGGGGCACTTCCCCCGCGAACGGGGCGTCCAGACGTTCAGGACCCTCCGGACGGACCCGTTCGCCCGCGTCGGCGCGTTCGTCGGCGCGTCGCTGTTCGTCGCCGTCCTGACCGGGGCGTTCGCCCTCGGCCCGTCGGTCGGGTTCTCGGGCGTCGTCTTCGCCTACGCCGGCTTCGCGCTCCTGCGCTACCCCGTCGGGACGCTCGTCGCGCTGTACGTCGGCGACCTCCTCTCGCTGGGTTACGACGCGCTCCGGCGACCGCTGCTCACGCAGGGTGGGCGTCCGGGCTACCTCACGCCGTGGTGGGCGGACATCGCCATCCAGGGCCACGCCCTCGGTCTGTTCCTCGGCGCGCTCCTCGGGGCGGTCCTGTTCGCCGCACGTGACGAGCGCCCGCCCGCCGCCCGGGTCTGGGGCGGCGCGCTCCTGTTCGTCGTCTCCCAGGGGCTGTGGGCGGTGTACCTCCCGCGGTCGGGGAGCGTGTTCACGCTCTATCGCGCCGTCGGCGTCGGCCTCGCGTTCGCCATCGCCGTCCTGCTCGCGAGCGCGTCGCGCGCGAGCGACCGCACGCTCGTCGACCGTCTCGACCTGAGCGACCGGGAGGCGTCGTTCGGCACCGTCCTCGCCGTGGTCCTCGCGCTCTCGGTGGTCGCCGTCCCGTTCAACTTCTTCGTGGTGGCCGACGCGGAGGCGGGCGTCGGCGAGGACAACAGCCTCGAGGTCGGCGACTACACCGTCTTCTACACCGAGAGCGTCGCCAACCAGTACGTCTCCACGGTCGAGGTCGGCTCGCTGACCAGCGCCGCGGCGGTGAACGCGAGCGGCGTCATCGTCGTCAACGAGGAGCGCCACATCTGGTGGGAGGTGGTGTCGACCGACCGCCTCGCCTTCGACGGCACCTCCGAGGTGCACGTCGGCGGCCTCGGCTGGCGCGAGACGGTGTCGGTCAACCGGACGGGCTGGGAGGTCGTCGGCAACGACACCGCGGCGACCGTCCACCTCGAACACGAGGACCGGCGCACGCTGGCGCACACCGACGACCCCCTCCGGGCGGAACCGACCGTCGCCGGGCGGAACGTGACGGTCGTCCCCGGCGAGCGCTTCACGCTCCGGGTGTCGAACGGCGGCGAACCCCTCGGGACCGCTGCCCTCCCTACCGCCGAGCAGTCGACGTCGACCGCCGGCCTGACGTTCACGCGCTCGGGCTCCCGGCTGTACGCGGAGACGTCCGACACGCGCGTCCGCATCGCGACCAGGGAGTGACCTACCGCCACTCGACGCGGTAGACCTCCGTCTCGATGGTCCGGCGCGCCTCGGTGTGGAAGTCGAACTGGCGGTCGAGGTCGAACTCGGCGGCGAAGGCGTCGGTCACGGTCCCGCCCGCGTCGGCGACGAACGACTCGACGAACGCGCGGCTCCCGGCGTTGTGTATCGAGTAGGAGACCGTCGCCAGGTCGCTCGCGCTCGCGAGGAAGGCCCGGTCAGCGTGGCGGTTGCCGCGCTGTGCGCCGAAGGGTGGGTTCGTGAGGACCGTCACGGCGTCGCCGGGACAGCAGGGGGGACGTGTCGCGTCGCCGAGAACCCACGCGACCGACCCACAATCGAGGCGCGTCGCGTTGTCGCGGGCGACGGCGAGCGCCTCGGGGTCGCAGTCGACGCCGACCACGCGGTGCGCGCCCGCGAGCGCCGCGCCGAACGCGAGCATCCCCGTCCCGCAGCCGAGGTCGAGGACCGTGTCGAGGTCGCCGCGGAGCCCTGCGAGGTGGACGAGGTGGGCGGCCAGCGGCGCGGGCGTCGGGTACTGCTCCAGCTCGACGCGCGGGTCGTCGAACCCCGCGACGGCTTCGAGCGCGCGTTCGAGCGTGCGCCGTCCCATAGCGTGGGAGAGAGGCGTCGTCGACAGAAGGCTTTTCATCGTGCCGGGCAGACGCACACGGGAGCAGACGTGTCTAAAAGAGTGACCTGTCCGAGATGTGATTCGAGGCTGGAGCGCTACGCGCTCGGCGGCGGGGCGACCCACTCCTGTCGGCGCTGTGGCTACCTCGGCGTGTCGGTCGACCACACGAGCGAACGCCGGGCGCCCGAGAGTTGGACGGCGGCGTTCGAGCGTTTCTACGGGAAGGAGTGAGAGGTCAGTTCTCGGCGGAGGCTTCGGCTTCCTCGGCCTCCGCGTCGTCCTCGTCCGAGACGGACGACTCGACGGGTTCGCTGCGGTTCGGTCGACCCTGGTCCTCGCCCTCCTCGCTGCGCGCCGCGACGAGCGCGCCGCGGGCGACGCTGTAGAGCGGGTCGTCGACGCTGTGGACGTCGCTGATGGAGAACGGGATGTTCGCGTCCTTCAGGTGGTCGGCGAACAGCGCCTCGAACCCGCGGGGACTCGACGTGCCGCCGGTGACGACGACGGGGACGTCGAGACCCTCCTCGATGTCCTCCTCGTCCACCTCGCGGGCGATGTTCTCGACGACGTAGTCGAGCAGGTTCTCGTAGTAGATGGCGAGCGCACCCTCGACGCCCCCGACGTCCGTCCGGAAGTCGAGTTCGAAGTCGTCCTCCTTGATTGAGGTGACCTTGTCGATGGGCTTGCCGGTCGCCTGCGCGGCCTGCTCGTCGATCCAGTCGCCCCCGCGGGCGATGGAGAACGTCATCACGGGGACGGCGTAGTAGGCGAGACAGACGTTCGTCATGCCCGCGCCGAAACTGACGCCGAGGCCGGTGAAGTTGTTCTCCGCCAGTTCGGAGTAGATGACCGCCATCCCCTCGTTGATGGGTTCGGGGTCGTAGCCGGCGTCCTGCAGGAACGACTCCAGGGTCTTCTGGTGGTAGAGCACCGAGAGGTTCGAGTCGATGGGGTCCGCGGGCACCGAGTAGTGGATGCGCTCCTGGTGGTGGGACGGCTCGCCCGCGACCTGTTCGATGATGAGCTTCATCATCGGGATGGCGCTCTTCTCGTCGTTCGAGAGGATGCCCCGCTGCATGGGCCGGCGCGTCTCCTGTTTGAAGATGTTCGCGAAGTTGAGCGCGTCGTCGCCGACGACGTACACCGCGTCGTCCTTCCGGATGTGGAGGACGTCGCTCCGCGAGAGCATCTGCTCGGCCATGTCGGAGTGCTCTATCTCGACGAACGAGTTGCGCTGCTGTACGAACACCGTCTCGTCGCCCTCCTGGCGACCGGAGATGATGTTCATCGTGCCAACGTCTATGCCCTTTGCCATGTCCGTTCCTATCACTACTGTGTAATAAGTTTACTGCGTACTGTTATAACATAAGAATAAAAGTCGTTCTCCGAATCAGTCCAGTCCGAGGCGGCGCGCGAGCCGCTCCCGGAGCGTCGGTTTCGAGTCGGGCGTCGCCGCCTGTCGCTCGCGGAGTTCGCGTAACGCCGCCGCCTGGTCGTCGGTCCCGCTCCCGCGTTCGCTCCGGTCCTCGTTCCCCCGGAGTCCCTGGAGGCCCGCGACGGCGCCGTCGACGCCCGCCGCCCGGTGCGTGCTGGGCGTCACCGAGTCGAACCCCGAGCGGTCGATGGACTCGTCGTCGACGGACGCACTGAATCTGACCGACCGCGTCTCGACTTTCCGGACGCCACCCCAGTTGAGTTCGGTCGACGCGAGCGCGTCGTCGATGTCGCGTCGGACCTGTTCGTCGGTGACCGTCGGGTCGTCGTCTCGCTCGCCCTCGTCCACGTTCCGGGGCTGGGCCCGGTCGATGTGGTAGCCGACGAGCGCGGCCGCCGTCGCCGCGAGCACCGTCACCAGGCCGACGGCGTAGAGGGCGACGCCCTCCATGCTGTAGTCCGCCCCCGTCGAGACGTCCCACTGGTAGGGGTAGACGCGGAGGAAGAACGCGACCGCGCCGAGGCAGATGGCCTCGCCGACGAGCGCGCCGTAGCGCGCGCGGCGTTCGACCGGCAGGAGGACCGTCACGCCGAGCAGGAGCGTCGGGAGGCCGGTCGCGCCCACGGCGAAGGCGATCTCGCGGAGCCAGTAGACCTTCCCGGGGGCGGTCAGGGTCTGCTCGTAGACGAACACCGTCAGTCCGGCGAGGCCGAGGCCGAGGCCGCCGAAGAACAGCGCGAACCCGAGGTAGACGTCCACGCGCCGTTCGGGTTCGCCGATGTGTCGCCTGTACCACGCCACGAGGCGGTCGGTCGTCTCGTCGCCAATCATTGCACGACAATACGTATCTAACTATAAGACCTTTCGTGTAACCGGAATCACCCTCAGCTGTTAAGTCGACCGTGTGCCATCTCACCGCATGGCTCGTGAACTCGACCCACAGGCACAGGCCGTCCTCGACCTCCTCGACTCCGTCCCCCGCCCGCCGACGCACGCGCTGTCGGTGACGAGCGCCCGGTCGGCGCTGGAGGAGTTCTTCACCGACGAGGACCCCGACCCCGTCGGCGACGTGGCCGACTTCTCGATTCCCGGCCCGGAGACGGACATCCCGGTTCGGCTCTACCTCCCCGAGGCCGAGGGCCCCCACCCCGCGCTCGTCTACCTCCACGGCGGGGGGTGGGTGCTCGGCGGCCTCGACACCCACGACGCGACGTGCCGGGGCATCGTCACCCGCGCCGACTGCGCTGTCCTCAGCGTCGACTACCGCCTCGCGCCCGAACACCCCTTCCCGGCGGCGCTGGAGGACTCCTACGCGGCCGTCGAGTGGACCGTCGAGAACGGCGAGCGCGTCGACATCGACACGGACCGCGTCGCCGTCGGCGGCGACAGCGCCGGCGGCAACCTCACCGCCGGCGTCACGCTCATGGCCCGCGACCACGGCGGCCCCGACGTCGCCCACCAGGTGCTCCTCTACCCGGCCGTCGCCTCGCCGCTGGTCCACGACTTCGAGAGCTACGAGGAGAACGGCGAGGGCTACTTCCTCGAGACCGAGAGCATGCGCTGGTTCTACGAGCGCTACATCACCCGGGCGACCGACCAGCGAAACGAGTACGCCGCGCCGCTGCTCGCCGCCGACCTCTCGGGCCTCCCGCCGGCGACGGTCGTCACCGCCGAGTTCGACCCGCTGCGCGACGAGGGCCGCGAGTACGGCGACCGGTTAGGAGACGCCGGCGTCCCGGTGACGCACCACCACTACGACGGGATGATTCACGGCTTCTCCAGCATGGAGGAGTTCGTCGACGCGGCGGGCGAGTCGCTCGACGACGTGGCGAACGACCTGCAGGAGACGTTCTCGTCGTAGGTGCCGAACTCAGCGCCCGCCACGCTCGCCTACCACGTTCCGTGGAAGGTGTCGAACGAGAGGGAGTCGAGCGGTTCGTTGCCGACGGCGATCTCGTACTCGCCGGGGGTGAGCATCGGTTTGTGGAAGCGCGGGCCGTCGTCGGTCGTGATGCGCGGGCATCCGGTGTTGACGAAGGCGTCGAAGTCGAAGTTCCGCAGGCGGTCGGGCGTCACCTCGTCCATCGTCAGCAGGTAGGCGTTCTCGTTCTCCTCGACGATGTCCGTGGCGACGTCCCAGCGCCCCTGGCCGATCTTCGTACAGAAGATGACGCCCCAGCGCTCGGCGTCCATCGCCTTGTGGACCGACGCGAAGCGCTGCTTGAGGAACGTCTCGGTGTCGGCGACCGTGACGACGTTGTTGACGGGGTCGGCGATGATCACCTTCTTCTCGGGGTGTTCCATCGCCAGGCCGAGCGGGTGGAACTTCCCGCCGCCGACGTAGAGCACCTGGTCGGCGCCGACGTCCGCGCTGGCGTAGTTACAGCCGAGGACCTGTCCCTCGTTCGTGAGACGCTCGTCGCCGCGGCGGGTGTGGACCTCGTAGCCCCGTTCCTCGAGGAAGGTCCGCATCTCGTCGAACTTGTTCATGTGCTGGGCGGTCGTCACGAGGCCGACGTCGGGGTCGTCTGCGGGGTCCGCGAGTTCCGCGAGCGACTCCTCGACGATGGGCGTCACCTCGACGTTCGAGAACAGCGGGACGTAGATGATCTTCTCGGACTCCTTCATCGGGGAGTGGCCGAAGTGGACGAACACGTCCGTCCGGCGCATCAGGTAGGTGTCGAGGTCGCAGGCGCCGTAACAGGGCTGGCCCGAGATGAGCACGCGCACCTCCTCGCCGAGCAGTTCGCGCAGGTCGTCGGCGACGGCCGACCCGCGGCGCTTCAGGCCCTCGGGGAACTGCAGGCCGACCTTCGTCGCGTCGCGCTCCTCGACGGCCTCGACGATGCGCTCGAGTTCGTAGTCCCACTCGCGGTCGTGTTTGAGCGACAGCCCCGTGTTCCGGAGGTCGCCCTCGGAGAACTCCGACTCCTGACTCATTGCCGTGAGCAATGGCTCCGCGCGGTTAACGTGTGTGATTCGTCCGACCCGTCAGGACGAGTGACACGCTCAGTCCTCCGTCCAGGCGTAGAGGTCCTCCTTCGGGGCGCCGCAGTTCGGACACGTCTCGGGCAGACCGTCCTCGAGGTCGCCGACCTCGCCACACTCCGCACAGCGCCAGACGAGGTAGCCCTCGCCGAACCCCTGTCCGGGGTCGTGTTCGAGGTCGACGTGCCCGACGGCCTCGCCGGTCCGCACCTGGAACCCCTCCTCGGTCAGTCCCCTGATGATACCCAGTTCGTTCCCCTCCTCGTCGAAGACCGGCTGTCCGGGCTTCACAACGAGGTCGGTCGGTTCACTGGCCATACATGGTGTAGCGCGCTCCGAGGGCATCAAAGTGCTGTCCGATGACACGCCACACGACCTATCCGACCCGGCGGTGTAGCCTCGACATGGCGTCCGTCCTGCTCGTCTACGGCACGTCGGAGGGACAGACCGAGAAGATAGCGCACCACGTCGCGGGCGTCCTCGTCGGCCGCGGCCACGAGGTCGAACTCGTCCACGGCAGACACCTCCCCGAGTCGCTCGCCCCGGCGCGCTACGACGCCGTCGTCGTCGGCGACTCCGTCCACGGGGGACGCCACCACGCGTACGTCAGGCGGTGGGTCGAGGCCAACCGGGACGTACTCGCGTCGCGACCCTCGGGGTTCTTCCAGGTGAGCCTCTCGGCGGCCAGCGAGCGAAGCGAGAGCGTCGCGGCCTCCCGTGCCCTCGTCGACGAGTTTCTGGAGGGCGCGGACTGGTCGCCCGACCACGTCGGCGACTTCGGCGGGGCGCTCGTCTACTCGCAGTACGGCCCGGTACAGCGCTTCGTGCTGAAGCGTATCGCGGGGCGCGAGGGGGGCGACACGGACACCGCGCGGGACTACGAGTACACCGACTGGGGCGAGGTGACGGCGTTCGCGGAGGCGGTCGCGGCCGACCTGGACGACGTTCGCCACACCTAAACACGCCCGGTCCTAAGCGGTGGTATGAGCATCGAAACCACGCCGGACGCCGAGAGCGAACCGTCACCCGAAGCGGAAGCGACGCGACTCGCGAGCGAACTCGGCCAGGCCATCGAGCGCCTGCCGGCGTACCAGGACTTCGCGGAGGCGAAGGCGGCAGTCGAGAGCGACGACGAAGCCCAGGAGCGCATCCAGGAGTTCGAGGGGCTGCGCGAGGACTTCATGCTCGCCCGCCAGGCCGGCTCCGCGACCAACGACGACCTGCGCGAACTCCAGCGCGCACAGCAGGAACTCCACGAACTCCCCGTCATGAACGAGTACCTCCGCGCGCAGTCCGACCTCGAACTGACGCTCCAGGAACTCAACGAGATGGTCTCCGCGCCCCTCGGCGTCGACTTCGGCGAGAAGGCCGGCGGCTGCTGTCAGGACTAGCCACCCACCGGGTAAACGCTCTCCCAGAAGCTTCGCTTGCTGGGAGCCTGTGAGACGCGAAGCGTCTCACAATGGGACTGAACGGCTTCCCTCACCCCCTCAGTCGCGTCGCTCCTTCGAGGGTTCGGTCGCCCCGCTCGACGCGTGCGCGCCTCGCGGTGAACCGCGTTCGTTTGCACTCGCGCGGACGCCACGCAGTGGAATACCCGAGTACACTTGACACACACCGTACCCGCCATCGCGGCGTACCGCAGAGGCTTTACGTCGATAGCTGGTAGGAGGTGAGAGACGGCACGGTCAGGCAGCCACCTTTCGACTCACGTGGTTTCCACGTGTAGTTGCCGCTGCCTGACCTACCCCGTCTATCTCTACACTCGAAGAGCGACTGCGCTCTCACACTGAAGTGGAACCCGGAGTGTCCACTGTACCGTCACACGAGCGACGAAGCTACTGTCGAATCGCTACTTCTTTCCGGGGAACGAGCCAGTGCATCGATTGCCGCGTTTGGTAGACAGAGAGCGTGCGTGTTTCACTACTGATTCTGTTCTGTACTTCTCGTCCTGAATTCGTCGATGGAGATGAGAAGGTGGACCACACCGGAGAGCCGATTCAACAGAGATCACTTACAGGAAGAGATATTCTGCTTGTTTTCCACTCAGAGGCATGGTCAAATTCGCCGAAGGATTAAGCGACGATGAGCTACTCGCCTATTGCATAGCCTTCGGTATTATTATCGGGATGATGCTCGGTTTTTCAACCGGATTCATCACCGGAAATCCTCTTATCGGTCCCATGGGGGCCGGTATGGGGATCTTTCTCGGACTCGCAGTCTGGATAGTACTGTCTGAACGAACTGGGCTTTAATTCCCGATGTTCAGATATATCGTCCTATATCTGTCGTCACACCAGACGCCCACCCACGCCACCGCCGAGTAGCCCCGGAAAAATATGAGATGATCCGACTTGATCGCCACCCGAACAGGGTGGAACCTGAGACTCGGCGAGTTGCTGGTCGATACACTCGCGGCACCAGTCTACCAATACCGACAACCACTGCAGTGCGGTGATACTGCGTGTCGTACCGCGAGGCGCGCACGCGCCGAGCGGGGTGACCGAACCCTCGAAGGAGCGACGCGACTGAGGGGGTGAGGGAAGCCTTTTGGTCCAGATTTTACCCTCCGGGGGTCTTCGGCCCCCGGTCGTGGATAAAAGGTGGATTGACGTGCCTGGCGCGACTGGCCCCGATATGGACGACGTGCACTCCGACTGGGGCGACTGGCTCCTCCGCGCAGTCGAGGAAGCGGACCCCGACGGCCTCGCGGTCTGGTATCTCGGTTGCAACGGGTTCGTCGTGAAGGCGAGCGACGGGACGACGCTGTTCGTCGACCCTTACCTCGGTACCGGCGACCCGCCCCGGACCGTCCGCATGATACCCGTTCCGTTCGACCCGACGGACGTGCGCGAGGCGGACGCCGTCCTCGCCACGCACGAGCACACCGACCACGTCCACGGGCCGAGTCAGGCACCCATCCTCGCGGGCACGGGGGCGGACTTCTACGCGCCGGACGCGGGCCTCGACGTCGTCGAGGAGGAGGACTGGACCGGCGAGTGGGACGTCGCGCGCGAGCAACTCGTCGAGGTTGGTGAGGGCGACACGTTCGAGGTGGGCGGCGTGACGGTCCACGTCGCGGCGGCGAACGACCCGGACGCCGACCACCCCGTCTCCTACGTGTTCGAACACGCCGGCCGGACGTTCTTCCACGGCGGGGACGCCCGCCCGGGGGAGGCCTTCGAGCGCGTCGGCGAGCGCTTCGACATCGACCTCGGCGTCCTCGCCTTCGGCAGCGTCGGGCGGATTCCCGACAAGGAGACGGGCGAACCGACGCGCACGCGGTGGTACTCCGACGAGAACATGGTCGTCGAGGCGGCGGCGCAACTCGACCTCGACCGTCTCCTCCCCACGCACTGGGACATGTGGAAGGGGCTCACCGCGGACCCGACGGCGCTGTTCGAACACGCCCGGAGTTTCGACGCCCCGCGACGCGTCGAGGTCCACCAGATCGGCGACCGGACCGACGTCTGAACGGCGCGTTCCCCCTCGTACTCGCCGTGCGTATCGGTCGCACGGAAGGACCGGATTCGTTTTATCTCCGCGGCGAGTTCGTCCGGTAATGGCTACTATCAGCGTCGCCGTTCCGCGGAAGGGACGGCCGCTCGAGGCGGTGCTCGAACGCCTCGCCGCCCGGACGGGGGCGCAGGCGCTCGCCGACGACATCATCTCGACGCTCCGCTACGAGAAGGCGATAACGAAGGGGAGCCAGCAGCCGGACCGGCCGGTCTACGAGCGGCTGGCCGACTACAGCGACCACCGCGACCCGACCGAACCGGAGTACACGCTCCTCCGCGACTCCCGGGGTGGCCTCCCGCGACGCATCGTCTTCGACTCGGTGACGGTCCGGGCGGGCGACCACGACGTCCACCTCGTCGGCCGCGAGGAGCCGTTTCGCGCCCTCCGGAAGCACGAGTTCGCCCTCGGCTTCGACAGCGCCGACCTCGTCCTGGAGGAGGTCGTCGGACTGGAGGCCGACGCGCTGACGGACATCGCCGACGTGAACGACCGCATCGACCCCCACGACACGGACGTCCGCGTCGTCACGGGCCTAGGGGATACGGTGTACCACACGCTGCTCGCCACCCCCGAACTCGCGGACGGCCCCCTCGACCGGTCGTTCGTGGCCGACTACGAGGGGCCGCTGTGTATCTCCCCTCGCTACGAGCGCCTCGTCGAGGCCGTCCTCGGGACGCGCGCGGCCGAGGGCGTCGAGTTCTGTTACCCTGCCGACGCCGAGACCGAGGAGGAGGCCATCGCCGACGCCGGCCTCGGCGTGTACGTCACCGTCACCGGGTCGACCGCGCGCGACCACGGACTCGTCCTCGGGCAACGGCTCTTCCCGAGCGAGACGGTGCTCCTCGAGAACAGGAACGAGGTCACCGACGCCGAGGCGCAGGTGAAAGCGCTGTTCGACGTGGCGGCGACCGAACTGCCGGCCGGCCAGTAGCTCCCCGGCGCACCCCGCCCCCTGGCGTTTTTGTGCGTCCGTCCCGACGCTTCGCCACCGTCGCTGATGGACGATGCCGCTCCCCCCCTCCCCGACGACCTCCTGACGCTCCTCGACGACGGCGATGTCGACGGAGCGAGCGCGTGTCTCGACCGCTGTCGTACCGCCGACGCCGGCGTCCGGACGGAGACGCTCCGGACGCTCCGGCGGGTCGCGGCCGAGCGTCCGGCGTCGCTCGCGCCGCTCGTCTCGCCTCTCACGCCGTTCCTCACGGACGAGGAACGCTCGGTTCGACTGACGGCGGTCAAACTGTTCGTCGTGCTCGCCGAGGTGTTCCCCGAGCGCTGCGTCGACGCCGTCCCGACGCTCGCGGGACGGCTCGCGGACGACGGGGAGTTCTACTACGTCCGCGCTCGCTCGGCCGAGGCGCTCGGCTACGTCGCCGTCGAGTGTCCCGCGGAGGCCGCCACCCCGGACGTGCTCGCCGACCTCCGGGTGGGGCTGTCGTTCGACGAGCCCGAGGTCAAGGAGAAACTGGCGAAGGCGCTGGCGTACGTCGCGCTCGGGAACCCCCGACGCCTCCGGCACCTGACGGGGAGCCTCGCCGCCCACCTGGACGACGACGCCGCCCTCGTCCGGTACTACCTCTGTACGGCCCTCGTGGCCGTCGGGTGTGACCATCCGGGCGGCCTCGTCGCCCGCCGCGACGTCCTCGTCGACCGGCTCGACGACGGAGACCCGTTCGTTCGCGGGCGGGCGGCGGAGGCGCTCGGACTGGCCGCCCGGGCCGAGGGAGCCGACGACTGGCTCCCCGTCTCCCTCCTCGAGACGCTGACCGACCACGAGGAGGCGTTCGCGGCCGAACGCGCGCGCTTCGCGCTCGCCGCGCGGGCGGATGCGTCCGGAGAGGAGTGGCCCGCCGACGTCGGGACGACCGAGGCCGTCCGCGGAACGGTCGAGGAGGCCGCCGCGGCGATGACGGCACCCGACGGCGGCGAGTGTCCGTCCTGTGGACTCGCACTACCGGCGCACGGCCCGCCGACGTGCCCCCGATGTGGCTCCCCGCGACCCAGAACTTAGACCGGCCCAGGAGTCGGAGCGACTCCACCGAGTTAGACGCGTTGTAAAAAATGATGGCAGAGGAACGTCCGCGGGGAGCACCGACGCGACGGGAGTACGTGAGGTACGGCGGGGCGGTCGTCGCTGGCGGCCTGCTGTGGGGGTGTGCGGGCGGCCCCGGCGCTGGGGGAGGTGACGGCGGGAACGGGACGGACTCCCTGCCGAGGTGTCGGGGCGGACTGCACGACTTATGCTCCGGTAGTCCACAGGTCAGCTACCGACATGTCCGCACCCACCACGCCGAGCGACCCTACCGCCCGTCGAACGCTCGAACGCCGTTCGCGGACGCCCGGGGGAACGAAGCGATGACCGGAGCGACGGGGACCGTTCACGCGATTCACGTCGCTCCCGAGGCACGTGCACCGATGGAGCCGCGCGAACGGGTGGAGGCGGTCGCCGGCCGGGGACTCCGGGGCGACCGCTACTTCGAGGCGACCGGGACGTACTCCGATTCCGCCCGCGACACCCCCCGCGACGTCACCCTCATCGAGGCCGAGACGCTCGATGCCGTCCGACGCGACTACGACATCGAACTCGCCCCCGGCGAACACCGGCGGAACGTGACGACCCGTGGCGTCGCGCTCAACCACCTCGTCGGCGCGCGGTTCCGGGTCGACGGCGCGGTGTGTGAGGGCGTCGAACTGTGCGCACCCTGTTCCTATCTCGAACGACTCCTCGAACGCGAGGGCGTCCACGACGCCCTCGTCCACCGCGGCGGCCTCCGCGCCCGCATCGTCCAGAGCGGAACGGTGGCCGTCGGTGGGCACGTCGTCGCCGACCCCATCGACGGACGCGCCACCAGGTCCGGCGAGACGGTGGACGGCCGGTAGCGACCGTCCCGCACCGCCCTTCGTCGTCCCCACTCGGGGACCGGTCGGACAGCACCGCTTCTCGGTCACCTCCGACGCTGTACCGTCGAAATCCGCGCGGTGCCGTCGAACCGCGGGTACCGCGTCCGGAACTCGGTCGTCCGAACGACAGTTTCTCCGAAGCTACCGGTCAAACACAGCGAACGCTGTCGGTCCCGTTTGACGCGTAACGGCGCCAGTCGGTGTGCTGTGCGTGTCTCGACGGTTACGGGTTCTCCCCGTGGAGGCGCGTGTCTCCATCGAAGAAAGGGTTGTACCGCTACGAGATGGGGAACAGATATGGAACGCGAACAGTCGACGACGACCGAGTGGCTGCTGGTCGGAGCGTGGCTGCTCGCGCTGGTCGCACTGTTCTTCGCGCTCGCTGTCGACGACACAGTCGTTCCTCGGGATCGCTGGCGCGACCTCCCCGCTGGCTGGCCTCTCCGTCGTCTGGTTTCTCGTCGGAATAGCCGACGACCCTCCACCTGAACGGATGGTAGACCGACGCTCAGCGGCTCCCGATAGCGGCAACCGACACGCCGGTTCGCTCCGGCTCGGCCCGGGGTCACTCGTTGTTCGAGGTGTTCCGCGAGTGCGTCTCTGTGAGTCGGTACGCGGACGGTTCAGCTGAACCGTTCCTACACAAAAGCTATGTTCAGCTATAGGGACATTATAGTATGTACGAAACTCCCGCGCCAACACACGGGTTCTTCCCCGTCGTCGTGGTGTTCTGGGTCTACGTCGGACTCGCGGGAGCCGTTGCGGTTGGAGCACATGAGATGGGTGCGTCAGCAGGTGTGGCGGTTCTGGTCTTCCTCGTCGCTGCTGGCCTCCTGTTGAAACCGTTCCTGTCGGTTGCGCGACGGCTCATGCCGACGCTCCCGCACGAGACGACGGAGTAACTCTCTTCGGGACCACGACGTTCCTGCCGTCCGATAGGCCCACTCTGAATGGGAACACCCTGTGGCGTCGGTCAGTTACTACCCAACTGGAGAAACATACACTGACTGGCCCGACCCGATTACTCCCTCCTGTCCGTGAGGATTGTAGGATTTCGAACGCCGAACCTCTGGAACCCCGGCCGGCGATATTCGATATAGCTATATACGATTTACACGTCGGACGTCCGACGCCATCTCAGGACCGGAATCGTGACACAGAATCGTATACTCACTCCAGCGCGTAGATGTTCGCCTCGTACACCTCGCGCACGCGGTCGCCCCAGTTGTGGGTGTAGGTGTCGATGATGTCCGTCGCCACGTCCCCTCGGAGATACTTCACGATGCCGCGGTCGCCCGTCCGGTCCCGGAGGTGGGTCGTGAAGAAGTGCCGGAAGTAGTGTGGCGTGACGTTCTCCGTCGCGCCGCCGCCCGTCCGGTACCAGCCGTGGGCTTCCGCGTGGCGTCGGACGACCGTTCGGACCTGCCCCGTCGTGAGACGCTCGCCCCACTCCTCGCCGGTACTGACGAACAGCGGTTCGGCGGGCGAGCGCGCGTCGGGCCGGATGGTCAACCACCGGACGAGCGCGCGCCGGAGTTCGGCGTCGACCGGCACGACCGTCGCCCGTTTTCGCTTGTTGGAGGCGGTACGCTCCTCGCCGTCGACGACCTGCCCGCGGGCGACGTCGCTGGCGACGTACACCGAGTCCGGACGGTTGTCGAGCTGCGGTCGGGGTGGGACGTCGAAGGCGTCGTGGACCGCCGGCGAGAGGTGGACGTCCCGGAGGTCGAGGTTGCACGCCTCGCCGACGCGCATGCCGGTCTTCAACAGCGTGAGGATCACGGCGCGTTCGAGCGGGTGGGTGACGCTCGCGACGAACGTCCGCATCGCGCTCACGCCGAGTTCCCGACGCTCGGGGTCCGTGTCGACCGATTCGTCCATCTCCGCCATCACGAGCGCCATCGGATTGGCGTCGAAGACGCCGGCCTGCGTCATGTAGCCGTAGAACCGGTGGACGTACGTCGCGTAGGTCGCCACCGTGCTCGGAGCGTGGTCCGCGCGGACGCCGTGGACCCACGCCAGACACACGCGACGGTCGGCGTCCGCCGGCGTGGTCCCCCGCTCCGCCAGGAACGCCTCGAACCGACGGAGGACGCGCTCGTAGGCGGTGCGCGTCCGCTCGGAGCGTCCGTGGTAGGTGAGGTCCTCGAGGAAGTACTCGACCGGGTCGGGAACCTCCTCGACCGGGCGTTCACCGCTCACGGTACTCGCCCCGACGATTCCGGACGTCTCCGTTCCCGTCCCACTCGTCGCCCTGCGACGGCGGCGTCCGCCGTCCGGGCGGGTCGTCGCGACGGCGGTCGGTCGCCCCGTCCCTCCGTCGACCGCGCTCGCGGTAGCGACGGTCCTCGTGCTGGGCGGTCCGGCCCTCGCGCTCACCCCCTCGGTCGCTGGGTCGCTCGGACTGGTCGGGGGGCTCGCCGACCACGGCGTAACCGTCGTGGCGGCCGCTGTATCTGACCCGTCCCTCCTCCTGGAGGCGGCCGAGCGCGTCGTCCAGTCGGTCCTCGAGGCCGCCCGTGAGCGCGGAGAGCAGTTCCTCCCAGTTCAGATAGCCCTCCCGGCGGAGCAGTTCGAGGACCCGGTCTTCCAGCCCGTGACCCCTGGGGGTTGCGTCCGCAGAAGGGGGTTCCTCGGCCTCGACGTCGAACCCCCGCCGACCCGCCTGCACCATCGTCCGGAGGAACTCGCTCTGGCTCATGTCGAGGGCATCGGCGTGGTCCACCCACTCGTCTTTCTGGTACCGGGGCACGTACGTCTTCACCACGGTTCGGTCGTCACGAGTCACGACCTATCCATCTCGGTGACTGTACATCAGCCTTGTCCCACAGAACCCGATAACGAGTCTTATCTCTATTCGAAGCACTCGACTGGCGTACAGCGTAGTCCTACAAATACAGATATTTCTACCTGGTAGTGCTATGGAGCGGGAGTAGTATCGTCGAGTCAAACACGACGAAACGATTCGCTCGCGTTCTTACGGTCGCCTCTCGGATGGCGCTTGTGCTCCGCCACCCGACCGACTCCCGTCGACGTCGGTCCTCTCGCCCCGCGACGTCCGCCGGCCACGCTTCTGATACCCTCTCCGTCCGGACGGTTCGCCGGTCGTGAGCGCGACGTTATCCGCCGGGCGTGCCACTTCGACACATGACCCCGGAGACGACCGACTTCGACCCGAACGACCCCGAGGCGCGGGACGTGGCGAGCGACGCCGCTGCCGACCGCGAGGAGTTCCTCTCGCTGTTGCCCCACTACTACCGGGGGGAGACCGCCCGGATGTCGGCGCTGCTCGACCGGATCGACCTCACCGTCGACTGGGCCATCGCGGTCATCGTCGCGCTGCTCGCGCTGTCGTTCAACGCGACCGACCGGCCGCCGTACCTGTTGCTCATCGCGATGGCCGCGCTGGTGATGTTCCTCGTGTTCGACGTCCGTCGCTACCGCACGTTCGACGCGACGCGGGCCCGGGTACGGATGCTGGAGGAGAACGTCTTCGCGAACGCCTTCAGTCCCGAGGGTGCCGAGCACGAGGGGTGGCGCGCGGAGTTGAGCGCCGACCTGCGTCGACCGACGCTGAAGGTCTCCGTCCAGGAGGCCGCCGGACGCCGTCTCCGACGGGTCTACCTCCCGCTGTTGACGGTCCTCGTCGTCGCGTGGCTGTACCGCATCACCGTCTACGTCCCCGGGGAGGCCTGGACGGCCACTGCGTCGGTGCCGGGTGTTCCGGGAACGGTCGTCGCGGCGCTCGTCGCCGCCGCGTACCTCGCCGCGTTCGCACTCGCGTACTGGCCGTACAGCCGCGAGGCCAGGGGGGAGTTCCACGGCGAGGACGCCGGCGAGTGGAAACAGTCCGATTGACAGTTCCCGGTCGTTCCGGCGGAACCGGGACTACGTCCTCGTTAGTATAGGCATTCGAACACTATTCTCTGACGTTTCTGTGCCGGGTGTACGACTCGTAAATTCTATGTAGCTATATACAATCTCGCGCCTGAGGGGGTCACGAGGTCAGTGGCGCGGGGAGGTACCGGCGGAGTTCGGTCAGTTCCGCCCCGTCGATGGCGCCGGTTCCGACGGCGAGGGCGGCGTAGACGAGGAAGCCTGCGGGGGGCACGACGGCGAGGGCGGCCCAGTCGTTCGCGAGGAGGGCGTCGAGGCCGAAGATGACCGGCGCGGAGAGGGCGGCGGTCGCAGTCACTCGGAGGAGGCGGAGGTCCGAGAGCGGGTCGAAGCCGATGCGACCCGCGCACCAGACGTGGAACGCGAGCATCGACCCGTAGCCGATACTCGTCGAGACCGCAGCGCCCGCCGTGCCGTACCGGGGGATGAGTACCAGGTTGAGCAGGAGGTTGAGGAGGGCGGCGGCGCCGGTGGCGACGGCGAGCAACCGGAGCGCCCCCTTCCCCTGACCGATGGCGAAGATGGGGCGCGCGAGCGCGAACCCGAGCGACCCCGGGAGCAAGAGGAGCAGCGGGAGGATGGCCGCGGTGTACTCCGCGCCGAAGTAGAGGGGGACGAACGTGTCCGCCAGCGCGAGGAGGCCGAGGCACATCAGCGTCGTCAGGAGCAGGCAGTAGCGCGTCGCCCGACTGGCCACCTCGGTGACCGCGTCGTGTTCGGCGCGGGACCAGAGCCCGGAGGTCGACTGCAGCAGGACGGTCTGGAGCGCGAGCGGGACGAACCAGAGGAACTCCGCGACGACGAGCGCGGCGTTGTAGTAGCCGACCTGCGCGCTCTCGGTGAAGTACGTGAGCAGGAGCACGTCGACGCTGTACAGCGAGTTCAGCAGGAAGACGAGGACGACGCTGAAGGCGTTGTACGAGAGCAGTTCCCGGCGAGGGAACCCCTCGGGGGCGGGGGTCAGGAGGGACGTCGGCGAGAGGTACCGAAAGACGAGACCGAAGGCGACGAGCAGCACGACGAACCGGGCGACGATGCGCCCGAGCAGCAGGCCGACGACGTCGAGACCGATGGCCGCCAGCGGGAGGCCGACCAGCGCGAAGACGACCCACCGGGCGACCTTCACCGGTTCCGAGAGGTGTTCGAGGCCGAGGCCCATCAGCGTCGCCCGCCCGATGGCCCAGAACTGCCGGATGACCACGAGCGCCGCGAGCAGGAGGAAGTAGCGCTCGAACTCGGTGCCGAACAGGCGGGCGATGGCTCCCGTCCAGACGCTCGCGAGGACGAGGAGGGCCGCGACCAGCGCGACGACCGTCCCGACCCGCGTGTAGTAGCCGAACACCTGCCCCTGCCACTCGGGGGCGCGCGTCTCCTCGGCGAGGTACTTCCGGATACCGTCGAACAACCCCGCGTTGACGAATATCATCGTGAACGTGAGCACCGTCATCACGAACGCGTACTCCCCGTACTGGCCGGGGGTGAGGATGCGGACCAGCAGCGGCGTGATGACGAGCGACAGCAGGAGCACGAGGACGTCGGTGCTCAACACCGACAGGAACCCACGAACGATGCTGCGGGACACGACACTCAATCGACGGATGCCCGGAAAGCCGTGTCGCCACCCTCTCTCGCTCGTGTCGATACCCGGACGCAACAAAGAGTGTACGCGAACGACGACCTCGACGTTGCGGTGACTGTCGTCGTTCTCACGGCCGACCGTTCGCCCGGTACGTGCGTCGAACGGTGAGCCTCATCGGTACGGAACGGTCAGTTCCGGATTTATCATCGCATACCTATGGGGGGTCCGGTCGGGGATGCGGGCATGTCAGTCGCGACCGCCGCCCTGCGCGGCGTCTTTCTCGTCTCGAGCGCCGTCGTCGCCTGGGTGTACGCGCTCTACCCCGTCACCCTCGCCGTCGCCGCCGCGCTCGTCGGGTCCCCGACCCGTTCGACCGACGACCTCCCCTCGGTGACGCTCGTCGTCGCGGCGTACAACGAGGTCGACGTCATCGCGGCGAAACTGGAGAACTGCCTCGCGCTCTCGTACCCCGAGGACCGCCTCGACGTCGTCGTCTTCTCGGATGCCTCCTCCGACGGGACCGACCGGGTCGTGCGGTCGTACGCCGACCGCGGCGTCGACCTCGTCCGGGTCGAGGGGCGCGTCGGGAAGACGGCGTGTCAGAACCGCGTCGTCGCCGACCTGGAGACCGACCTCGTCGTCTTCTCGGACGCCAACTCCCTGTACGACCCGGACGCCCTGCGCGAACTCGTCGCGGGCTTCGACGACGGTGTGGGGTGTGTCGTCGGCGAACTCCGGTACGAGGCGGCGGGCGGCGTCGATGGCGAGTCGCTCTACTGGCGCTACGCACGCTTCCTCAAGCGCGCCGAGTCACGCCTCGGGTCGACGGTGAAGGGGAACGGCGCCATCTACGCGGTCCGGCGCGAGGCGTACGTCCCGCTCCCGCCGGAGGCGATGAGCGACTTCGCCGAACCGCTCTCGGTCCGCCGGGCGGGGTGGCGCGTCGTCTACCGACCGGGGGCGGTCGCCCGCGAGCACACCGCGCCCGACGTCGCCGGCGAGCGGACCCGGAAGGTGCGCATCATGGCGCGCTCCTGGCAGACGGTGGGGTCGTACCTCGACCTGCTCGACCCGCGGCGCTACGGCGGCTTCTCGGTGGCGTTCCTCACCGACACCGTCCTCTGGTGGACGACGCCGCTGTTCGGCGCGCTCTCGCTCGCCAGCGGGACGCTCCTCGCGCTCCGACGCGGGTCGCGCGCCGGGGTCGCCGTCGCCCTCGCGGGTGCGGGAGGCCTCGCCCTCGCCGCCGTCGGGGCGCTCGGCGAGCGTCTCGACCGACCCGCCCCGACCGTCTGTCACCTCGCGCACTACTTCCTCGTCGGCAACTACGCCATCGTCGCGGGGTTCGTCCGGTACGCCCGCGGCGAGCGCGTCGTCGTCTGGGAGACGGGGCGCGAGCGGGCGGACGCTACGAGCGAGGCGTCCCGGTGAGCGAGAGCGACTTCGGCCGGCGCGGCGGACGGTCCGTCAGCGCCGCGAACACCTCGTCGTACCCCCGGAGGAGCGTCTCCCAGCCGAACGTCGAACCCAGCGCCGCCGCCGCGTCGGCGAGGCGCCGTCGACGACCGGGGTCAGCCCGGAGCGTCCGAACCGCCTCGACCATCGATTCGGGCGTCTCCCGGACGAGCGCGTGTTCCCCGTCGACGAGGTCGACGCCCTGTGCGCCCACGGACGTCGTCACGACGGGGAGACCGGCGGCGAGGTAGTCCATCAGCTTCAGTTTCGTCCCCGACCCCATCGTCAGCGGGCAGAGCGCCACGTCCGCCATCCCGAGCGCGCCGGGGAGGTCGTCGACGAACCCCGGGGCGTGGACGTTCTCGCGGTCGGTCGCCGGCGGGTTCCGACCGACGAGGACGAACTCGACGTCGGGCAACGCGGGGGCGAGGCGGTCGACGACGACGTGCGCCGCGGCGGCATTCGGCTCGTAGTCGTACGCGCCGACGAACACACAGACGAACGCCGCCGGGTCGATGCCCAGCGACTCGCGGACCGCCGCCGGGTCGCCCCCCTCGCGGATGCCGGCGACGTCCGTCCCGTTCTCGACGACCGCCGACGCCGTCTCGTCGGGGACGGCGAACCGTTCGCGGTCGCGCCGCGACTGGAAGACGACGGCGTCGGCACAGTCGATGCCGCGCTGTTCGAGTTCCCGGAGCTGTCGCACCGCCCGTCGTCGAACCGTCCCCGGTATCGGCCGCGAGCCGAGTTGCTGGTCGAGCAGCTCGAACATCGCGTTGTGCTTGTTCAACAGGAGGTGCGCGTCGAAGTGCCGGGCGAGGGCGACGCCCGCGCGGAGCACCTGCGGCGACTCACAGCAGACGACGTCGAACGGACCCTCGCGACGGAGCGTCCGGACCGTCTGCCGCGTCTGGAGGCGGTCGAAGGGGTTGTCGGCGCCCGCCGCGAGCAGGGCGTTCCAGAGGTAGATGCGCGTCGCCTTCCGGTCGAGCGCCGGGTTCGCGACGTCGAGGAACCGCACCCCCTCGACCGTCCGACCTCCCTCACAGGGGTGTGCGAGCGTCACGTCGCCGTAGCGCCGGAACCACGCCGCGGTCCGCCAGATGCGCACCTCCTCGCCGTTCGACGGGGGGTAGACGGGACCGCGATGGAGCTGGAGGAGACGGCGGTCGTCCGGCGGCGACGTCGACGGGGGAGCGCTCACGACGGTCCCTCCGCCTCTCCCTCGGTGAGCGACGCCCCGACGAGTGCCGCGACGGCGGCGACCAGTCGCTCGCCGACGACGGCCGGGTCGTTCTCCCGGGCGACCCGCTCGGCCCCGTTCCGGCCGAGGCGCTCGCGCTCGTCGGGGTCGGCGAGCAGGCGTTCGACCGCCTCGCGCATCGCCGCGCGGTCCGTCGCGGGCACGAGCACGCCCGTCTCGCCGTCGGTGACCTGCTCCGTGACGCCGTAGGTCGGCGTGGCGACCACCGGCAGGCCGGCCGCCTGCGCCTCGAGGACGACGTTCGGATAGCCGTCGATGTCCGAGGCGTAGCAGAAGACGTCGGCCGCGGCGTAGCACGCGGCCACGTCGTCGACGAACCCGGGCAGGCGGACGCGCTCGCGGACCCCCCCCTCGAACAGTCGGTCGCGGTCGCGGCACAGGTCCTCGAGGTAGCGCCCGTCGCCCGCGACGACGAGTTCGACCTCCTCGCGGGCGCGGAGGACCGGCGCCAGCGCGGTCAGGACGGCCCGCGCGCCGCGGTACTTCCCCTCGTAGCCGAGGTTCGTCACGCTGAGTACCGACAGCGTCTCGCCGTCTCCCCCGTCGCTCGCTCGCGGGGTCCGCCCCGGTCGGAGCGGTCCGGGGACCGCCCTGACCCGCTCGGGAGGGAGTCCGCTCTGGCGCGCGAGGACCGGTTCGAGCGACGTCGCCACGGGGACGACCCCGGCGGCGAGGCGGTAGGTGAGCCACGTCGCGAACGCGTAGGCGGCGTAGGCGACGGCGCGCGTCCACACCCTCTCGCGTCGGAAGGCGGCGGCGCGCTCGCGGTGCTGGCGGAGGAGGTCGCCGTTCGCGCGGACGACCAGCGGGACGCCGAAGGCGCGCGCGAGGCCGGCCGCGACGAGGCCCATCGGCCCCGCCCCGTTGTAGACGAGGACCGCGTCGTAGCGGTCCCCCCGGAGCGCCCGGACCCCGTCGACGGCCTGCCGGTAACACCGCGAGGGGACGCCCCGGTCGGGGTCGAGTTCGACGACGGTGGCGCGCGCGTCGGCCGCGAGCAACGGGTCGCGCAACTCCTCGGGCCGGAGTTCGGTGAACCCGAGGACGGACAGTCGCTCCCGGCGTCGCCCCCCCGCGCCGGCGTGTACTTCGTCGTTCACACTCCCGCCCCACGACGTGTCAGGGAAAGTCACTTTTTCACGGGGCGCTGTGACTCTTTCTTCGGTACTGGACGGCGACGAGAGAAGCGTCAGAGCGCGACGGCGACGAGCGAGAGCAGGTCCCACGCCACGAGCAGGGCGAACCCCAGCGTGCCGACGAGCGCGGCCCCCCGGAGCCACATCCACCACCGGGGCGGGTCGACGGCGGGACGGGTCAGTTCGGTCGTGACGAGCGTCGCGAGGAGGACGCTCACGAACAGCGTCCGCGGGGAGAGACGCCCGAGCGAGGCGAGGATAAGGACGGACGTGGCCACGGCGGCGGCCTCCAGGCCGAGCGCGACGGGCCACCCCGACGTCGAGACGCGGTTCACGGCCCACCCTCCCCGGCCACCCAGACGTGGACGGCCTCGTCGGCCTCGTCGACCGGTCGCTCGGGTGCGTCGCCCCGATAGAGGAGGAACTCGGCGCGATAGCTCCCCTCGCCGGGTGGCGTCGGCGCGATGGTCCTCGACGCCGACTCGCCGTCGGCGAGCGAGAGCGACCGGCGGTCACCCTCGACCGCCGGTCCGCCGTCCTCGGGGACGTAGCTGACGACGAGCGTGTAGCGCGTCCGCTCGCCCTCCTGGTTGGTGACGCCGACGGTCACCGCCTCCCCGGGCGCGACGGTGTCGTCCGCGAGGCGGGTGCCGTCGCCGTCCTCCAGGCTGAGTTCGGTGAACGCCTCCCCGCCCGACTCGTCGACGGTGGCGAGCGCGTAGCCGGCGCCGGCGAGCGCGACGACCGCACAGCCCACGAGGACGACGTTCAGCGCCAGCGCGCCGCGCCCGCGGGCGCGGAGGGGTGCCGCGACGGCGGCGACGACCCGGCGGCCGTCGGGCGAGAAGCGGTGGGCCGGACGCACCCGTGCGCGCCTGACGGCGGCGACGACGGTCCCGAGGAGCGTCGCGAGGCCGAGCGCGGTCAGCGTCGACAGGGGCGTGACGTCGACCCGCGAGAACGCCAGCGCGAGGGCGAGCGCCACGGTGAGGAGGACGCTCGTCCCGACCGAGAGGAGGAGTCGCTCGCCGAACCCGAGTCGGGGCGCGCTCCGGTCGGCGTACGCCTCCCCGCCCGTCGCCGTCGGGAACAGCGCCGCGACGACGACGTAGCCGGGGAGCAACAGCACGAACGGGAGGCCGAGGACGACCCCGAGAGGCGTCTCCCGGAGGCCGAGCGGCGCGAGCGCCGCGTAGGCGACGAGCGCGGCGACGACCACCGCCAGGTCGGTCGGTAGTCGTCGCTCGCGTCCGTCACTGCGGGCCATACGACCCGTTCGGTGGACGCCTCTTCACTTAACTATGACTTCAGTACATATTGATAGTTGTTTTCGCGTGACCGTTTAATCACCGGACTACGACCGTCTCGACGGCGTTTTATCGTACTAGATGAGTAACTCGTTCGGCCGATATTACTAAATACCGACTACACACGTAGCCGACCATCAGGAGGGGGGCACAGTATGTGGTCACAGTACTTGTTCCAATCCGGAAGTTCCCTCGAAGCGAATGTCTCGCGACACCAGGCGCACGGACGACACGATTCACGACGCGGAACTGAGCCGACGGTCGTACCTCGCGGTCGGAGGCGGTGCGCTCGCCGCCTTCTTCGAGGTCTTCGGCGACGACTGGGTCGGCCGGGTCGAGGCGGCGGAGGACGAGGAGGACGCCGCCGAGAACACGACCGACGTGGAACCGGAGGGGGCAGAAAACGAGACGACCGAGGAGGACGAAGGGGAACCCGTGTCCGAGGAGCCGGCGGACGCGGACCTGGTCGTTCCATTCGACGGGAGCGGCTACGCCGACTCGTTCACGGAGACCTACCGGACCGACTCGAACGCCATCGTCGACGACGGCGACGCCTCCGGCGGGAGCGCTCTCCGGGTGACGCTCCAGCAGGGGAGTCACTACGGGACGGACATGCGGTATCGCTTCGCCGACGAGCAGGGGAGCGAACCGACGGCCATCCGCGTCTCCTACGACGTCCTCGTCGAGGAGGGCTTCGAGGCGACCGGCGACGGGGGGAAGCTCCCCGGTCCCGCCGGCACCTACGACAGCGCCGGCTGGGGCGGGCGCCCCGCGACCGGGAGCGACGGCTGGTCCGCCCGGATGTCGTTCTACCCGACGGGCGACGCGAGCGCCCCCATCGACCTCTCGTACTACACCTACCACGCCGACATGAGCGGTCAGTACGGCGACTGGATGGCGTGGGACGAGGGGGGGAGCACCGCCCGCCTCCAGGCGGGCACCTGGCACCGCATCGAGCAGTACGTCGAGTTGAACACGCCCGGCCAGAACGACGGCGTCCTGCGCGGGTGGGTCGACGGCGACCTGGCGTTCGAGCGCACCGACCTGCGCTTTCGCGACACCGAGGACATCGCCGTCGAGGACTACTGGTTCAACGTCTACCACGGCGGCGGCGAGACCGCCCCGAGCGACAGTTCCATCCGCTTCGACGACCTCCGAATCACCGTCGAGAGCGAGTAAGTCGGTCGTTCGAGGTGGTTCCGTCGGTGCGTTTTAGACCCGAGCCGACCTACACGATAGCTGGATGAACGGTTCCCGCGACTACGACGGACGTCGGTCGAACGGTAGGGGGGGTGTCGGTCGGTTCGCACTCGAGGGGCGCGTGATGCTCGACGGGGGCCGTCGCCGTCGATGACCTCGTCGAGGCGGTCGTTCCTGCTCGCGACGGCGACGGTGGCGGGGACGGCGGCGCTCGCCGGCTGTGGCGCGCTCGACGGCGAGCGCGACAGCGGCCCCGAGGAGACGACGCCGGACGTCCGGCTCGCCGCGCTCGACGACGGCCGCGTCCGCGTCGAGCGCGGCGACGAGACGTCCGTCGTCGACGAACCCCACGCCGCGGTGTTGCGCGACGCGCTCGAGGCGAGCGCGTCGGGAAGTGGACGCCCGACGGTCGCGCTCCGCGGACGGTTCACCCTCGAGGAGACGGTGGGACTCCCCGCGGGCCTCACCTTCGACCTGACGGGGGCGACGCTCGCAGTCGAGGGGAGCTACGACCTGCTCTCGGTGCGCGAGGTGTCGGACGTGACGGTCCTCGGGGGGACCCTCGACGGCGGCGACCAGCGCGAGGGCGAACGGTTCCGCGCCGTCCTCGCGGTCAACCGGGCCGAGCGACTCACCGTCGCCGGCACGACGGTCAGGAACGGCGGCTACTACGGGCTCAACCTCTACGAGTCGAACGACTGCCTCCTCTACGACGTCGACGCCAGCGACAACGTCCGCCACGGTATCCACCCCGGGACCGACACCGCCGACTGGGGGACCGGCAACCGCCTCGTGGCCTGTGTCTGTACCGGAAACGGCGTCGACGGCATCAACGACCGCGGCACGACGGTCCCCGACGGCGTCGTGCGCAACGAGTACCTGCGCTGTACCTGCCGGGACAACGGCGAGAACGGCCTCACGCTCGACGGCGGCGAGGCCAGCGCCGCGACCGTCGAACACGTCGTCGCCGACCAGACGGCGACCGACAACGGCCGGGCCGGCATCTTCCTGAAGGACGCCCGCGCGGTCGTCGTCGACCCGACGCTCTCCGACAACGGCGGCGAGGCGCTCCAGGTCGCCGCGGGCGGCGACCTCGACCTCGAACGCACCGCCGACTGAGACGCGCTCCCCTTTCGCTCTCGGAACGTGACCGTCTCCGCTCCGAAACGTACCGCCGTTCATGTATATGATTTGATTTATTGTCGTCTCCGGTATGCTCTCGGTGTGCACGAAGAGACCACACGCTCGGTCGGGACGCTCGCGCTCGCGCTGTTGTTCGGCGGCGTGGTCGGGTTCGCCCTCCTCGTGACGTACTCGCTCGCGGTCGCCTACGGGGCGGGGACGCTCGAGACGGTCCGGGTCGCCTGGGCGGTACTGCTTGTCCTCGTCGGGTGCGCCGTCGTCCTCGTCGGCATCGGGGGGCGCTCGAGGCGCGGGGGTACCTGGCGATGAGCATCCGCGTCGAAGCGGCCGGCCCGGGAGCGCGCCGTCGGTGGGACGACTGGGTCGCGCGCGCCGCCGCCGCCATGCCGCTTCACTACCTCGGGCCGCTGCGGGTGCTCGAACGCGCCACCGGAGCGACCCTCTACCCGCTCGTCGGCTACCGCGGCGAGGAACCCGTCGGGCTCTTCCCGGCGTTCGTCACCCGTCGCGGGCCACTCGCGCACGTCACCTCGCCACCGGAAGGGCACGGCGTCGCGGCGCTCGGTCCGGTGCTGCTCCCCGGCGGGACGACCAAACAGCGCACCCGCGAGCACCGACACCGAGAGTTCGTCGGTGGGTGTCTCGACTGGCTCGACGACCACGTCTCACCCGACGCGGTGACCGTCCGGACGACGACGGGGTACGACGACGTTCGGCCGTTCGTCTGGGCGGGGTTCGAGGCGACACTCGACTACACCTACCTGCTCGACATCGACCGGGACGACGAGGCGCTGCTCGGGGGGATGAGCCGGAGCCTCCGGCGGACCCTGCGCGACGCCGACGAGTTCGACTGCGAGATACACGAAGGGGGGCGACCCGCCGCGAGGCGCATCGTGCGACACGCCGTCGAGCGCTACGCCGACCTCGGGGAGCCGTACTACGGCGCGTCCCCGTCGCTGGTGGCGGACCTCTACCGGGCGGCGCCGGCGGGGAGCGTCCGGGCCTACGCCTGCACGGTCGACGGGCGGGTCGAGGGAGGCCTCGTGACGTTCGAACACGACGAGACGGTCACCTGGTGGCAGGGCGGCGCGAAGCCGGCCGTCTCCATCCCCGTCAACGACCTCGTCACCTGGCACGTCGTCCGGGACGCCCGCGACCGCGGCTACACGCGCTACGACCTCTTCGGCGCGGGTTCGCCCCGCACCGCCGACTACAAGTCGCAGTTCGGGCCGCGAATCGACCGGGTGTTCAACCTCCGGCGGACGAGCGGACCGTACCGCGCGGCCGAGGAACTGTACGGTCGCGTCCCGACCCGGGCGCTCGGGGTGGTCGGATGGTAGACGTCGAGGTGACGGCCTGTTCGGACCCCGAGGCGTGGGACCGCTGCGTCGACCGCACCTCCTACGCGACGGCGTTCCACCGCTACGACGCCCTCCGCGCGCTGGCCGACCACTCGGGGACGCGACTGCTCGCGCTGGTCGCCCGCGAGGGGACCGAGCCGGTCGGCGCGTTCCCCCTGTTCGTCGGGTCGCTCGGCCCCTTCACGACGGTTGTCTCGCCGCCGACGAGCCTCGAAGTCCCGGCGCTCGGGCCGCTCCGCCTCGACCACGTCGACTGCTCGCAGCGGAAGGCCGAACACCGCAACCGCGCACTCGTCGAGTCGTCGCTCGACTGGGTCGACGAGCGCGTCGACCCGGACTTGCTGGACGTTCGGGCCGTCGACCGCTACGTCGACACCCGCCCGTTCGACTGGCTCGGGTTCGACGTCGAACCGTCCTACACGTACGTCGTCGACCTCGACCCGGGCGTCGACGCGCTGTGGTCGGCCGCCAGCGGCGACCTCCGGACGAACGTCCGCAGCGCCGACGAGGTCGCCCACGAGGTGCGCGTCGGCGGGCGCGAGGACGTCCAGCGCGTCGTCGAGCAGGTCGCCCGCCGCTTCGAACGACAGGGACTGTCCTACGGGCTGAGCGTCGAGGCGGCACTCGACCTCGGGGACGCGCTCCCCGAGGGCTGTCTCACGCCCTACGTCTGCACCGTCGAGGGGGAGTTCGCGGGCGGCCTGCTGACCGTCCGGTACGGCGACACGGTCGCCGCGTGGCAGGGCGGGGCGCGCCCGGACGTCGACGTCCCGGTCAACGACGTCCTCGACTGGCACTGTCTCGAGGAAGCGGTCGCCGACGGCTACGACCGCTACGAACTCGTCGGCGCGATGGAACCGCACCTCTGCGAGTACAAGGCGAAGTTCGGCCCGCGGCCGGCGGTCGTCCCCCTCGTCCGCCGGACGTCGCGGCGGTTCGAGGCCGCCGCGTCGGTGTACGACCACCTCCCGCGGGGCCTCCGCGCCGTGGTCTGACCGGCCACGTCACCGACCCGTCGGCGCCTCGGACACCCCGAGCGCCCAGTGGTCCGCCCCGACCAGCCGCCGACCGAGGCCGACGTTGCCGTCGACGGCACAGAGCCAGCGGTCGCCCACGGGCCAGGCGTCGAGATGGTGCATCGCGCCCGAGTTCCACCCGAGCGCGTCGTCCGTCGGTCGCACCAGCGGCGAGTCGGGACGCTGTCGGTCGGCGTACTCGGCAGGACTCAACCGCTCGATGTCGTACGCCCTGACGGCGTGGCCGTAGCGCGCGCGACAGTCCTGGACGACGAGCGTGACGCCGTCCTCGAAGACGAGCGGCCGTCCCCCCGGACGCGCCCCGCGCGGGCGCCCCTCGACGACGGGGTTCGCCGCGTGGGGCGTCCACTCCTCGGCGAGGAGCGTCTCGC
This sequence comes from Halomarina ordinaria, assembly GCF_030553305.1. NCBI lineage: Archaea > Methanobacteriati > Methanobacteriota > Halobacteria > Halobacteriales > Natronomonadaceae > Halomarina > Halomarina ordinaria. The sequence goes on along the minus strand of NZ_JARRAH010000001.1, from coordinate 942,100 downwards.
TGTGGTAGGCGAGCAGGTCGTGGCGGCCGTCGTCGCTCCCGGCGAGCGCCCACCACCGTCCCTCGTGGGGGAAGACGACGCAGTCGCTCAGGAAGCGCTCCGGGCGGACGACGTCGACGCACGGTTCCCAGCCGCGGGGGAAGTCGGTCGCCTCGAACAGCGTCACGGGCGCCGGCGTCTCGCGGTTCCACCGCTCGGGGAGCATGTAGTAGCGCCCGTCGTGCGTGAAGACGTAGGGGAAGGCGATGTGGTCGTCGGTGGCGAGGACGACGCCGTCGTAGCGCCAGGTCAGGCCGTCGGGACTCGTCGCGTGGGCGATGGCCGCCGTCGGCGTGCGGTGGCGGTCGAACACCTCGAAGAAGAGGTGCCAGCGGTCCTCGCCCGGCAGGAGGAACGGGTCGGCGACGAAGCCCGGCCGGCCGAAGTCGGTGACGTCGCCGGCGGTCAGGACGGGGTTCTCGACGCCGGCGACGGGTTCGGGGTGGGTCGGCGGGTCGACCGCGTGGGGCGGTCCGGTCGCGCGCCGCGGGTCGAACGGTCGCGGGGCGTCGTCGTCCCCTCGCCCCCTCGCGCGGGCCGCGAACGCGGGCAGTCGCCGGTGGAGGAGTTCGCCGGCCGTCCACGCGGCCCGGGTCGCCGTCTCGGAACCGGTCAGCCGGGCGCGGAGCGGGCGGGTCACGGGTGGGCCGGTACTCCGACGTACGCGCTCAAATAACTACCGTCGCCGGCAGAACTGATAGCGCAACAACACATAAGCCGGTGGCCGGTCTGGGACGACCAATGTCGGTCCAGCAGCGCGGCGAGTACGAGGTCCGGGTGTACGACGCCGTCTCGAAGGTCGACCCGGCGCAGTGGAACGCCGTCGTCGAACGGTCGCCCCTCGGGTCGGTGTTCCAGCGCCACGGCTGGCTCTCGGCCATCGAGGGCGCCGGCGTCGAGGGGGTCCGCCACGTCGTCGTCACGAAGTCGGGCGCGCCGCTCGGCGTCCTCCCGGCCGTGGTCGACGCGCTCCCCGGTTCGTTCCGCCGACTCGGGACGCCACGCCCCGGTTACGGCGGCCTCCTCGTCCTCTCGGACGAGGAGCAAGTGACCGAGGCCCTGCTCGACGGCGTCGAACGCGCCTGTGAGGACACCGACGCCGTCGGCCACCAGTTCACCGCCCTCGACCCGGGGACGACTCGGTACGAACGCGCGCTCGCCGAGCGGGGCTATCGCTCGACGGTCAGCGGCTGTCGTCCCGTCGTCGACCTCCGGCAGGGGTGGGAGGCGGTCCTCGACGGCATGAGTCGCTCGCGCCGACGCGCGGTCCGGACGGGCCTCGACCGCTCGTTCGAGGTGACCGAGCGCGCCCCCACGCGCGAGGCGCTCGACGAGTTCTACGCCGGCTACCGGCGCGTCATCGACCGGGTGGGTGGGACGGCACAGCCGCGGTCGTTCTTCCGGGGGCTCACCGCCGTCGCGGACCGCGTGTTCCTGCCCTTCCTGACCGTCGACGGGGACCACGCCGGCGCGCTGCTCTGCCTGCTCGACGAGGAGCAGTCGACGGTCCACTACCTCTTCTCGGCCGTCGAGCGCGAGCACTTCGACGTGAACGCCTCGGAACTGCTCCACGCCCACGCGATGCGCCGGGGTATCGAGAACGGGTTCGACGACTACGACTTCGGGGAGACGCGCGCCGACTTCCGCGACGGGCTGTTCGGGTTCAAGGCGGGGTTCGGCGGACGGGTCGTCCCGACGCTCACGTGGGAGCGCGGCTGCGACCCGGTGCGCTGGCCCGCCTTCCGCGTGGGGCGGGCGCTCTACCGGCGGTTCTCGGACGGTTCGGAGGGCTGACAGAGCGCCGTCACCGGGCGGACGTCGTCGACGAGGTAGACGTCGAACCCGCCGTTGTCGTAGACGTGGGCGGTCTCGCGTGCGTCCGCGACGCGCTCGGCGTCCTCCGGCGCGTAGGTCCACTCCTCCTCGTAGCCGGGGTAGAACGACGGGTACTCGGCGCGTCCGAGGTCCGTGAGGACGAGGTAGCGCTGGTCGCCTCCCTCCCCCCCGACCGCCTCGGTGGGTGGCCCTCCACCCCAGTAGTCGAACTGCGGCGGCGGCGGGCGCGTCTCGACGCCCGCTCCGGGACCGGTGTAGGCCTCGCCGCGCTCGAAGAACTCGTGGAAGCGCTGGTGTTTCGTCCCGAGCTCGTCGATGGCGGTCTCCTCGCCCCGTTCGTCGAGCACCCACTGCGCGCCGGCGACCTCGCCGTCGGGTATCCCCCCGCTCGCGCTGTTCGACAGCGGCGAGGCGTAGAGGACGAACACCGACTGGAAGGCGAGCACCGCGACGACACAGATGGCGACGGCGTGGACGAGTCGCCGGCGCTCCGGGGCGGCGTCGCGCGCCAGCACGAACAGCGCGAGGCCGAGGACGACGGGGACGGTGAGGCGGACGTACCGCGAGAGGCGGTTGACCCCCACCGTGAGGTCGACGAAGTACGACGCGACCGAGAGGGCGGCGAACAGCGCGAAGACCCCGACGAGCGCCGGTCCGACCGCCGGGACGGCCGACGGCGTCCGGCGCCAGCGCACGAGGAGGTAGGCACCGCTCACGCCACCGAGGCCGAGCAGGAGGAGCAACTCGCCGTAGGTGAACACGCCGGTGAGGAGCACGTCCGCGAGGCGCGGCGTCGTCCGTCCGAAGACGCCGCTCGCGGTGCTGTACTCGGAGGAGGCCACCCCCCCGGTGGTGACCAGCCGTGCGAGCAGCGACACCGTACTGCCGACGATGGAGGCGAACGAGAAGTACCAGGTGTAGAAGAGCACGAACCCGATGGCGACGAACCCCCAGACGGGCCGCCCCGGCGGGGCGTGGTCGTGCCCCCCACGTCCGTCACGCCCGCCGGGCAGGTCACGCCCTCCGCGTTCGTCGCCACGCACCCCGCCTGCGAGGTAGTCCGGCAGACGGAGCGCGGCGAACAGGACGAGGAGGAACGCCGTCGTCAGCGGGTGGAAGAAGACGAGGGTGCAGAGCGCGCCGAGCAACAGGCCCGTCGCCCACGGGTGGTAGGCGGGGTCCCGCGCGCGGTAGAGCGCCACGAGGAGGAACGGCGTCAGGAGGAAGCCGGCGACGCTCGGCGCGAACATGAGGTGCTCGTAGGCGAGGAGGGGCAGCGCGATGGTCGGGAGGACGAACAGCACCACCCGGCGCTCCTCGAAGAGGAGCGCGCAGAGCGCGAGCGTCGTGGCGACGTAGAACAGCGAGAGGAACGCCGGCACGAACGAGGCGACCCGCGTGACGGGGAGGCCGGTGGCGTAGGACAGCGTCGCCGCGAGCAGGTGGACGGCCGGGTAGTAGTTGTCCGCGGCGACGCCGCCCGTCTCGACGATGTGGCGCGTCATCCCGACGAACGTCAGGCTGTCGGCCCGGCCGAGCGCGTACTGCTCGAAGCGGAGCGTCGGGAGGAACACCAGCAGACAGAGGGCGACGCCGAGCAGCACCGCCCCCTTCGCCCAGTCGGTCGTCGGCCGGTCGGCGAACGCGCTCCGGAGGACGAGCACCTGCCCGACGACGAGGCCGGTCACCAGCGTCACCCAGTAGCCGACCGGGAGGCTCTCGTAGACGGTGCGTTCGTACCCGGTCGCGACGGGGTCGCGGGCGAACAGGACCACGCAGGACGTGAGCGCGACGGCCCCGACGACGAAGAGGACTGACCCGACGTCGACGCCGTCGCCGGTCGACGGCGGACGGTCGCGCCGGCCGCGTCGCCTGCGTCCGCGTCCGGCGTCGCTCATCGTCCCCGCTCGGGCGACTCGTCGTCCCTCGGACGGGGCGGGTGGTGCGGGGCGTCCGGGGACGACCGCTGGACGTTCGTGGCGTGGCCGACGGCGGCGACAGCGAGGACGAACCCGCCACAGACGAGGAGGAGGGCCGACGCGACGACGAGTTCGGGGACGAACGCGCCGGCGGCGGTCCGGTAGGCGGCGTGGTACGCGAGGACGGCCCCCGAGACGACCGCGACGGTCCCGGGGAGACCGAGGGTGACGACGGGTCGGTCGCGCTCGATGATGCGAAGCAGGTTCCGCAGGAGGACGTAGCCGTGGTACACCGGGTTGAAACTGTTGGCGTTGTCCACGTCGTAGTTCATCGTCGTCCCGACCTCGGCGATGTGGTAGTCGTGGCGGTGGGCGTGGTAGATGATGTCCGTGCTGGCGTCCATGTGGTCGCCGATGGTGGTGTCTGCCGCCAGCGTCCGGATGGCGCGCCGCCCGTACACGCGAAAGCCGCTCTGGGTGTCGCGGACCCACGAGCGCGGGCGGAGCGCACCCATGCTGAGGTTGGTCAGTCCGTTGACGACCGAGAGGCCCACCCGCCGGTACCGCGGCAGGGACGTCTCCGCACCGTCGGCGAACCGGCTCCCGATGACGATGTCGGCCGCCTCCTCGCGCTGGGCGTCGAGGAGTCGCGGGATGTCGTCGGGGTCGTGCTGACCGTCGCCGTCGACGACGACCAACCGGTCGTCGCCGCGGCGGTCGGCCTCCGCGAGCGCGGTCCCGAGTGCGCCGCCGTAGCCGTAGTTCGACTCGTGGCGGACGACCGTCGCGCCGGCGTTCCGGGCGCGCTCGGCCGTGTCGTCGCGACTCCCGTCGTCGACCACGAGCACCTCGTCGACGTGGCGCGCCGCCCTGCGAACGACGTCGCCGACCGTCTCCGCCTCGTTGTACGCCGGTACCGCGCACACCGTCGACGCGGGTCGGTCGCGCCACCTGTCGGGCAGCGTTACCGTGAGTGTCGACTCGTTCACGTCGAGGGGCTCCACCTCGAACCCGCCGTCGGCGAACGCGGCGTAGCGTTCCGTCGGGACGGACTCGGTCGGCGGCCAGAGGGCGATACCGGGGTACGACCGGGCGCGCGCGGTTTCGACGAGCGCCGCCCGGAGCACCCCGACGGAGGCGTCCGGGACCGGCGGGGTGACGACGGTCGCGCCGAGGGCCCCAACCAGTCGCGCCACGTCGCGCGCACGACGGTCGGCAGCGACGAACACGTCGCGGTCGGCAGCGACGGCCCGCCGGGTGGCCTCGACGGCCGCCTCGGCCTCGTCGACCGTCGCGACGATACCGACGGCCGGGTGTTCCTCGGCCGTCCCCGTGTCGGCGTTCGTCCGAGGGAGCGACGCGACGGAATCCATCCCACCGCCGACCACCGGCCGGACGGGTCGAGCGGCCGGGGTGGGCGACCCGCCGCGCTCCGTCGCCACCGGGAGCGCGCTGTCGACGACCGGTGCCCCGACGACCCCCGGCACCTCCGCGCCCGCGACCGTGTACCGGTAGTGGACGCTCGCGTCGGGGGCGACGCGGCCCTCGATCCTGACCGTCCCCCCGTCGGTGACGGTGACGTCGCCGTCGCTCGTGCTCGCCGGACTGACCGCCGCAGGGTCGGCGTCGTCCGGGAGGGCGTCGAGGACGCGCACCGCGAGCGTCGTGTCGTACGTCGACCGGACGCGGACGTCGACGGCGTACCCGCCCTCCACGTCCGACTCGAGGGTCTTCTCGACGCGTACCGAACCGCTCCAGACCGTGATTCGGTCGCTCATCAGCGAGTGGGCGGTTCCGGCTCGGTCACGCTCGCTCGTCGAGAGGGCTCCTTCGGTTCGTCCGGGTCGACGTGCGTGGGTGTGGTGGACATGCTCTGTGAACCCCTCCGATAGTGCTGCTCCGTCTTTCCACGGTTCGACGGACCCGCGTTTAGCTAATCTTCAGCTTATCCACACTGCTCGTCCCGTTCGCCGACGGTCGGCCTGTAACGTCGCCTTTTACGGGGGGGTATTCCGTGTTGCATCAGTGAACGTACGGTGCCGTACGCAAGCGGGGGCCCTCCCGACGAGAATCGACGGCCGGCGGTGCGTTCGAAGCCGTGTTAGCGAGACGCATCCGGGTACGGAATCGGGACAGTAACTCGTCCGCTCACGATTGCTTGCCGTTTCACGACCGGTCAGGTCACGCGACCGTCCCGTGCGTCGACGCGCTCGTACTCGCGGTCGTCGAGGACCGCCCGGAGGTGAGCGACGAACTCGACGCACTCCTCGTAGCCGACGTACAGCGGCGCGGGACAGACCCGGACGACGTTCGGGCGACGGAAGTCGACGACGACGTTCCGCGCCTTCAGCGCGCGGCTCACCCGCGCGGCGTCCGGGTGCTCGACGGCGACGTGTCCGCCGCGGCGTGCCGGGTCGCGCGGCGTCCCGACGTCGCACTCGGGGAGGTGTTCGTCGACGAGGTCGACGAGGAAGTCGGTGAGGGCGACGGACTTCTCGCGGACGGCTTCGATGCCGGCGTCCTCGAGGACGTCGAGGGCGCCCTCCAGCGGGGCGGCGCTGAGCATCGGGACCGTGCCGGTCTGCCACGCGCCGGCGCCGTGCGCCGGGGTGTAGGTCATCGCCATGTCGAACTGCGTCTCCTTCTCGTGGCCCCACCAGCCGGCGAGCGCGGGCGTCGTCCCGAAGTGCTCGCGGTTCACGTAGAGCCCCGCGACGGCGCCCGGCCCCGCGTTGAGGTACTTGTAGCTGCACCAGACGGCGAAGTCGACGCCGTACGCCGAGAGGTCGTGCGGGACGACGCCGACGGAGTGCGCGAGGTCGAACCCGAAGAGCGACCCGTGCTCGTGGGCCGCGCGGGTGATGCGCGGGAGGTCGAGCAACTGCCCGCTTCGGTAGAGCACGCTCGGGAGGAACACGAGGCCGACGTCGTGCTCGTCGAGCGCGCGCTCGATGTCGGCCTCGGCTATCGTGCGCCCGTCGCGGCTCTCGACGACGACGAGGTGGTCGTCCGGGTCGAGTCCTCGGTGACGGAGTTGCGCGCGGATGGCGTAGTGGTCGGTGGGGAAGTCGAGGTCGTCGACGAGTATCGAGGGCGTCCCCTCGCACTCGTCGTAGAACGTGCCGACGAGGGTGTGGATGTTCACCGTCGTCGAGTTGGCGCCGACCACCTCTTCGGGGTCGGCGCCGACCAGCGGCGCGAGGCGCTCGCCGAGGTGCTCGGCGTAGCCGAACCACGGCGGGTCGGCGTCGGTCCACCCGCGGATTCCCCGCTCGCGCCACTCCTCGACGACGCGCGTGAGCGTCCGCTCGGCGTCCGCGGAGAGCGGGCCGAGCGAGTTGCCGTCGAGGTAGAGCGCGCCGTCGGGGACGTGAAAGCGCTCGCGGAGCGCCGCGAGTGAGTCCGCCTCGTCGCGTCGGCGGGCCTCCTCGCGGGCCGCCGCGAGGTCCGTGTCGGTGACCATGCCCCCGCTCGGCGCCGCGGGAGGTTGTGTGTTCTCCTCCGCTCTCGGAGCGTTCATGAGGGCTCGACACGCCCTCCGTCCATGCGCGCCGACGCCCCCGACCCGCAGGTGAGCGCCGTCGTCGACGAACTCGTCCGGACCGGCGTCCCCGAGTGGCACGCGATGAGCGTCGACTGCGCCCGCCGTGTCGAGGACGACGTCTTCGGCGGCGAGGTGCGCGTCGACCTGCCGCTGGTCCGGGACCTCGCGTTCGACGGCCCCGGTGGGTCGGTTCCGGTCCGCGTCTACCGACCGACGCTCGACGAACCGCGGCCCGTCCTCGTCTTCTACCACGGCGGCGGCTGGGTGCTCGGGACGCTCGACTCCGTCGACGGCGTCTGCCGGGACCTCGCGACGCGCGCCGGTTGTGTCGTCGTGAGCGTCGACTACCGCCTCGCGCCCGAACGCCCCTTCCCCGCCGCGGTCGACGACGCCTTCGCCGCCGTCGAGTGGGTGTGGGCGAACGCGGCGAGCCTCGGGGGCGACCCCGCTCGGCTCGTCGTGGGCGGGACGAGCGCCGGCGGGAACCTCGCGGCCGTCACCGCCCTGCGTGCGCGCGAGGAGTCCCTCGACGCGACGCTCGCCGGCCAGCTGCTCTGTTATCCGATGGCCGACCGCGAGGACACCGACTCCACCCACGAGAACGCCGACGGCCCGCTGCTCACCCGTCGCGACGTCGCGTGGTTCTGGGAGCAGTACCTCCGGAGCCCCGTCGACGCGCACAACCCCTTCGCGGCGCCGCTTCGCGCACGCGACCTCTCGGGCCTCCCGCCGGCACTCGTCGTCACCGCCGGGTTCGACCCCTTGCGGGACGAGGGAGTGGCCTACGCTCGCCGGCTGGCGGAGGCGGGCGTGCCCGCCGACCACGACCACTACCCGAGCATGGTCCACGGGTTCCTGAGCCTCACGGGGGCGGTGGACGTCGCGGACGAGGCGATGGACGGCGTCGCGGACTGGGTGGCGGCGACGCTGTCGGGGTGACTCAGAGCGGCGCGTCGCAGTAGGTGCACGTCTCGGCCCGGTCTGTATACCCTGTCGTCAGAACGAACCCCCGATACCGATGTACACAAAAATCCCGACGACGGTCGCGAGTACGTCGAGCACGAACAGCATCACGTAATCTTTCGATTCCATGGCAACTACTCTATAAGCGTTCCACTAATTCGTTGGGCAGTGCCCGTCGTTCGGTTCGCTCCGTCTCATCAACTACCGGTAGACGAGGGCAGCCTCCCTCACGACGCCAATGAACGCGTGTCCGTACGGACCGACGGCGAAGCGACTCGCGCCAGCGTAGGAGACGGTCCGACCGGGAACGAACGGTTCGTCGATGCTGCGAGGGTATCGCCCACGAACGGAGACTTTCAGTCGGTCCGCAGGACGTGACAGCTCCGACAGCGCGCCTCGTAGCTCTCCTCGGCGCCGACGAGGATGGTGGGGTCGTCGGCGTGGGCGGGTTCGCCGTCGATGAGTCGCTGGTTGCGCGAGGCGGGTTCGCCACAGACCGAGCAGATGGCCTGAAGCTTGTCGACGTACTCGGCGACGGCGACGAGTTGCGGGAGGGGGTCGAACGGCTCGCCCCGGAAGGTCTGGTCGGTGCCGGAGACGATGACGCGCCGGCCGTCGCTCGCGAGGTGTTCACAGACCGCGACGAGGTCGGTCGAGAAGAAGTTCGCCTCGTCGATGGCGACCACGTGCTCGCCGTTCAGGTGGTCGAGGATGCCCCAGGCGCCGTCGCGACCGTCCGGGGTCGACCGGACGGCCCCGACGCCTCCGTCGGTCGTGGGTCGCTCGTCGCTCGCGTCGGGACCGTCGTCGACGACGGTCGCAGCCCACGAGTGGCCGTCGTGCGAGCCGATGGTGGTCTCGCCGTAGCGGTCGTCGACCGCCGGGGTGAAGACGGCGGCCTCCTGGCCCGCTATCTCCGCCCGGCGGAGCCGGCGCAACAGCTCCTCGGTCTTCCCGGAGAACATACAGCCGGTGATGACCTCGACCCACCCGCTGTTGGTGATGGCGTGCATGCCAGCAAGGGGGGGCGCGTGGTCACAAGAGCGTTTACACTCTCGATTCGACGACGGTCACGAGCGTCGAGAAGGGCCGCTACACCGTCACTCCACGTCGCGGCCGGTGAGGTCCGCGACGAGCGGGGCTATCTCCTCGGTGTCGCGCGTTCGCTCACTGGCGTACGTGGTGTCGGCCGGACGGGTCGCGATGCGTCGGCTCCGGCGCACCCCGGTCGCGCGGCGGCCGCCGTCGGTGTGGGCGGTGGCGATTTCGCGGGGGAGCTCGGGAACGAGCGGCGCGTCGTCCATGTCCTGGGTGTCGTGGTGGTCGGTCATAGTGGTCTGTCGACGAGGGGACCGTCCCCGCGTCGGTCGTCTGCACTTCGCCTATTCTTCATGGTTTATCATAAAGGTTTCTGCAGGGTCCGTTCTTGCCATTCGTCCGACGATACCCCGCCGCGAGGAGCGACAACCGTCGAATCCATTTGTTTTCGGTAGACCTAAACCGCGGTGGGTGCGAGGTGCGTTCGATGAGCCTGGAGTCCGCGGCGGAGGACGGTGAGGACGAGTACACCTTCGACGACCTGAGCGTCGTCATGGGGACGTACAACGAGGAAGCGGCCATCGGGACGGTCCTCTCGGACATCGAACGCGTCACCGACGGCCGCGCCGAGGTGGTCTGCGTCGACGGGTCGTCTGACCGGACGCCCGACATCGCCCGCGAGCACGGCGCGCGCGTCATCGAACAGGAACCGCAGGGCTACGGTGTCGCGGTCCGCGAGGCCGTCCTCGCCGCCGAGCGGCCCGTCGTCGTCACCACCGACTGCGACGACACCTACCCCATGGAGGCGCTCCCGCGCTTCCTCGAGCGAATCAACGAGGGGTACGACGTGGTCAGCGGCGACCGCCTCTACCACGGGGCCTCGGCGATGCCGGCGTTCAACCGCCTCGGCAACCACGCCTTCGCGCTGCTGGCGAGCGCCCTCATGGGCCGGCGCGTCCACGACACCACCACCGGGATGCGCGCCTACCGCCGCGACGTCGTCCGGCGCATCCGCTGGACGGAGAACACCGGCCTCTCGGCCGAACTGCTCGTCCGGCCGCTGATGCGCGACTACCGGGTGCGCGAGGAACCCATCGACTACCGCGAGCGCGCCGGCGAGACGAAACTCGACCCGCTCGCCGGCGGCGCGGCCATCGCCGGCTCCATCCTCCGCGTCTGCCTCGAAGAGCGGCTACGCTGAGGGTCAGTCCCGGAGCGGTCGTTCCCCGCCCCGGACGCTGTCGACGATGACGTCGCCCGTCTCGCGTTCCGCCAGCCAGAACAGTTTGTAGGCATCCGCGCGCGCGTCGAACTCGACGTCGGGGGGACCGAGCGGCGAGTACGTTCTGAGCGTCCACTGGAAGACCGCCGTTCGCGCCTTCTCGCGGGTCGACTCGTCGTGGAGCGCCGCCGGGAGGACGAGGACGTCCTCGACGCGACGCGTCTCCACCGCCGGGAAGGTGTCGGCACGGAGCGCCAGCCTGCGCACCCGGTCGACGCTCACCACGTAGCGCGCGACGCGCGGCCCGAGCGCGGGACGGTCCATGCTCGACGTCGCCTCGAACACCCGGTAGGGGTAGGCGACGCAGCCGACGCGACCGTCGTTCGGCACCTCCTCGCGGGCGACGGCCGGCGGGATGACCGCGAGGTCGGCGGCCGACCGTCTGGTCCCCGTCACGGGCGCGGGGCCGCTACTCACGATTACGTGAACAGATGTGGACGCACGTTGTCCCCGTGACGCGAGGCGCGCGCGGCGTGTCCACACGCGTCGTATTTCTACCGAGCATAAGTCGCAACTCATTAATGCCCAAAGGTTATATCTCGGGTCGAAATGGAGGACCAGCGATTCACACCGCGCGGACTCGACGACGTCGACCCGGCCCACCGGCCCTCGCTGGCCGTGGCGGTGCTGCCGGTCGTCGCGCTCGTCGCGTTCCTCGGGGTGGGGTCGGCCGTCCTCGGCCTCGACCCACACGTCCCGTTGCTCTGGAGTATCGTCTTCGTCGGCCTGCTCGGTCGCTACGTCCTCGGCTGGTCGTGGGACCACCTCTACGACGGCATCGCCCGGAGCCTCCGGATGGGCCTGCAGGCGGTGCTCATCCTGTTCGTCATCTACGGGCTCATCTCGACGTGGATCAGCGCGGGGACCATCCCGTCGCTGATGTACTACGGCCTCGACCTGCTCTCGCCGCGGACGTTCCTGCCCGTGACGGCCCTGCTCGCGGCCGTCGTCGCCTTCGCCATCGGTTCCTCGTGGACCACGATGGGGACGCTCGGCGTCGCCTTCGTCGGCATCGGGTCGGGCCTCGGCGTCCCCGCACCGATGACCGTCGGGGCCATCCTGTCGGGGGCCTACGCGGGCGACAAGCAGTCGCCGCTCTCGGACACGACGAACCTCGCCGCCGCCGTCACCAACACCGACCTCTACGAGCACATCCGGGCGATGCGGGCGGGGACGGCCGTCGCCTTCGGCCTCGCGCTCCTCGCGTACGTCGTCATCGGCCTCGGGTTCGACGGGGCGATTCCCGCAGGCCGCATCGGCGAGATTCAGGGCACGCTCACGGGCACCTACAGCGTGACGCCGCTCGCGTTCGCCCCGCTCGCGGTCACCTTCGGCCTCGCGCTGTACGGCGTCCCGGCGCTCCCGACGCTCGTCTCGGGCGTCTTCGCCGGCGTCGGGACGAGCGTCCTCCTGCAGGGTGAGTCGTTCGTCGACGCCTGGACCGTCTTCATGTCCGGCACCGCCCCCGAGACGGGCCTCTCGCTGGTCAACGACCTGCTCGCCAGCGGCGGCCTCTCCGGGTCGGCGTGGACCGTCGCCGTCGTCGTCGCGGCGCTCTCGCTCGGCGGCCTCCTCGAGGCGACGGGCGTGCTGGCCGTCCTCGCGGACCGCCTCGCGCGCGGCGCCCGGAGCACCGGTGGACTCATCGCGGCGACGGGCGTCTCCGCGCTCGCCACGAACGCCCTCACCGCCCAGCAGTACATGAGCATCGTCGTCCCGGGGATGACGCTCCGGACCGTCTACGAGGAACTCGGCCTCACCTCGCGTGACCTCTCGAGCGCCATCGAGTCCGCCGGGACGCCGACGGGCGCGCTGTTCCCGTGGCACGCGGGCGCGGTGTTCGTCTTCGGCGTCACGGGCGTCGAGACGCTCGCGTACGCGCCGTACTACTTCTTCGGCGTCCTCTCGCCGCTCGTCCTGTTCGCGGCGGCGCTCCGGGGCATCCGCCCGGCGAGCGTCGCCACTGACGACGCCGACGCCGCAGGCGCGGACTGACCCCTCAATCGGCGCCCGCGACCGGCCGGCGCTCGCGGCCCATCCTCACCAGCGTGCGCACCACGACGAGCGCGCCGAGCGTCAGGGCGACGCGCAGTTCCACGCCGAGCGCCACGCCGGCCAGCGAGGCGAGGCTCGTGAGGAGGGTGAACCCGAGGACCACCGGGAGGCCCCACGCGACCAGCGCGTGCCACGCCCCGGCCAGGGGTGTCGAGAGCGACCCCGCCCCGGCGCGGTACTCGTCGACGGCGTCCCGGCCGAGCACCCAGCCCACGAAGACGACGAACGCGAGCAGGCCGCCGGTGAGCGCGAGGTCCGCGAGCGTCCCGGCGATGAGGCCGAACGCGCTGGGAGCGAGCGCCGTCGCCGACCCGGTCACCGCGAGCAGGCCCACGACGCCGAGGGTCGCCCGCCGCCGGGGGACGGCGTGTTCGTCGACGAGGTAGGCCACCGGCGTCTCCAGCATGCTGATGGCGCTCGACACCGCCGCGAGGAGCACGACGCCGAAGAACAGCGGCGCGACCACGCCACCGGCCGGGAGCGAGGCGAACGCCTCCGCGAGCGCGATGAACAGCGCCCCCTCTCCGCCGCTGCCCGGGGGCAGGCCCTGCGAGAACAGCAGCGGGAAGACGACGAGACCGGTGAGCACGCCGATGAGGGTGTTCGCCACCGCGATGACGGTGGCGTCGGCGGGCAGCGACTCGTCGCGGTCGAGGTAGGAGGCGTACGTCAGCATCGACCCCGCGCCGAGCGAGAGGGTGAACAGCGCCTGGCCGGCGGCGGGGCCGAGGATGGCGAGGAAGTTCTCGCGGAGCGTCGCGACGTCGAACGAGAGGAAGAACTCGTAGCCGCCGGCGGCTCCCGGGAGCGAGAACGCCCAGACGGCGAGGCCGCCGAGCAGGACCACGATGGCCGGCATCATCGCCTTCGAGGAGCGCTCGATACCGCCGCTGACGCCCGTCGCGATGATGGCCCCGACGACGCCGAGAAAGACGAGGTGGGCGACGACCGCCTCCGGGCCGAACGACACCGTCCCGAAGTACGTCGCCGGGTCCGCGACGTACGCGCCCGTCAGGCTCCCGACCGTGTAACGCAGTATCCACCCGCCGACGACGCTGTAGAAGGTGAGGACGAGCAGCGTCGTCCCGACGGCGTAGACGCCGACGACCGGCCACCACCGCGAGCGCGAGAGCGCGCGGAACGCGCCGACCGGGTCGCGGTGGCCGCGCCGTCCGATGACGAACTCGGCGACGAGTCCCGGGACGCCGATGGCGACGACGAGACCGAGGTAGACGACGAGGAAGGCACTCCCCCCGTTCTCCGCCGTGAGCCAGGGAAACCGCCAGATGTTACCCAACCCCACCGCGCTCCCGATGGCGGCGAGCACGAACCCGAGGTTGGTCGACCACGTCTCACGTTCACTCATTACTCTCGGGTGCCGTGGGCCGTACATCAGTCCCTCGAAACCCGCCGCACCACCACGAACGAGCATCATCGATTCACGTTGTGATGTGTTTTCGACCGAATGGTTCCTGTTCGTCCAAAAACATTCGTGGAGGAGGCCGGCGGACCCTCCGGTGAGCGCGCTGGTGTCGCGACGAGAGGAGACGGGGACCGACGAGTAGGCCTCTGACAGCCTGCGTACGTACCTACGTTCGCCAACAGGTAATATCCTTCTATTCCGACTGTACCGCTCAGGGACGGGACGGGCGACCGTATCGACGTACCCACAGCGCCTGCAGGGGGACGATGAGCAGGGGGGTGAGGTAGGCGGCGTCGAGGTTCACGAGGCTCACGGCGATGGAGACGAGGAAGACGGCGGGGCTGATGAGGCTGCGGAGCGTGACGAGGCGGGCCGTCCGCTCGCCGACCTCTGCGGCGAGGAACGCGCGTCTCGCCGCGTACGCCCAGATGCAGGTCATCAGCAGGCCGATGACGGCGAAGTTGACCGCGTACAGCGTCCACGCCAGCCGGGTCCCGTACACCCCGACGAGTTCCGTGGGGAACGGGAGGAACGACACCGTGAGCAAGAAGAGGAGGTTGAGGTAGAGCAGCACCCGGTCGTGGCGGACGACGCGGTCGAAGAGGTTGTGGTGG